>NZ_JBDJMB010000037.1:0-26847 GCF_039673645.1 Stenotrophomonas sp. TWI700 | reverse complement strand
GCCCCAGGCCAGCGCGCTGTCGATCAGATCGGCATACACCGGCAGATCCAGCGCCTTCTTCACCAGGGTGGGATTGGTCGTGCAGTCGACCGGCTTCAAGCGCTTGATCGCCTCGACATCGCCGGTATCGGCAACCACCACGGACAGATCGCGCAGCTGGGAGAGTTTGGACACCGACGCCATCGCGCCGACCGCCGCCGTATCCTGGTCGAACACCGGCGCCGCGAACGGCTCCGGGCCAGGCGTGCGGCCGAACACGATCGGCCGGGTGATGCCGCGATAGCTGCCGAGCAGCGGATGCGGCAGCGACGTGATCATCGCCTCGGCCAGCACCTGTGGATGGTCGAACATATCCTCCACCTGGCGCGCGGCCGCGCAGGGCACCTCTTCACCGAACAAGGTCTCCCACGCCAGTGCACTGCGTGCGGCCAGTGCCGCGTGCAGCTGCGGCAGCAGTACCTCGGCATGCGTGGCACGCTTGCGCACCGTGTCGTAGCGCACGTCGGCGGCCAGCTCCGGCAGCCCGATCCGCTCGCACAGGGCCTGCCAGAAGCGCGGTGTATTGGCCGAGATGTACAGATACCCGTCGGCGGTGGGATGGATGCCGGTGACACCGCCAGAGCGCATATCGCGACCGACTCCCTCCGGCTCGCCCTCGGCCCAGATCATCCGCGCCGACTGCATCGTCAGCGCACTGCGCAGCAGCGACACTCCGACGAACTGGCCCTCGCCACTGCGCTCGCGCTCGTACAGCGCCGACGACACACCAGCCGCCACCAGCGCCGCCGCGTAGTAATCGACGACCGAGCCATACAGGATCTCCGGAGCGCCGCCCGTCTTGCCCTGCATCGTGCACATGCCGGTCATGGTCTGCAGCACCTGGTCGTAGCCGGCCTTGTCCTTCAGTGGCCCCTGCTCGCCATAGCCGGTGACCGAGCAGTACACCAGGCGCGGGTTGAGCTTGTGCAGGCTGTCGAAATCGATACCCAGGCGCACCGGCACGCTGGGCCGGAAGTTGTGGACCAGTACGTCGGCCTCGCGCACCAGGCGCATCAGCACCGCACGCTGGTCGGGCTGCTTCAGATCCAGCACCACGCCCCGCTTGGACCGGTTCACACCGAGGAACGCCCGGCTCTCCGCCTCCAGCGTGGACGGATAGCGGCGCAGGTTGTCGCCGACCGGCGGCTCCACCTTGATCACCTCCGCGCCCTGGTCGGCCAGCAGCGTGCAGCCGTAGGGGCCGGCGATGTAGGCGCTCAGGTCCAGCACGCGGATGCCGCTCAACGGCCCGATGGCGCCCTCCCGCTGGGCAATGGCGAATGGAGAACTGGGGGTGCTTCCGGTCATGGTCACTACACTCGATACCTTGAGGGAAGTTTCCTCCTGGCCAACGGGAAGAAACAGATCGTGTGGGTATGTTCTGCGTGGACAAAAAGCACGCTGCGGCGTCGGCGGCTGCGTGGCCGCCGAACGCCGCCATGCCGTCAGTCCGAGGGCGCCAGCGACAGCCAGCTCAGGCGCCAGCTGCCGTGATCGCGGCCACCGCACCGGTAGTAGGGCTCGAACATCAGAGGGCCACGGCAGTCCAGCTGCAGGGTAATCGACGCACCCTCGCCGCCATCCTCACCCACCTGCAGCCACTGCGAGGGCGGCAGGTCAGGCAGGCGTACCGTCTCGTCCGTCTTGTAGCCGTCAATCAGACCGGTGGCATACACCAGCGGCCCGTAGCTCAGCCCCACGTACTCCCAACGCAGTACCTCCTGCGCCACCGGCGCGCCATCCGGCGCACGCGATTCCTGCACGTTGATATTGGCCGCCCGGTGCAGGCGCGGCTGCATCGGCAGGTACACGCGCAGGGTGTCGCCGGACTGCCAGGTCCTGTGCACCTGCACGAACCCGTCGGCACCCGCCTCGGCGGCCACGGGCTGATCGTTGACCTCGATGCGCGCGCCCGTGGTCCAGCCCGGTATCCGCACGCCGATATTGAAGGCTGCGATGCATTCGGGCAGCACGGTGATCGTCACCGTTCCGTCGAAGGGGAATCGGGTCGCCTGCAGCAGGGTCACCGCGCCGGCCTGCGCATGCAGCAACGTGGCCTCCCCCGGCCCGTAGAGGTTGACCCGCAGCCCGCCATCGGCCGCGATCCCATAGGCCACCTGCGGCAGCTCTTCCACCGCCATCGCGCCGCTGGACTTGCAGCAGCGCCAGTACGTGGTGTGTACGCGCCGGCCATTGGGATAGGTGTAATAGCACCAGTCCTCGCCATTGGGGGCCATCGCCGCCAGCAGATCGTTGTAGGCGGTGCGCTCCAGTTCGTCGGCGTAGCGTGCATGGCCGGTAATGGCCAGCAGTTCGCGGTTGAGCTGCATCCACGCCAGCACCGAGCAGGTCTCGACATAGGCCTGCGGGAAGAAGGTGCGCGGCGCATTGAACACTTCACGTGATCGGTGTGCCACCCCACCCCACGGCCCGCCGCCCAGCGTGAGGTGCTGCTCGCGGATGTTGTGCCAGAGATGATCGAGAGCCTGGCGATGCTCGTCATGCCCGGTGGCCTTGTACAGCTTGGCCAGCCCGACCAGGTTCCAGCTGAGCTGGTAGGCCTTGCCCGTGGCGATGAACGCCGCATCCTCGCCGGCCAGCGCCTTGTCCAGCAGCGCCAGCCGCGGATTGGCATTGGCCTGCGCCAGGATGCGCTCGGCCAGCGCCAGGTAGCGCGGCTCACCCGTGACCAGGTAGAGATCGGCTGCTGGATCCAGCAGCACCGTGGCAGACATGCCGTGATGATTGCCCAGGGTGGTGATGTCGATCCCGGACTCCAGCGCCTGCCAGCACAGGTCCGCGATCCGGCACGCGGCCTGCAGATAGGCCGCATTGCCCAGCGCGCGCCACGTTTCCAGGAACCCCAGGATCAGATAGCTGTGGGTCCAGATGTCCCAGGTGCGCAGCGCCGGCTCGCCGTTCCAGCTTTCCGGTTTGGGCGGCTGCGGCACCGTGAAGCGCCGCTCGGCCGCATAGTTGCCAAGATAGCCGTCGTCGTCCTGCTGGCTGATCAACCAGTCGGCGACGCGGCGCAGCGAAGCCTCCAGCCGCGGCTGCCCGCCCTGCGCCACCGCGCGTGCGGTGGCCGACAGCCATTTCCCGGCATGTTCGCCGTACCAGTCGCCCTCGTGGTTCTGGTGCTTGTGCGCCTGGCTGAAGATGCTGATCGGCGCGCTGTGCTCATCGACGACGAACGTGCTCAGCCGCCCGCTGCGGTTGGCTGCCAAGGCATCGCCCAGCACACCCTGCAAGGTGACCTGCTGCAGCGGGACCAGCGTCATGCCGCGGGCGGCGGGATGCAGACGGCTCATGCCGCATCCACAACGCAACGGAAGCCGACCGTGCCGGAACGATCCTTGGACGGTCCCATCAACAGGTACTTGCCGTGCTGATCCAGTCGGTAGGCCTGCGGGAAGTACCAGTGCGAGGTCTGCGGCTGGTAGCTGCTGCCGCCGCGCAATACAGCGGCGCGGGTGTGCGCATCGCTGAACTCATCGGTCCATTGCCATACGTTGCCGACCAGGTCCTGCACACCGAACGGGCTGGCACCCTGCGGATGCGCATCGACATCGGCTGGCGGGGTAAGGCGACGGCCACGATTGACCCGCGGTACGCACGCCGCATCCCACGCGTTGCCCCACGGATACAGGCGCCCGTCGGTGCCCTGCGCGGCGTACTGCCATTCCCACGCGTGCGGCAGGCGCTTCCCGGCCCAGGCCGCGTACGCACGCGCGTCCTCGATCGAGACCCAGGTCACCGGCTTGTTGTCCCAGCCCGCACGCGGCGCGCCATCCTTCCAGTCCGCCAGGAAGTTGTGAGCATCGGCCGGCCGGTAGCCGCTGGCATCGAGGAAGCGCTTGAACGACGCGTTGGTGACCGGGTGGCGATCGATATGGAACGATGCCAGCGTCATGCGCCGGCGATGGTGGCGGCGCGCGCAGTCTTCCCACGGGAACTGCACATCCAGGCCGGCCCAGGTGAACCCCTCGATCTCGATGCCGCCCGTCTGGAACAGGAACTCGCCGGCCGGGATCGTGACCATGCCGGTCGGCGCCTCGGCCTGCGGGGGCGTGCTGGCGATCGCCAGCAGCTCCTGCGGAGCGGCCTTCCACGCGGCGGAGTAGCTGTTGAGGGGCTGCTGTGCGCGCTCGGCGGTCGCCGCGAGGAAATCGTCCAGACCCTCGACCGCGGTATCTGCAGCCACACTCAGGATCGCGCCGAAGCCGCGCGCTTCCATCGGCAGCTCGATGTACGCCGCGCCGTCGATGATCCGCGGCGTCAACGCGCGGCCATGCCACGCATCGTAGTAACGCGTGCCGTCCGCATGCGGCAGCGCGATCTGCTCACCGTCCACGGCGTACTCGTTACGGTTGATCAACGTGTGCAGCACGATGCCCTCGCCCGGGAACCGGCTGGCGAAAATGCCGCCCTGCAGGCACACCTGGTAGGGCTCCCAGTCCATCGAGACCACCAGCTGCGGGAACTGCCGGTACAGCGTGGCGATCCGGCGCAGGGCCTCGCCATCGCGCGGGGTGAACTGGTTCCAGACGCCCCAGATGTTCTCCCAGGCGTTGTAGCCGATGCCGTTGAAGAAGCAGTACTGCAGGTCGTGATTACGGTTGCGGCCCCAGCGGTTCTCGTAGTTGACCATGTGGCGGGGCTCCAGCCACTTCCACTTGGAGACGGGCGGCACCGGGCCATCGGGCGCCTTCTTGCCCCAGCTCTGCACGTTCCAGATCAGCTGCTCCTCGGAACTGATGGTGGACTCGGGCTGCACCACCACCGGGTTGCCGCGTGCATCGCAGGCATCGAAGAACGCCCGTGGCACACCGTTGAAGGTATCGCCGTTGATGCCATCGGCACCGACTGCCTTGACGATCTCGGCCAGCCCATCCCAGTGCGTCACGCCCGGGTCGCGGGTGCCGTGGTCCCACGGCTTGGCCGGCAGGAACACTTTGACGCCGCGCTTCTGGAAGGCCTGCACCGCGGTTCGCAATCCCGCCAGGCCGCCGGGCATGTCGTGCGCCAGATCGAACTGGTTGCGGTCATCGATGCCGATGTTCGGGTAGATGTACCAGATCAACACCGAGTCCAGCCCGCCAAACCGCGCCGTCACATCATCCAGGTATCGATCGACGGTGTACTGCCCGGTGGCCGCGTCGAAGAAGTAACGGTCCTCGACCATCATCTGCGCATGCACGAAGTTGCGCTGCGCCCACTGCAGTTCCGGGCGGCGGTAATTCACATCGGTATAGCCGATCCGGACCAGATGCTCGCGGCGCCAGTCCTTGAGTTCTTCCAGCCAATCACCCGCACTCGCATTGGCATCGATCATCCAGCTGCCGATGTCGGCGAACGGCCACGCCGGCGCCTTGCCCGGGGTCGGCAGGTAGCGCCCGGTGGTCACGTGCGAGAACTTGTACTCGGTGCGGATCGCCTCACGCCCGTAGTCGGCTGCGTCGGTGTCGTAGTCGGGGCTCTGATACGGCGTGGTCATGGGCAAGGCATCCAGCAGGAAACGGAAAGGAGGTACATCAGCGCGCGCACGCTGCCGCCAGCGCGGCATGGGCGTCGGCATCGGGAACGCGCGCGGGGTCTGCAAGCAGCGCCAGCACTTCGGCGCGGGTGGGAATGCTCGACTGCGCTCCCAGGCGGGTGCAGGCCAGCGCGGAGGCTGCGGTGGCGGCAAGCAACGCCCCGGCCATCGGTTGATGGTCGGCCAGCGCAGCGACCAGCGTGCCGCAGAAGGTGTCGCCGGCGGCGGTGGTATCGGTCGGATCGATGCGGAACCCAGGTTGCAACAGCACCGTGTCGTTCACCCGCGCCAGACAGCCGCGCGCGCCCAGGGTCACGATCACGCAGGGCACCGGCACGCGCGCCAGCCCAGTGGCCAGGTCCGGAGGATGGCCGGCCACCACGTCGAGCTCACCCTCATTGACGATCAGTACATCCAGCAGTGCGAGCAGCGCGTCGGGCAGTGCCTGCGCCGGTGCTGCGTTGAGGGCGACCTTGAGCCCGGCCAGGCGGGCGCGGCGCGCATACGCGGTGACGGTGGGCAGCGGGGTTTCCAGCTGCAGCAGCAGCCAGTCGACGCCGTCCAGCGCGGGCAGGTGTTCCTCGCCCAGGGCCAGGTTGGCACCGGGTGCGACCGTGATCGCGTTCTCGGCACTGTCGGCCAGGCAGATGAAGGCCGTGCCGGTCGGCAGCGCAGGATCGCGCACGATCGACAGGTCCACCCCGGCGTCCCGCAGCGACGCTTCGATCGGCATGGCGAAATCATCCTCGCCCAGGGCCAGCAGCATCCGGGTCGTCGCACCGCCGGCACGCGCGCAGGCCACGGCCTGGTTGGCACCCTTGCCTCCCGGGAAGGTGCTGAAGCCATGGCCGAGCACGGTCTCACCCGGTGCCGGCACATGCGCGGCGCGCACGAGGAAGTCGAGATTGGCCGAGCCGGCGACGAGAACGGTGGAACGTGCCGCACTACTCATGGGTCTATGGCCTCATCAACGCGGTTGTAGAACATCGTACTGATGCGCGGCAGGTCGCCGTTGCCACCGGGCAGATGCTGCAGCAGCAGGATGGCGACCAACCGGCGCGCCGGGTCGATCGTGTAGTAGGTCGAGGCCGCGCCCGACCAGCCGAACGCACCCACCGATGCGGTGCGTCCTTTCATGGCCGGGTCCAGCAGCACCGAACCGCCCAGGCCGAACCCCTCGGCATCGCTGAACTCGGTCACCGGCCTGGGCAAGGCGGTATGCACCAGCTGGTTCTGCATCATCAGGGCCACGGTGGCGGGACGAAGCAGGTGCGTGTCGCCATGGCGCCCGCCATCGAGCAGCATCTGCGCGAACCGGCCATAGTCGCCGGCCGTGGAGTACAGCCCGCCGGCCCCGCTTGGATACGGCCGCAGCGGGCTGCCGGGTTCCCGCGCGTGCGCCTCATCGGCAAGCACCAGGTCGCCGTGCTCGCCCATGGTGGTCAGCTCGACCACCCGCGCACGATCGCGCGCCGGTACCACGAAGCCGGTATCGGCCATGGCCAGTGGACGGAAGATGCGTTGTTGCAGGAACTGCTCGAACGGCAGCCCGCCCACCACCTCCACCAATCGCGACAGAACCTCGATGGAGGTGCTGTCGTAGCGGAAGCGCGTGCCCGGCTCGGTCGCGAGTGGAACGCGGGCCAACCGGGCGGTGTAATCGGCCAGGCTGTCCGCTGCCTGCACCTGCTGGCGCTCCAGCAGCGCGGTGACGGCCTCGAACCCCTCGCCGCCCGCAGCGAAACCGGCGGTGTGGGTGAGCAGATGCCGGACGGTCAGCGTCTGCGTCGCCGGCCGCAGCTGCGGCGCTGCGGCGGTGCCCCCGGCGAAGACCTGCAGGTGTGAGAACTCGGGGAGGTGACGCGCCACCGGATCATCCAGATCCAGCCGCCCCTCCTCCACCAGCATCATGGCGGCCACCGAGGCCACCGTCTTGGTCATCGAATAGATGCGGAAAATGCTGTCGGTTCGCATCGGCCTGGCATGGGCCAGGTCCTGCCAGCCGTAGGCAGCGTCATGCACGATGCTGCCGTCATGGATCACCAGCGCGACCGCGCCGGTATAGCCCTGGCGGCCGGTCGATGCGTGCAGGAAGGCATCGACCACCGGCAATCCCGGCGGTGCAGCCGGCGGCTCCGGCAACGACGCCGCGGCCTGCCCGACGATCAGCGTCAGCAACGCGAGCACGGCCAGGCGTGCTCGGGGGCGGCAATGACGGGCGTGGGCCGGTCCGTGCGATGGCCAGTACATCCGCTCTCCTGCTGTCAGTGGCGGTAACGTCATGACAGGGTAAGGCAAGTAAAACGGACCGGCGCTGCAGTGCTCCGCAGCGCCGGCCCGGCGGTGACGGTCAGAACGTGAAGGTGTGGGTCAGCGACACCATGCGGCCCCGGCCGGAGAAGAAGTTCTGCCAGCCCGGCAGCTGCGACCAGGTCAGCACGTACTGTTTGTCCAGCAGGTTCTCGATGCCCAGCGACAGCTTGCCGTAGGTCCCGGTGTCGTAGTTCATGCTGAGGTCCCACAGCGCGTAGCCGTAGGTATCCTCTTCGTTGAGATAGACCGCGCCGTTGGACGGATTAACGAAGGTTTCGCGCAGGTCGCGGCTGAAGGTACGGCTCACGCCCAGCGTCGCATCGAAACGATCGTTCGGCGTCCAGGTCAGCGAGGCGTTGACCTTGTCCGGCGAGATGTCGAGGATGCCCATCTCCTTGTTCAGGCCCGAGCCGTCGTAGTACTGGGTCTGGCCGCGGATCCGCGAGTACAGCAGCGTCGCCTTCCACTGGTCGTTGAAGGTCCAGGCGCTGTTCAACTCCACACCTTCGATACGGGTCGGTGCGCGGGTGAGGATGAAGTCCTCGGTCACCTTGTCCACCGTCAGCGACGAGCCGAACTCGGAGGTCGAGCGGTACCCCGAAATCCCGACCTGTGCCTGCTCGCCGCGCCAGTTGAAGCCCACTTCCTTGTTCTTGGTGATCAGTGGCTGCAGATCGGCGATGCACGCCACCGCCTTGCAGGGGCTGTTGGCCTGGATGTTGCGCAGCGGGATGCCCACGTTGGCGATACCGAAGCCTTCCGAATACGAGGCGAACACCGACCACGCATCGGTGATGCGCCAGATCGCGCCGAAGTTGGGCAGGTTGGCCTTGTAGTCGAGCTTGCCGCCCTGCACCGGGGTGAAGTCGCGGTAGGCGGTGGTGGTATAGCTGTCGATCTCCAGCTGGCCGTCTTCGCGGCGGATGCCGGCATCCAGCGTGACCGGGCCGATGTCCCAGCTGAGCTGCGCGTAGGGTGCCAGGCTGGTGTACTTCATCGGCGGCACCCAGACCCGGTCGGTCAACGCCAGGCGCTGCTCAGCCGTGTCTTCCACCAGGTCCAGGCCAGTGCGCAGGCGCAGGCCCTCCACCGCGAACAGGCCGCTGTAGGCATAGGCGGCGCGCAGACCCTTTTTCTCGGAGTTGATCTCCGACTGGTCCCAGATGCGCTGGTCTTCCGGCGGGGCCGGTTTGACCAGCTGGCGGTCCGTGCCGTTCTCCGGCACATAACGCATCGCCTGCTTGGCCCAATAGAGATCCACGCTCAGGTCACCGCCGAAGAAGTCGGCATGGGTGTACTTGGCGGCGAACTGTTCGAAATCGTTGAACTCGGCGAGCGAATCCTTGATCGAGCCCTTCTCGGCGGTGTTGGTGCTCGGCACCGGGCACTCCACGGCGTCGTAGCGGCAGCCTTCGACCGGGATGTAGTTGTGCTTCCCACCGATGTGGAAGTTGCTGTAACTGGCCTGGATGCGCTGCATCTGGCCCTCGCCGAAGTTGTAGCCGCCCTTGAGGAACAGGTTCTTGCTGTAGGAATCGGACAGCGAGCCGGAGGTGTTCAAGCCCACCCGGCGGCCGTCGCCGTCGTAGGCGATGCCGCGGTCGATGTAGGCGCCGCTGATCAGGAAGTCGGCGGCATCGCCCTTGAAGGTGTGGGTGATGCCGATCTTGGACTGCCCGCTGTCATCCTTGAACTGGGTGCCGTAGCGCGTGCTCACCGTGGTCTGGTGACCGTCCACTTCCGGATTCTTGGAGAGATAGTTGATGACGCCACCGGCGCCACCGATGCCCTCGGCGGCCGACGGGCCGTTGATGACCTCGATGCGGCCGATCACGCCCATGTCGGTGAACGTGCCATTGCGGCTGCCTTCGCGCAGCGGGGAGCCCTGCGGCACGCCGTCGAACAGACGCAGCGCCACGCGGCCGCGGAGGGTTTCGCCGCTGTTGCTCATCGCCTGCGAGGACTCCGAGTAACCCGGCACCATGCGCGCCAGCACCGCCGTCGCGTCTTCGGTCAGGTTGAGGGTGCGCTGCACCTGCTCCTGGTTGACCACCGTCACTGCACCGGGGACCTTCTCGATCGAGATCGGGGTCCGGCTGCCGGTCACGATCACCTGGTCCAGATCGGTCGGCGTCGTGCTCTGCGCCATGGCAGGGCTGATGGCACAGGCGAACAGTGCAGTGCTGATGGCCGCGGAAAGTGGCTTGATCATTCGTTTCTCCCCCCCGATATGGAAATGCGGGACAGCCGGCCGGGGAGCCGTCGCCACCGATGACGCGCGTGGGCTTTCGCCCCTCCGCCGGTCGATGCGGTTCCCTTGCGGGTCTCCACGTCCTGTCCGGCAACGAGGCGAGAGCCTAGGCGCGGCTCCACGGCGATAGAACTGCGCTCAGGTATGTTCAAAGCCTAGGATTTGTTTCGCCTCGCACCGCACACCACGCGAGAACCCGTGGTGTCAGCGTTGCGGCTCGGTCAACGCGACGCGCGCCTCTTCCAGAAGCACGTTCACCAGGCGGATGCGCACCGACGAACGCGACCAGACCACCCCGATCCGGCGTGGTTCGCTGCACTGCGGCAAGGGAATGCGCACGACATTCAAGCCTTCCGGCCAGGGCTTGGCCCAGTCCGGCACCAGCGATACGCCGAGCCCACGGTCGACCATCACCGCGATGGCGTTCAGCGCATTGAGCTCGAACCGTTCGCGCGGCACGATGCCGGCCTGCCTCAGATAGTCATCGGCAAGGCGCCCGCCCCATTCGTGGCGGTCGTAGCGGATCAGCGGTTGCTCGCGCAGCAGCTCGTGAGGGTCGCGGCTGCCCAGGTGGGCCGGTGCCAGCACCACCAGCGGTTCCTCGCGAAGCTGCTGCCATTTGCAGGTCTTGGGCAGCGCGAACGGTGCCTGCAGCACCATCGCCGCATCCAGATCGCCCGCCTCCACGGCCCGGTACAGATCGGCCGAGTAGCCCGGCTTGATGAAGACATTGATCTGCGGGAAGGTCGCCACCATCCGCGACAGGATGTCCGGCAGCAGGCCCGCCAGTGCGGTCGGGCACGCACCCAGCCGCAGCTCGCCGGCGATGTCGTTCTCGTTGGCCACGCTGCGCAGGTCGGCGACCTGGCGCAGCAGGTCGCGCGCCCGTTGCAGGATGCGCGCGCCGTCCTCGGTGACGCTGACCGTTCGCCCGGCGCGGGCGATCAGCGGTGCGCCCAGCTCGCGTTCCAGCGTCCGGATCTGCTGGGCGACCGCCGCCGGGGTGATATGCAGCGAGCGGGCCGCGGCGGCCATGGAGCCGCGGTCCACCACTGTGACGAACGTACTCAGGAACTGGGTTTCCACGGTTTACCTCTCAGCGCGTCAGCAACCTACACGAGCCACCGGCGTAATGCGATTGGACCAATGGCCCGCGCGCCGCCACGCCAGGGGTGATGGTCATGGGGCCGCCGCTTCGGCCGGGGTGTCGCTGTAGATGGTGAGCCCCTTCAGCGAGCGGGTCGGCGCCGGGAAGAACAGGCTGGCCACGTAGCCGATCACGATGCACAGCAGGATGGAGATCGCCAGGTAGAAGTAGGGGTGCACCAGGTCCATGCTCCAGCAGACCAGGGTGATCAGCACCGACCCGGCCACGCCGATCGCCACGCCCGGCGCGTTGGCCCGGCGGGTGAACATGCCGAGCGTGTAGGCACCGGCGAAGCCGCCGCCGAGCAGGCCGGCCAGTTCGATCGAAACATCGAACAGCGAGTGGATGTCGTAGCGGCTCATCACCAGCGCGATGCCGATGCCGATCAGCCCGACGCCCACGCCGGACCATTCGGCCACGCGCACGGCGGTCTTTTCATTCGGGTTCTTGACCAGCTTCTGGTAGAAATCGACGGAAACCAGGGTGGAAATCGAGTTGATGATGCTCGACAGGGTCGACATCGCCGCCGCGAAGATGCCGGCGATGATCAGCCCGGTGACACCGGCCGGCAGCTCGGCGGCGATGAACAGCGGGAAGGTCGCATCGATCGGCAACAGCGGATTCAGGCGCTCCGGGTTGTTGCGGTAGTACATCCACAGCGCCGTGCCGATGCCGTAGAACACGAAGCCACCGGGAATCATGATGGCGGCGAAGGCCCAGATCGATCGCCCGGCTTCCTTGTCCGAGCGCGTGGACAGCGTGCGCTGCATCAGCACCTGGTCCTTCGGGAAGGTCAGCACCACATCGAACACGACCAGGAAGATGAAGCCCCACACCGTGGCCTTGGTCAGGTCGAAGCTGAAATCAAACAGCTTGGTCTTGTCCTCCGCCGCGGCCGCACTGAGCAGCTGCGGCATGTCGCCGCCGGTCTGCAGGAAGATGAAGCCGATCGCGAACAAGGCACCGCCGAACATCACGATCACCTGCACCACATCGGTCCAGATCACCGCCTTGGAGCCGCCCACGGTGGAGTAGATGATGGTGAACACGCCCATCAGCATGATCGACCAGACCACATCCACGCCGGTGATGGTGGAGATCGCCAGCGCCGGCAGGAACAGGATCACGCTCATGCGGCTGCCGATCTGCATCACGATGCACAGCGCGCTGGACAGCATGCGGATCGCCGGATGGAAGCGGGTCTCCAGATAGGAGAACACGCTCATCAGGTCCAGCCGACGCAGCAGCGGCACGATCCAGACCGCCACGAACATCAGGCCGACGACCGCGATCAGGTTGTTGGTCAGGTACTGCCAGTTGGTATCGAAGGCCTTGGCCGGGATGGCGATGAAGCTGATCGAGCTGGTGTTGGTGGCATACAGGCTGATGCCGGCTGCCCAGAACGGAATCGAGCGCCCGCCGACGAAGAAGTCCGCCGTGGAAGCGTTCTTATCCTTGAGGTAGAAGTAGAAGCCCATGCCCAGCATGGCCAGCAGATAGATGCCGATCACCGTCCAGTCCAGCCAGCGCAGCAGGTGCTTGCCACCCTGCATTTCGGCGTACTGGAGCTGGCTGCCGGTCGCGCCCGCGGTTGCCCAGGCCAGTCCGTTGCCCCACGCCGTGACGGCCTGCGGCGCTGCGGCAATCGGCGTATCCAGTGTCGTCCATGCGTCGGTGATGGTGTGGAAGGTGCGCGCGTGGATCACGCCGCTGCCGTCCTTCACCAGCATCAGCAGATGCGCCTGGCCCAGCGCGCGCATCGAGCCGGCGACGAGGGTGCCGTCCGGCGACGCGACCTGCTGCCAGCTGGCGTCCCCGTTGCGGCGCCACAGCTGGTCGCTGCCCGCGCCGGTACGCAGGCCCAGGTACAGCGCGCCTTTCTGCGCCTGCAATGCGCTGGCAACCCCCTGCTGCGGCAGGTCCTCCAGATGCTGCCAGGCGGCAGTGCTTGCCGCCGCGGTGCGGCGGTAGAGCTGGGCACTGCCAGCCGCATCGGTGCCCACCAGATACAGCGCGTCACCGAGGGTCGCCGCCTGCGCGTTGCGCAGCGGCTCGGGCAGCGCAATGGCCGCGCCGAAAACCAGCGCGCCGTTGTTCAGCACCACCGGCTGCAGGCGGTCGCCGAGCGGAGCCAAGCCCTGCAACAGATAGGTGCGCCCGGCCGCGCTGACGCTGCCCTCAAGTCCATCGAGCTGCCCGGCGGCGGGCGCCGGCAACGCATCCCACGCCTTGTTGTCGGCGCGCAGTTCCCAGGCACCGTCATGGCTGAGTGCTACCAGGCGCCCGTCCACATGTACCAGCCCGCCCGGCGCAATCTGCGCCGGCAGTGCCGGCAGGTTGCCGGCCGCCACCGTGGTCAGGCTCTCGGCGGCCACCGCGCCACTACCGGCAAGCAGGACAGCGGCGGCAACCAGCCGCACGCTGCGCGCGCAGCGCCGGAGCACGGTGGAAAGGAACGCGGACGGTGCAGGCTTGTGCATGAAATTACCCGGGAAAAGTGCGGCAACGCCGAAGCCGGCAAAAGCGCAGGTAAGAGACAGTGGTCGATGCATCCCGATACCGCAATCAGGCAAGCGGGGGAGAGGACGCGGCAAGCAGGGCTTGAGCACGGCGCAGGTACGGCAGGTCGATCATCCGGCCTTCGAACAGGAACGCGCCGTGCCCCTGCCCTTCGGCACCGGCGGCGGCGGCAACAATCCGCTGCGCCTCTTCGAGCATCGCTGGCGGCACGCTGAAGGTGGCATTGGCCAGGCCAACCTGGCGCGGGTGGATGCAACTTTTGCCGATGAAGCCCAACTGCCGGGCCATCTGCGCCTCGGCCAGGAAGCCGTCGCTGTCAGCCACGTCCGGAAATGCGCCGTCGCAGGCGAACACCTGGGCTTCGGCGGCGGCCAACCGCAGCGCGAACAGCGTGGCATGCACATTGCTCGGCTCACGGTCGATTCCGTTGGGCGAAAACAGGTCGCCCAGCCCCAGCTGCAATCCAGCCACGCGCGGGTGCGCGCCGGCCAGTTCGGCGGCGATGCGCAGGGCCTTGGGGGTTTCGATGTTGATCAGCAGACCGATCGGGCGCGTCACGCCATTGCGCCGCTCAGCCCGTTCCAGCCGGACAATGGCCGCCAGCAGCTGAGCCACCGATTCAATCTTGGGCAGGTTGAGCAGGTCCACGCCGGGGAGCGCCACCGCATCCAGGTCCGCGCCGAAATGGGTACTGTCGGTACCGTTGCTGCGCACGATCAACTGCTTGCCACCGGGGCGGCCCTGCACGCGGCGCAGGAAGCCGGCGATCTGGTCGCGAGCCTGGGCCTTGCCGGCCTCGGGCACCGAATCTTCCAGGTCGAAAGAGAGCGCATCGGCCTCGCCGGCCATGGCCTTGTCGAACAGTTCCGGCCGGGCGCCGGGGACGAACAGCTTGCTACGCATGGTTTTCCCTCATCAACCCGCGCAGTCTGCAGAATTGAAAGCCCTTTAAAAGTGCGGTCCCGGACATTCATTGGATAGCATTTGTTTCGACCGCCCACTGCGCTGCAGTGCACCACGAGCAGAAGAGCGTCGGACAGCACCTTGTTGCCCGCACAATCGGTTGCTGGAACCTGCCGTGGTGACCGCCCACTTCGCGTCTCGGGAAGTCACACACCAAACGCGTCACGAGGACTGCTGCCGATGCATGAACCCACCCTGCCGTCGACAACCACCGCCTGGTGCGCGCAGCACCTGGACGCGCGGACCTGGGCATGACCGGCCCAACCCTGGTGCTGGACGGAAGCGCCATCCACGACATCGCCGGCTTTTACGCCGAGATCAATCGCGTGTTCATGGCCAGCGAGGACTGGCAATTGGCCCCAAGCCTGGATGCGCTCGATGACCTGCTCTATGGCGGCTACGGCGCACTGGCAGGGCACCCGTCCGCCACCGTGCACTGGACGCACATCGCACACAGCCGCGCCGCGCTCGGGGTGGCGGCCACCCGCGCCTGGCTGCAGGAAAAACAGGCGCGGCCCGGCATGTTCAATGCCGCGAGAATCGCCACCCAGCTGGACGCGCTGGAACGCGGCGTCGGCCAGACCTATTTCGACATCATCATGGAGGTGTTCGCCGCCCATCCCACCTTGCAGCTGCGCACGGACTGAGCGGCTGCGCATCGCGCCGGTGCCGCTTGCGCCGCACGCCCTTCGCCCTGCCCGCCCCCCTCCCCTACAATGGCCGACCAGGCGGCCTTCCGGGCTGCCCCCGACTGTGATGGACCCCGCGTGACAGAGAAGCAGCCCGAACACACCCCGCTGATGAAGCACCATTGGCGTAGGAACAGTATCGACTCATAAACCCTTGCTCTGCAAGGGTTTTTTATGCCTTATGGTGGACGCACCCCGCATGGACACATGCATGGACACAGGCTGTTTCTCGTAGCGTCTCAGCCTGTCTCAGCGTGCGGGTGCGTCAAAGGGCAAGCAGTTCATTGTGATGTGTCCTGTTCGTTCAACGGACCCAACCACTGTGGACGACGGAAGAAGCGCCCGCGCGCTACAAGTTTGTCCAGCCTCGTAACCCTGTCATGGTCGTTGTGGCGTGGAGCACGCCTCTTGAACTCATCCAACGCGTCACGTGCGGCCGCAAGATCATCCTGTCCCATGTGCCACTCAACAATGTAAGTGATGAAGGACGTATTGATTGGCCGGTACGCGCCCATGGCCTTCAACACTTCACCAAAGCGGCCCGTTTCGGTTCGGTAGGGGTTGAGGTCGTACTGCATCTGTTGAGCCGTTAATGCCGCCTGGAAGATCTCTGCAGCTGGCTTCTTGCTCAGGACGATACGGTAGTAAGGGCGGATTGCTGCCTTCTTCTCGTTTTCAATTTTGAGTGCTGCGTAGTCCATACCACGATGGAAGCTGGCCTGATTGAGCAACCGCGTGTTGTACATCTCTAGCATCTGTTCAAAGATGCTTTGAGCATGAGCCTCAGACATGCCAACGGCCAGGACCACCACGCGGTACTCACCGCCCAGTCGTTCGCGGACGAACCACTCCCAGGCGATACCTCCGTTCTTCTGCCACGCAAAAGCACCGAGCCCGTACCCCGCGTAGAACGGCACACCCTCCCCGTCCACATGCAGCCAAGCGTAGTTCTTAGTGCAGTGTGGGCCTGACATCCACTGTGTCTGTGTCACGCACGCATCGTTGCTGTACGACGCAAGCAACGGCACGTCCACGCTGATCTTGCTTACGCCCGACGCTTTGGCCCGTGCAATCAGCTCTTCAACGTCAACGAGCTTGAACGTCACTGTCCGTCTCCCAATTCGTACACCTTGAGCACCTTGCCGGTTTGGACGTCCACCACCGCAATCTTGAGCAAGCGTCCTTCAATGAAGTGCTGCTCGTCCTCGTAGTGGGTTGGACGATCAATAGTCGGGTATTCGCGTTCGGTGTTCTGCGTGATGAGTGGCGGGACAACTTCGTACTGGAACACCTGCGTCAGACGGCCCTTGTAAGAGCGAGCGTCTGCGGGTTCCATCGGAAGAATGGCATCGACGGTTTCATAGTCCGTTTCCAAGCCCTGTGTATGGGAGACAGCAGTGATGAGTGCTTTTTGTGGTAGCGCCACTTGGTAGGTTTTCCGCTCAGTTTTGGGGATGCGCGCACTCACACCGTAGGCATTGGTGCCTACGTAAGAACTCTCACGCCTCTTCGTCTCCTTTCCATAAAGGGGAGCGTAGTAGCCACCCACACGATGCATCTTTAGGTACAGCACATCCCCTTCGTACTGCTTCTTCTCAGCGTTGTACTTCCACGTGTTGTCCAGCGCCCTAATCACCATGCTTCCAGCGCACAGTTGGCCTGTAGCGATGGCCGCAGGAAGTGCAGCAACCGCGCCCTTGGAGCGTGTGGCGTGATCTGCCTCACTCTCAAATTCGTCCTTCCCAGGTATCGACTTCAATGCGTTGTACACCGCCACCATGTCGTGCCCAGCAAAGGTCGGTGGGAGCGTCGCCCCCTCTTCCAGCGTGCACGCCGTTGAGAGCGGAAAAGGCGCGGCGGACAGACTTCCACACCCCATCAATGCTGCTACAGCGAAGATCCTTTTCACTCACTTTCCCCTGTGTTGGTCTTAGATATCTTGGATTACGGATAAAGATGGGTTCGCTCCCCTTTCAGATCAACGGGTATGGACTGAACCCCAAACGACACCGCTAGTGCATCGTCTACTTCTTGACGCTGCCTCTCAGCACGGTGCAACGCAAAGCACAGACACATGATCGCAGAGCGGGCCATGACCAGCACACGCAAGGCCTTGCATTGGAACTCATCAAGGGGCATCTGTTCGGACAAACGATCATGATGCATCGATGCTTCGTCGCACTCTGATCGGGACCAAACTATTTTGAAAAACCGGTGTTCAAGGCTGTTGCGGACGATGTGCAACTCTTTCGCATCGGGGGCCGCGTGACGCCTCGTGTTCTCGTTGAAGATGTCTTCGGACAGGCTGCACAGTGCGTGCAACCAGATATTCTGGCTTTCTTCGAATTCGGAACGAATGGTTGTTTCAATGTTCTTCTTGGGCTTGGTTTTCCACAGCCGGGCAAAGTCCGCGTCCTTTCGGTCGGCGTCAACCTCCCACCGATCCCTCACGAAGTACGCAACCTTGTCCAACAGCGAGTAGGCGGCACGGAACGCGGTCGTGGTCTGCTCAATGGCAATGCTATAGCGCGCACTGTCGGCGTTGGACGACAACATTACCTCGCGGTCGGCCGGATGCGTTGCCTGACCATCCTGCCCTGCGAACAAGCACCAGCGGGCGTAGATGTACTCCTGCTTGAGTTGGTTGAACGCTGCGAGGTACGAGATCCCAACACCATCCGCACGATGGGTCGGAATCGCAAGAGAGTCGGTTGCAGCCACAGACCGTGTGTACCCATCGTTCATCGGGTTGAGGAACAGCCTGTTGTCCAGGCACCAACGGCGATACCGCTTCTCCTGGTAGCTCCTGCCAAGTGAGAACTTATCCATCCAAGCGAGATCCGGATTGCGGTCAATACCGTACTGATCCATGCCGGACTCAACCGTTTCCAGCATCCGTTGGAAGCGTTCTGCGGCCTCAAAATATGTAGCGCCGTGTGCTCCAATAGCGACGGCTGCACGCAGTTGGGCGCGACCCTCAATGCAGATCCATTCGCTGTGCCCCGCGTCATACAGGTTGCGGGCATAGAACAGCAACGCGCCACCCATATTGCCTCGCGCCATCGCCAGCATCGGGTCAAGAGTCAAGGCTTTTCGCCACTGTTCAAGTGCGTCAAACACGCGACCAGTCTTGTTGAATGCGTTACCCAGGTTGGAGTGGATCTGTGCACGATACTCAGCTGGGTGTTCCGAATACCCCTCATGCGCGATAGCCGAGCGCAACTGATATATCTGTGCGGCGTTGTCCGGCTGGCTCCATGACAGCGCGTTCTCATCAGTGTGGCGGTGTATGTAAAGCCAGCCCAAAGCATTCGCGTGCAGGTAATGCAACGAACAACCATTCCGCCTATCCTCCAAAACACCGCATTGTCCAATCACGTCGATGCAGTGCTGCAACAACTCAAGATCAACGCTCTCGCCTGCGGCATCAATGAGCGCACCCAGTTGATCCACTCTCCTTGGCGTGATTGTTCCTTCCTTAGCGTGGACCGACAATTGGTCTGCCAGCGCAAACATCTGCTCGCGGGTCAAAATCATGGTGGTCAATGCGATCTCCAAATGCATGCGTGCAGCATTGGGTCTTGCCCCCCCATTACACACCGACATGAGCCTAATTTCGACCGCTTTGCTTCTGGCGACTGTTGGGAACCCCTCGCCCCCAGTTCCCGTGGAGTCCACCGTGCTGGTTGCCTCGTACGCGCGTGACGCTGCCGTTTCCGACAGGCGCTACAAGGGCCAACGGCTGCGGGTCACTGGGGTGGTTGCCGAGGAACCCTCCCTGTACCGTCGCTCACCTCTCCTGGCCTTGGAAGGCACGGGGATCCACGACCGGCCCGTGGCTGTGCTGGACCCGGCCCGTAAGGACGAACTTACTGGTTTGCGCACTGGACAGCCAGTCACCCTCGATTGCTTAGGCAACGGGCATGTCTCAGGCACACCGATGCTGAAAAATTGCACGTTGGTTCATTCAGCCCCCTAACCACTGGCGCTTGGGTTGCGGTGCAGGCAGCGTCCCTAGACTTGGTGGTGGATCACTCAAGCGTGCGTAGCGCGTGTGGCCCCACCGTTCATCATACGGAGAGTTGCAGCTTGTCTTTACCGAAATTTTTGCCTATACCTTCCCTCGCCGCTCCGGCAAGAGAGTAATGATATGGCCAGAAAAATCCACGATATCGACGTACGGATGATGCACTCCACAAACCGCATCGTTGAAAACGTCAAAGAGGGCGCAAGTCCAGACGCGATTGCGCTGCTGATTAACGTTCCGGGCGTCGATGGCCCCTTCATCAGCACGCTTTGCGCGCTCCACGCCGCCAACAAGACCAAGCCCGCTTATACCAAGCGGAACTACAAGAACACGAGTCGCATCACCAAGGAAGTTCTGGCGGAGAAAAAGGCTGAACCAGCCACGGAACTGTCCCCGGAAGATATGGATGCCTTCAAAATTACCTTTAAAGAATGAGGTGCGAAATCCATCACCCTCGCCCGCTTATAGCGGGCTTTTTTTTGGTTCTTCTCCCATCTGAGGGGAGAAGAACCAAAAAAAAGCACACATTGGAGCACCTACGCAATCGGCGCGATCCTTGTCTTGGGCGTGGGTCTTCGCGCGTTGGCCTTCTACCGCCGAGACATCAAAAAGCAGTGCCCAAAGTGCAAGGAAGCGGGCGCGCTCGAAAAGCTCGGAGAGCGTATTGTGAACAGAAAGCGTCGGACGGGGCAACCAAGCTCAACAGGGCACCGCATAACGCGAACAACTGAATATTGGCGTGCGAAGTGCAAGTGCCAAGCATGTGCCCACAGCTTTGAGTACGCGTACACACAGACGCACCGAAATAACTAGCATGGAAGCCCGGTAAGCCCACCAGATCACCGCCCACAAAGGACCGTTGAGGAAAACGTGCGTGCGTATCAACACCGACGAACTCACCGACAGGCAGCTCCTAGAACTCCATTGCACCGTCATGGATGCATTGCGGAAGCGGGGTGTCATACGCTCATCGAACAACCCCGTGGCCGACTACACAGAGACGTTGGTAGCCCGCGCCCTCAATGCCACGTTGGCGTCCGGTTCCCAGGCTGGGTTTGATGCTGTGGGACAGGACGGAACGCGGTATCAAATCAAAGGCAGAAGACTGACCGCAGCCAACAAGAGCACGCAATTGAGCGCGTTGCGGAATCTTTCATCAGGGCCTTTTGATCAACTGGCCGCAGTGGCCTTCAACAGCAACCTGATCGTTGAGTACGCCGCGCTGATTCCATTGCATGTTGTTCAAAGACTTGGGCGCTACCGTGCGCACACCAATAGCCACACTCTCTACTTCCGGCGCGCACTATTTGAAGAGCCAGGCGTGATCGACATAACATCACGCATAGCCAAGGCGATGAACACATGAAGGTTCAACTGGATTTTGATGACTACCCCGATATCGTTGAGGGAGACATATTTTGGCGACCACCATCGACAGCATTGCAGACCGTGCCCCAGCTCTACGAGCGGGCGGCATCAAGTCTGTACATGCTTTTTCTCTCAGGTGGTGCCGATATCCCTTTGCGAGATGGCGTTCCGGCTGCGCTACACGTAGCAATGCACGTGCGTGCTGCGCTAACAGAGTTCGTGGGCATAGAAGAGGCGATGAAGAACGCAGGACACGCCTATCGGATAACGAACAGCACAAGTCCACTTCTTCATTTCATGCGGATGCTGCGCAACTATCAAATCCACATTGGAACTCAGCCAATGGCAAGCAAGACTGTCGAAATTATTTTTGGCGGTTCGGATGCCGTCATCGAAGTCGCTACAATCGACAACTTGCGCGCCGACGATTTCATGCAACTGGATACGATCAGGAAACACAACTCTTACGACCGCTATGAAGTCGAACGAATGATTGATCTGTTCCGGGCGCAACAAGAGCGGCTTGGGGTGTATGAAATTCTCAGGCAAGGAACCAATCGATTGATCAGTGAGGTGACACAACTACTCTAAAGATGGGCGAACGAATGCGCCCATAGCCTCAGTAACCCATCGCCTCAACTATTTCGCTTCGGCGATGTCCGTCACCGTAATCAGCACAGGCGTCTGGTGCCACCCTGTATGCGAGTGATAAAGCGTTCCGGTCATATTGACCCGCTTACCTTTAAGCCGTTGATATGTGCGCATAAGGCCATCAGTCAAACTCAACTGGATGAGCAAGACGCCACCGGCATATGGCGAATATTCGTCCTGCGCCTGCACTGAGATGGGAGTGAACAACTGAATGGCCGGGTACATGTATTTCTTCCCATCCGCCGTCTCCCCTGGCATGGACACGAGTGTGCCGTACAGGCTGACTTCATCGGGACCATACCGATAGGTCTGCGCGTGCACGCTCGGCACCACAAGAAGTGCAAATGAAAGAAGGAGAAGACAAGCCGCCCTCACACATGCCATTTATAGCCTCCGGGGCACAAAATTCAAGCCCGCAAATCAATCAAAAAACTTACCAAGATCTTCCGACACCGTGTTGGCATTTGCGACAATCGCGTCAAACAGGCGAACCATTTGGTCGAAATCGGCATCATCGTCATTTACAACAAAAGGCGTGTATTTATCGCCACTTCTAAAGCGAAACATTACGCTTTCCCTGTCGCGATCTTCATTAAAATGCCTTTTGATGTAAAGAGTGAACTCCTTGTGGTCACACACGTATGAGCCAAACTCCCCTTCGCTCCAAACGAGCATGCCCGATTCAGTCTGCTGCAAGACCTTTTTAATGAACCCTTGGAAGACCTTGGGAATCATGCGCCACCCTCCTTAATATGCTTTGTATGACCTTGCTCTTCAGCTAAGTGCCCTGATATTTCAAGCAGCGCTCTTTTGGTTTTCTTGGGAACACCAGCTTTCGCTGCGTCTGACGCACTGAACTCGTAAGACTCCAAAATCGTGCGATTCTTACGGTGGCGCGAGCGCTCATCTTTCATCTCAAGCGGAAAGACTTGGGAATACAGACGAATAATTTTTACAATGTGGCTGCCGGAAATACCCTCACTTCGTGTGATCCCATCGAGGGCGTACTCCACGGCCGCTTGACACTCCGATATCTCACGAGCCGTCATCAAGTCCTCTACAACTTTGACAACTTCCGCAACCTTCTGCTCCGCAAGTTCAGCAGCTTGCTCGGCAAGTTCAGCTGCAGAGCGGGTCCGCGCAAGCTCAATGATGGCAAAAATCACCGCATAGATTGTGAGGAAGCCGCCGACAGAACCCAGCGTCTTCGGTATTCCGTCGTAGAGATCTTTGTCGTATGCAAAGCATATGACAGCTAAAACCAGCACAACTAAGAAGCTCACGAGATGATCGAGCTTGCTCGGAACCCATCTGCGATAGACCGCATGAATGCCCATTTCTAGCCCAAGATGAAGTAAGCAATGCCAACAGTGACGGCACCAATTACAAAGTAGCGCCAAAACGTCGCGCCCTGGCTGCGCCCACCCTCAGCCACAAACTGGTTGAAAGTGGACACGCGAAAGGCGTACATCGAGTGTGCAATCATCAGGATTGCCGTCACGTAGGATTGGTCACTTTCAAAGCTCGATTTGTACTGCATGTCTTTGAGCAGCAAGTTGACCGTCGCCCCGGAAATTGCCTTGGACTTGGCGTCGTTGACTTGCTGCATTGACAACATCGTGAAGGCTTGGGACGCATCTGCGGCGTCCTTGAAAGAGAAATTGAACTCTCCACGATTGTACGAAAGCGCGACGCTGCTCAACCGCCCAGCAAAATACTCGGCGAAAGCATGGTTGTGTGCCCGCACAATGCTTTGGCCGGCGGCGAACGCAGCCGCGACAGTGTGAGGGTCCGCACCAAGCTCGTTTGCCTTGTCCATCAACGGTTGCAGCCGCACAATATCCTGTGCCAGCTCCGGCGTCATCTTCATATGGTCGTCCTTGTCCCCTTGTCCGCTCATGATAGCCCAGAGCAAAGAAACCAAGCCGGTCACATCGCCTCAAGCGCGTACTGCGTCACCGGTAGCACCACACGCACGTCTGGCTGTGGTGGGCTTTGGTCGGGGAAAGCCATCGTCACCGGTGCTTGTAGCTCCGTGACCTGGACTGCATCACATACTATGCGGCCTGCTTTCAACGGCCTTAGCGATGCGGACAGCGCGTTCCAATAGGGTCTTTTGGCGCTGCTCAGGCGAGGCATGCGCCAGGGCATCTATGTACGGCCACAGCAAGCGGATGGGCTGGACCCGGCTCTCCAATGGGAACTCATCCACGTCAGCACCCATCAACCGGTAGAAGGACCGCGCCATTGCGTTTGCCAGATCACCTAGCTTGGAGGTGTGGCCATCGACGGAAAAGAAGACATAGCCGCAGGCGCAGCGTTGCAAATACTGTCCGAAATGACCGTCTTCCCCTGCTTATCCAGAGCCGGCCGTTCATTCGTTGTCAGTGCTCTCAACTGCCGCTCGTTGAGCCGGTATCCCTGTTTGCTCATCTCTGTCACCCTTGTCATTGAACGCCATGAGATGTGTCCAAGGCCCCCAGCACACGCCTGCCTTACTATGCTGGACGCCCATGGACACACGCTTTTGGGCGAGTGAGCTTCTGTGGACACTGCATGGACACTTTTCGCTGCGCAAGTCGCCCAAAGTCGTCCCGAACAGTCTCAAGCTGTCACCCGCCACCGCCGTATAACCTGTTGAATTACCGATATATTCTATGCAAAACAATGACTTGAAAAGTCATACACCCGCGATGAAGCAGTTCTTCGCCGCAAAGTCCGATTACCCGGACCTGCTGCTGTTCTTCCGGATGGGCGACTTCTACGAGCTGTTCTACGACGACGCCCGCAAGGCGGCGCGGCTGCTGGACATCACCCTGACCCAGCGCGGCAGCTCGGGCGGCGCGCCGATCCCGATGGCCGGCGTGCCGGTGCATGCCTACGAAGGCTACCTGGCGCGGCTGGTCGCGCTGGGCGAGTCGGTGGCGATCTGCGAACAGATCGGCGACCCGGCGCTGGCCAAGGGCCTGGTGGAACGCAAGGTGGTGCGCATCGTCACCCCCGGCACCGTCACCGATGAGGCGCTGCTGGACGAGCGCCGCGATACGCTGCTGATGGCGCTCTCGCGCGGCAAGCACGGCTATGGTCTGGCGTGGGCCGACCTGGCCGGCGGCCGTTTCCTGGTCAACGAAGTCGATTCGGACGATGCGCTGGAGGCCGAGCTGGCCCGTCTGGAGCCGGCCGAGCTGCTGGTGCCCGATGAAGAGAACTGGCCCGCCTTCCTGCAGTACCGCAATGGCATCCGCCGTCGCGCGCCGTGGCTGTTCGATGCCGACAGCGGCCGCCGCCAACTGCTGAACTTCTTCAAGCTGCATGACCTGACCGGCTTCGGGATCGACGACAAGCCACGTGCCACCGCCGCGGCCGGCGCCCTGCTCGGCTATGTCGAAGAAACCCAGAAACAGCGCCTGCCGCACCTGACCGCGATTGCCACCGAAACCGCCAGTGAAGCCATCGCCATGAACGCGGCCACGCGCCGCCATCTGGAGTTGGATACACGCGTCGATGGCGATACCCGCAACACCCTGCTCGGCGTGCTCGACACCACGGTGACGCCGATGGGCGGTCGCCTGCTGCGGCGCTGGCTGCACCGCCCGCTGCGCCTGCGCGAGGTGCTGGTGCATCGCCACGATGCGGTCGCCACGCTGATCGATCGCGGCGCCGAGGGCGACGTACGCGATGCCTTCCGTGCCCTGGGTGATCTGGAACGCATCCTCACCCGCGTGGCATTGCGCTCAGCGCGCCCGCGCGACTTCTCCACGCTGCGCGATGGCCTGGGCCTGTTGCCCGAGGTGCGTGCGGTGCTCGCGCCGCTGGATTCGCCGCGCCTGGTCGCGCTGCACGATGCACTGGGCTCGCATGACGAGTGCGCCCACCTGCTGGCCAGCGCGATCGCGCCGACGCCGCCGCTGAAGCTCAGCGATGGCGGTGTGATCGCCGAAGGCTACGATGCGGAACTCGACGAGCTGCGCCGCCTGTCCACACATGCCGACCAGTTCCTGATCGACCTGGAACAGCGCGAGCGCATCAGCAGCGGCATCGCCACGCTGAAGGTCGGCTACAACCGCGTGCACGGCTATTACATCGAGATCAGCAAGGGCCAGTCCGAGAAGGCGCCGGTGCATTACACGCGCCGCCAGACGCTGACCAATGCCGAGCGCTACATCACCGAAGAACTGAAGTCGTTCGAAGACAAGGTGCTGTCCGCGCGCGAACGCTCGCTGACCCGCGAGAAGTTCCTGTACGAGCAGCTGCTGGACATCCTCGCCAGCGGGCTGGAGCCGCTCAAGCAGTGCGCCGCCGCCCTGAGCGAACTGGACGTGCTGGCCGGCTTCGCCGAACGCGCACAGGCGCTGGACTGGGCGCGCCCGGAACTGGAAACCGCCCCCTGCCTGAAGATCGAACGCGGTCGTCATCCGGTGGTCGAAGCGGTGCGCGAGCAGCCCTTCGAACCGAACGACCTGGACCTGCATCCGGACCGTCGCATGCTGGTGATCACCGGCCCGAACATGGGCGGTAAATCCACCTACATGCGCCAGAACGCCCTGATCGTGCTGCTGGCCCACATCGGCAGTTTCGTGCCGGCCCGCCGCGCGGTGATCGGCCCGATCGACCGCATCCTGACCCGCATCGGCGCCGGCGACGATCTGGCCCGCGGGCAGTCGACCTTCATGGTCGAAATGGCCGAGACCAGCTACATCCTGCACCACGCCAGCGCGCAGTCGCTGGTGCTGATGGACGAGATCGGCCGCGGCACCTCGACCTACGACGGCCTGGCCCTGGCCGACGCCGTCGCGCGGCATCTGGCCTACCAGAACCGCTGCTACACGCTGTTCGCCACGCACTACTTCGAGCTGACCGCACTGGCCGACGAACAACACGAAGGCGGCGCCAGCGGCATCGCCAACGTGCACCTGGATGCGGTGGAGCATGGCGACGCCCTGGTGTTCATGCACGCGGTGAAGGACGGTCCGGCCAACCGCAGCTTCGGCCTGCAGGTGGCCGCGCTGGCCGGCCTGCCGAAGTCGACCGTGGCCCAGGCGCGGCGTCGCCTGGCCGAGCTGGAACAGCGCAGCCACGAGACCCAGTCCGCGGTGGTCGCCGCGCAGGCGCTGGATGCACCGCAGCAGTTCGGGCTGTTCAACGCGCCGAACACGGCCGCGCAGGACGCGCTGGCCGCGATCGATCCGGACGAGCTGACCCCGAAGCAGGCACTGGAAGCGCTGTACCGGTTGAAGACGCTGCTCTGACAGCACGCTGAGGTAGCGGTAGTGGGGGGGGGGGGGGCGGGGGGCGGCGGGGCAGAGGCGAAAATCAACCACCCCCCGACCGCCCCCCCCCCAT
>NZ_JBDJMB010000036.1:0-29796 GCF_039673645.1 Stenotrophomonas sp. TWI700 | reverse complement strand
TGGGCCGGCTGCGGGCGGCTCCCTTAAAGGGGTGGTCTTCTTTCTTGCCCGGCCTGCGGCCGGCACTACCCTCGGCGGTGAAGGTGTCCCCTTCACCCCGCACCGGCAATAATGGCGGCCTCTCTTCCGCCGAGTCGCCATGCCTTCGTTCGAAACCCGCGTCAGCCGCCTGTGGGCGCATGAGAAGGCCAGCTATGGCCTGCGGGTGTTCATCGCGCTGTCCGCGGCGATGGGGCTGTGCTGGTACCTGGACCAGCTGACCGCCCTGCCCGGCGTGTTCCTGGGCATCATCGCCAGTGCGATCGCCGAGACCGACGACAACTGGTGGGGGCGGATCAAATCGGTGGCGCTGTCGCTGCTGTGCTTCGTGGCCGCGGCGGCCGCGGTGGTGCTGCTGTTCCCGCATCCGTGGTGGTTCATCACCGCGTTGGCGGCAGCCACCTTCGGGCTGACCCTGCTCGGGGCGCTGGGCGAGCGCTATGCCTCCATCGCGCAGGCCACGGTGACGCTGGCCATCTACACCATGATCGGGCTGGAGCAGCACGGCGCGGCCGACCTGTCCCAGGCGATCAACGCGGTCAGCCACCTGCTGGCCGGTGCGGTCTGGTACGCCCTGCTCTCGATCCTGTGGACGGCCCTGTTCGCCAATCGGCCGGTGCGCGAGCGCGTGGCCCGCCTGTACCTGGAACTGGGCCGTTACCTGCAGCTCAAGGCCGATCTGTTCGAACCGGTCCGCGATGCCGATGTGCAGAAGCGCCAGCTTGCGCTGGCCGAACAGAACCGGCGCGTGGTCGAGGCGCTGAACATCGCCAAGACCGCGATCCTGGCCCGGTTCGGCCGCTCCGGCCGGCCCGGCGTGCAGTCCGGCCTGTACCTGCGGCTGTACTACATGGCGCAGGACTTCCACGAACGCGCCAGTTCCTCGCACTATCCGTATGGCGCGCTCACCGAGGCGTTCTTCCACAGCGACGTGCTGTACCGCTGCCAGCGCCTGCTCGCGCTGCAGGGCGAGGCCTGCGCCAACCTCGGCCAGGCGATCCGCCTGCGCCAGCCGTTCCAGTACGGCGAGCGCACCAAGCAGGCCACCGCCGATCTCACCGATTCACTGACCTGGCTGCGCGCCCAGCACAATCCGCAGTGGCAGCGCCTGCTGGCCTCGCTGGAACTGCTCGGCCACAACCTGCAGAGCATGGAACGCCGCCTGTCCGAGGCCGAGAAGTCCGAGTCCACCCTGGACAACGTCGATACCCGCCTGCGCGATACCAACCCGCACACGCTGCGCGAAATGGGCGTGCGCATCCGCCAGCAGCTCACCCCCGGCTCGGTGCTGTTCCGGCACGGCCTGCGCATGGCGCTGGCGCTGATCGTCGGTTTCGCCGCGATCCGACTGTTCAACGCCCAGAACGGCTCGTGGGTCCTGCTGACCATCGTCTTCGTGTGTCGTCCGCATTTCGGCGCGACCCGGCAGCGGCTGGCGCAGCGGATCGCCGGCACGCTGATCGGCCTGGTGCTGACCTGGGCGCTGATGCAGCTGTTCCAGGACCTGCGCATCGAACTGCTGATCGCGCTGCTTTCGGCGCTGCTGTTCTTCTTCACCCGCAGCGATCGCTACCTGGTGGCCTCGGCGGCGATCACGGTGATGGCGCTGACTTGCTTCAACCTGATCGGCGATGGCTTCCTGCTGATCTGGCCGCGGCTGGTGGATACGCTGCTGGGCTGTGCGATCGCCGCTGCCGCCGCGTTCCTGATCCTGCCTGACTGGCAGGGCCGCCGCCTGAACCTGGTGATGGCGCGCGTGCTCGACAACTGCGCGAAGTACCTGCACGCGGTGCTCGGCCAGTACGGCAGCGGCATGCAGGACGATCTCGCTTACCGGATCGCGCGGCGCGACATGCACAACGCCGATGCGGCGCTGTCCACGGCACTGTCGAACATGCTGCGAGAGCCCGGCCACGTACGCCGCAACCTGGATGCCGGCTTCCGCTTCCTGGCGCTGTCCAACACCCTGCTCGGCCATCTCTCCGCGCTGGGTGCGCACCGCACCCAGCTGGACAGCTACGGCCAGGATCCGCTGGCGCTGTCCGGTGGGGAACGCGTCGAACAGGCGATGCAGCAGATCGCCAGCGCGCTGCAGCAGCGCGAGCCGGTGGCCGAGGACGCCAACGACGGCGACCGCGCCCTGGCCGAGCAGCTGGAGCAGATCCCGGACGAGATGCCACCCAAGCTGCAGCTGATCCGTACCCAGATGGGGCTGATGCTGCGCCTGCTGCCCAAGCTGCGCGGTGCCGCCAACGAGGCCGCGCGCACGTTGGGGTAGGTATCGACCGTTGGTCGATCCGGATATTGAACGTCTCACGACCCATGGAACGTCTCACGACCAACGGTCGTGAGCTACCTGAGACGGGGGCTGCCTGCACCGTGCCGCGGCGCTGCCATGCTGCGCCAACAGGGAGAATGCTAGGCTGCGCCGGTTCGCAAGGAGTCTCCATGTCCGGCCATAGTCAGTTCGCTCTGCTCAGGCAACGCCGTTTCCTGCCGTTTTTCATCGTCCAGTCGCTGGGCGCGTTCAACGACAACGTCTACCGCCAGGCGATCATCGCGCTGCTGTTCTTCCTCGGCACGCCGATCGAAGAGCGCTCGCTGTATACCAATCTGGCCCCGGCGATCTTCATCCTGCCGTACTTCCTGTTCTCGGCGCTGGCCGGCCAGATCGCGGAGAAGCTGGAGAAATCGCGGCTGATCGTGATCACCACCACCATGGAGATCGCGATCATGTCGCTGGCCGCGCTCGGTTTCCTGACCGAGAGCATGCCGGTGCTGCTGGTCGCGCTGTTCTGCACCGGCATGCAGTCCACCCTGTTCGGGCCGGTGAAGTACTCGGTGCTGCCGTCGATCCTCAAGCCCGAGGAGCTGACCGGCGGCAACGGCCTGGTCGAGATGGGCACCTCGCTGTCGATCCTGACCGGCATGATCGCCGGCGGCCTGATCTTCACCCTGGCCGGAAGCCATGGCCCGATCGTGGCCGCCACGGCAGTGATCGTGCTCGCCATCGCGGGCAACCTCACCGCGCGGATGATCCCCAAGGTCGATGCCGGCGCGCCGGACCTGAAGATCCACTGGAACCCGCTGCCCGAGTCGCTGGCGGTGCTGCGCATGGCCAAGAAGCAGAAGGCCGTGCGCAACGCGATCCTGGGCGTGTCCTGGTTCTGGTTCGTCGGCACCATGCTGACCTCGCAGCTGCCCACCTACGCCGAGGTGAACCTGGGCGGCGGCTCCACGCTGTACATCTTCGCGCTGGCGCTGTTCTCGCTGGGCACCGGCACCGGTTCGCTGCTGTGCGAGAAACTGTCCGGGCGCACCGTGGAGATCGGCCTGGTGCCGCTGGGTGCCTTCGGGATGACTGCCTTCATGCTCGACCTGTACTTTGCGCGGGTCGGCGAATCGGCCGCCGCCGGGTTGTCGATCTGGCAGTTCGTGCAGGCGCCGGGCAGCGCGCGCATCATCATCGACCTGATCGGCATCGGCCTGTTCACCGGCTTCTTCGTGGTGCCGCTGTTCGCCCTGATCCAGAGCCGCACGGCCAAGTCGGAGATGTCGCGCGTGTTCGCCGCGCTCAACATCCAGAACTCGGGCTTCATCGTGCTCGCGGCAGGTCTTGGCCTGCTGACCCAGCGCGTGCTGGACTGGTCCATCCCCCAATTGTTCCTGGCGCTGGCGATCGCCAACGCGGTGGTGGCGATCTACATCTTCACGATCGTGCCCGAATTCCTGATGCGCTTCCTCAGCTGGGTGATGGTGCGCGCGCTGTACCGGCTGCGTCCGCACGGGATCGAGACCCACGTGCCGGACGAGGGCGCGGCGCTGATCGTGTGCAACCACGTCAGCTACATGGACGCGCTGATCCTGTCGGCCACGATCCCGCGGCCGGTGCGCTTCGTCATGTACTACAAGATCTTCAACATCCCGGTGATGCGCTGGATCTTCCGCACCGCCAAGGCGATCCCGATCGCCGGCGCACGCGAGGATCCTGCGTTGATGCAGGCCGCGTTCGACGAAGTGGACAAGGCACTGGCCGAGGGCGAGCTGGTCTGCATCTTCCCCGAAGGCGCACTGACCCGCGATGGTCAGATGGGCGCGTTCAAGTCGGGCGTGGAAAAGATCCTGGAGCGCCGCCCGGTCCCCGTGGTGCCGATGGCGCTGCGCGGGATGTGGTCGAGCATGTGGAGCCGGCGCGACACGCGGTTGGGCCGCATGCGCGTGCCCCGCCGCTTCCGTGCGCATGTCGAGGTGGTTGCGTCTGCGCCGATCCCTGGCGATGCCGCGACCGCCCCGATGCTGGAAACGCAGGTGAGGCAGCTTCGAGGCGATCAGGCGTGAGCCCCGCCCTGCCTGCATGTAACCGTCTACATGGACGCAGGTACATCGGTTAGATTACCGCCCGGGGCACCCCGCCCGCGCTGATACACCCACCCAAGCAAATGGAGCTTCGCTGATGAATGCCACCGCCCCCCTGCCGCCCGCCCCGGGCAGCGTTCCGAATCACCTGATCTGGTCGATCGTCGTCACCATCCTGGCGTTCTTCGTGTGCTGCCTGTCGTGCCTGAGCTTCCCGGGCATCGTCACCGGCGTGGTCGCGATCGTGTTCGCCAGCAAGGTCAACGGCCTGCTCAACCAGGGTGACCTGGAAGGCGCGCGTCGTGCCTCCAAGAACGCCAAGATCTGGGCGTGGGTCACCACCGGCTTCCTGATCGCCGGCGTCGTGCTGTTCGTGATCTCGCTGGCCTTCATGGGCGTGGACGGTTACATGGAACAGATGCAGCAGTTCCAGCAGCAGATCGAAAGCAACAGCTGATGCCTGCGCTGCACGGCAAGCGCTGGTTGCTGGCGTTGCTGCCACCGGCCGCAATGGCGGCCGGTGCGGGGTTCTGGGTGCTGCGGCACTACGACCCCAACAGCGCCAGCAGTCCGTTCCCGCCGTGCAGCTTTCTGGCGGTCACTGGCTATTACTGCATCGGCTGCGGGCTGACGCGTGCATTGCACGCGCTGGCCCATGGCGATGTGGTCACCGCGTTCTCGATGAATCCCCTGGCCATGCTGATGCTGGCCATCGCCCCGCTGGTGCTCGGTTGGGCACTGGGCTGGCGGCCACGCGCGCTGCAGCCGTTGATCGCGCTGCTGATGAAGCCCGCCTTCTGGCTGATCCTGCTGCCCGCGTACTGGATCGCACGCAACCTGCCGTGGGTCCCCTTTACCTGGTTGGCGCCGGGCTGACCGGAACGGCTAGGTGACCCAACCGGCGATCACCAGCAGCGCCAGCACCGCCATCCACAGCAGCAGCATGCGCCACACCAGGCTCATCGCATCGCGCAGTTCCGGCAGGCGACGCCACACCGGCACCATGCCCGCATCACTGTAATCGTGCGCATCCTCGCGCAGTTCGGCACTCACGCTTGCCCGCGCGACCGCGCCGAGGAAATGGGTGGAGGCCGACCACTGGTTGCCATGCGCCTCGCGCCAGGCCTTGAAGGCCGTATCGAAATTGCCGACCAGTGCCATCGACACCGACATCAGCTGCGCCACCGGCCACTCCAGCCAGGACAGCACCACGCGCGCACCGGCGACCGCCTCCACGCTGGCCAGCGACCGCATCGGACCCACCGCGAGCAGGGCCAGCAGGCGATACAGCAGCGCGCCGACCGGGCCCAGCAGCAGGAACCAGAACAGCACCGCGAACCAGCGCCGCAGCGCGTTGAGCACGGTAGCCTCGACCAGCGAGGGAACGTCTTCGTGCAGGCTGCCCCCGGCCGACTGCAGCTGCGTGATCGCGAGGTGGCGCGCGTGGGCGTCATCGGCATCGATCACTGCCTCGACATCGCGGTCCAGATCGCGCGGGCCCCAGCACATCACCAGTACCAGCACGCCCAGCAGCAGCGAGGGCAGGCCGTAGACGCGGTCATCGAACAGCCATTGCAGCAGGCCCAGCACGGCCACGAACGGCAGCACCGCCAGCCAGGCGCCCTTGCGGCCGCGCCAGGCCCCGTCCTCGGCGGCATGCCGATCCAGCCACTGCAGCCAGCGCCGATAGAGGCCGAAACGCCGCAGCGCGACGGCCGCGCCCGGCGCGACATGGCCCAGGGCCAAGGCAACCAGCACGGCGACCAGGGTGGTGAACATGTAAGCCTCCGGCTCGGGACGTGGAACGCGCCGCTACTATGCCTTGCGGCCCGGCAATTCCCCGGGCCGTTGGTAATGTACCGCGCCGCGTGTTCAGCCTGCGGCAACGGCACGCGACGGTCAGGCGACCTGCTGCTGGTACCAGTGCTCGATCAGGCTGCGCGAGATCGAGATCGGCGGGGACAGGCGGATGCCTTCGCCGTCGTCCTCGACATCCCGGGCCAGCGCCGCGCCCACTTCCTCGGCGGTGAACCAGCGCGCATCTTCCAGCTCCCCGTTCACGGTCGGTACGTCGTCTTCGGCCGTGGCGGCGAAGCCCAGCATCAGTGCGCCGGGGAACGGCCACGGCTGGGTGCCCAGGTAGCGGCACTCGCGCACGCGCACCCGGCTCTCTTCGAAGACCTCACGGACCACCGTCTGCTCGAGCGATTCGCCGGGTTCCACGAAACCGGCCAGCACCGAATAGCGGCGCGGGGCCCAGTTGGCCTGGCGGCCGAGCAGCAGCCGGCCCTGGTTCTCGACGGCGACGATCACCGCCGGATCCACGCGCGGGTAGTGCTCGGTGGCGCACTGGCTGCAGCGGCCGACGAACCCGCTGCGGCTGAAGGTCACCGCGCCACCGCATACCCCGCAGAAGCGCGTGCGCGACTGCCAGTAGGACATGCCGCGGGCGTAACAGAAGGCGGTGGAATCGGCGATGGACCAGGTGGCGGCGGACTGGCGCAGGTCGACCCGCTGCGGCGCCGTCACCGACAGACCGGCGGCCTCCATCGAGAACCAGGCCTGCTCGCCGCGCAGGCCGAGGAAGATCGCGGTGCCCGGGCCACCGCCCAGGTCGGCGCCGGTCAGTGGCAGCGGCTGACCGTCATCGCCGGCCAGGGCCGTGCCATCCTGATCGAGTATCAGTACACGCGCGTCCGGCCACAGCCGCGACAACGCATCGGCGTCATCGCGCAGGGTATCGGCGCGCTCCAGCGGCTCGCTGACGAAGGCGAAACCGGAAAGCTGCGAAGAGAAATTTGACATCGCAAGAGCCTGCCCACATTCGGCGGGACTGGCAAGCGGCAACCGGCATTCGGCCGGTTGCGCGCGCATCACATGCTGAAACTGCTGCCGCAGCCGCAGGTGGTCTTCGCGTTCGGATTGCGGATCACGAACTGCGCGCCGGTCAGGCTTTCGGTGTAATCCACCTCGGCGCCCATCAGGTACTGCAGGCTCAGCGGATCCACCAGCAGGGTGACGCCGGCGGTATCCACCGCCAGATCGTCCTCGGCCCGGTTCTCATCGAACTCGAAGCCGTACTGGAAGCCGGAACAGCCACCGCCTTCGATGTAGACGCGCAGGGCGAGGGCAGCATTGCCCTCATCCTGGATCAGCTCCTTGACCTTGGCCGCGGCGGCCTCGGTGAAGTTCAGCGGACGGTCCAGGGACTGGTAGTTCGGCGCGGCGGCGGGTGCGCCGGGCAGGGAAACAAGCGTGCTCATGCCCCCAGCATGGGGGCGCACGAGCACGCTTTCAAGTTCAGGCCATCGCCTCGGCCAGCTTCTTGCGGGCGGCGGTGTCCTTGCCCTTGCCCTCGTCCGCTTCGCCGGACGGCGGCGGCAGGGCCATCTGCGCCGAGCTGTGGATCAGGCGGCCGGTCAGCTGGGCGCCGGCGTGCATTTCCACCATCTGGTAGTGGATGTTGCCCGTGACCCGGGCGCTCGGGGTCAGCTCGACCCGCTCGGTGGCATGCACGTCCCCGTCCAGGCGGCCGCTGATGACCACGACCTGGGCGCGGATCTCACCCTCGATGGCACCGTGCTCGGCCACCGTCAGGGTGGCGTTGCTGGCGCCGTCCAGGGCGATCACCTTGCCCAGGATGGTGCCTTCCACGTACAGGCCACCGCTGAATTCCACGTCCCCGCGGATCACCACCTGCGCGCCGATCAGCGCGTCCACGACCAGATGTCCGTCGCGGTTGGACTTGTTGCTGCCAAACATGGGCTTACTCCCCTTCTTTTGCCGATGCCGCCGGTGCTCCGGCCTGCTTCCAATCGAATACCTGGGTGGCGCCCCCCGCGCCCGATCCCAGCGTGACCCGCACACGTTGCGGGGTGAATCCCTGCGGCAGCATCACACTGCCGGTGAGCTGCTGGAAGTACCGGAAGGAATACTCCTGGCCCGGCACCTTGGTGCGCTGGTGCAGCTCGTCCCAGCTGACCGAGGTCAGCTTGCCGTCCTTGACCCCTTCCACCGTGAAGCGCATCTGCCCTTGGCTGATCGCCCCGCGGTTCAGGTTCTGGGTCAGCACCACGGCGTACTGCCAGGTGCCGCCCGTTTCCGGCGAGAACTCCACCGAATGGGTGTTCAGGCCCTTGCGCTGGCTGGTTGCACCGACCAGCCGCTCGTAGAAGGCCACGTCGGCGCGCAGGCCGGCGATCTCTTCGTCGCGCTCGCCCAGCGACGTCTGGACCTCGTTGTTGGCGGCGCGGCTGATCCGGTCGGAAGCCTGCAGGGTCGCCTGGCGCTGCTGCAGTTCGATGAGCTGCTGCTGGAGGCGCTCGTTGCGGGTCTCCGCCGCCTTGAGCTGGGTGCCGACGTCGCCGCCGGGCGAGCCCAGCCAGGCGCCGAGCAGCACGGCAAGGATCAGCGACAGCAGCCACGCCCCGCCCAGCACCAGCAGGCGCTTGCGGTCCTGCACGGGCGGCATGCCCGGCCGGCGGATCTGGATGCGGGAAGGTGCGGGTTTATTCATGGCAGTCCTGGGCGACCGCGCCTGCGGGCGCTGTCGCAACGGCCCCTGTCTGGAACGACGGGCTAGTGTAAGTCAGGGAAAAGGCCTTGTCCGCGCAGGCCCGGGATCGGGGCAGTGGCGTTCATGGACGTCATCCCCGATAGTGTGCGCCTGTGCACATTCTGCAGCCGGAGCGCGTGCCATGACCGAAGCCCACCTGTTCGTGATCGGCATCCTGCTGGCCTGGCTGGCCGGCATCCGCGTCTACCTCACCGTGTTCGGCGTCGGCCTGGCCGGGCTGCTCGGCTGGGTCGACCTGCCCCCTGCGCTGCAGGCCACGGAATCGTGGTGGGTGCTGGGCACCTCGGCCGCGCTGGCCATCGCCGAATTCTTCGCCGACAAGATTCCCGGGGTCGATTCGGTCTGGGACCTGGTCCAGACCCTGGCCCGGGTACCGGCCGGTGCCTTCCTGGCGGCCGCGACACTCTCCCCCACTGGCGAGCTCAGCGGCACCGCGCTGGTCGCCGGGGCCGGCGTCGCGCTGGCCAGCCACGGACTCAAATCCGGCACCCGTGCCCTGCTCAACACCTCGCCCGAACCGGCCAGCAACTGGATGGCCTCTGCGGCGGAGGACACCGTGGTGGTCGGCGGGCTGGCACTCGCGCTGGCGCACCCGTGGCTGGCGCTGATCCTGGTGGTGGCGTGCAGCCTGATCGGCGCGCTGATCGTGTGGATGATCTGGCGGACGCTCTGGAAAGGCATGCGCTGGCTGATGCGTCAGGCCGACAGCGGCCAGACGCAGGTCAAACCGGGAACCCTGCCACGGTAATGCGCGCCCTGCCCATGGGCGTTCATCGCATAATTGCGGCGCAGACTGGGAGTACTGATGGCCGTTCACGACAACGTTGTTGCATCCACCCGCGCCGCGCGCGCTGAAACGCCGCCGGCCGACCACTGGCAGCGCTGGCAGAGCCAGCCCTCGCCCGCTCCCGCGGCGCCCAGCAATGTCGTCGCGCTCACGCCGGCGCCGGCCAGCCCACCACCCCTGCTGCCGCCGATGCACGCCGAGACCGGCACCCTGCCGCCGCCGGGCATCGACTCTCCGTACCGCGTGCTGATCGTCGAAGACGACCGTTCGCAGGCCCTGTTCGCGCAGAGCGTGCTGCACGGTGCCGGCATGGAGGCACTGGTGCACAGCGATGCCGAGGGCGTGCAGCAGGCGATCGCCGAGCATCGGCCCGACCTGATCCTCATGGACCTGCATCTGCCCGGGCTGGATGGCATGCGCCTGACCGCGCTGATCCGCCAGCAACCCGGCCAGCAGCTGCTGCCGATCGTGTTCCTCAGTGGCGACCCGGATCCGGAGCGCCAGTTCGAAGTGCTCGACAGCGGCGCCGATGATTTCCTCAGCAAGCCGATCCGCCCGCGCCATCTGATCGCGGCGGTCTCCAACCGGATCCGCCGCGCACGCGCACAGGCAGCCTCGCAGGCGGGCACTGACGGGGCGCCGGCCATCAACAACCCGGAAACGGGGCTGCCGACCCGCCACCACGTGATGCAGCAGCTCGGCGCGTCGCTCAACCATCGCGATCGCGGCGGCCTGTTTTTCATCGAGATCGCCAGCGCGCTCGGCCTGCGCGAGCGCTATGGCTATGCCGCGTTCGAACGGCTGATGGCCCAGGCCGGCCAGCGCCTGGCCGACGCCGCGCGGCCGCATCTGCTGGCGCGCCTGAACGACAACAGCTTCCTGGTGCTGGCCCGCGATGTCGACGAGGACACGCTGGATGCGATGGCGCATGCGCTGCGCCAACAGCTCTCCTCGCGCGCCTTCGTGATCCGCGATGACGAATCGGTGCACCTGCGCGGCGTGGTCGGCCATGCCCAGCTCTCGCCGGGCTTCCCCGATGCGGGCAGCGCACTGGAAGCGGTCGAACGCACCACGCTGCAGGCGCGCCTGCTCACCGCCGGCGTGGCCGCCTATGTGCGCCGCGAAGACGTCGCTGCGCAGGAGCACCTGGCCCTGCTCGAAGGCCAACTGGAACTGGCCTACCAGCCGATCGTGGCCGTCGCCGGCGGCAACACCGCGCAGTACCAGGTGCTGCTCCGCCTGCGCCAGGCCGATGGCAGCGTGCTGGCGGCCGGCCAGGTGATCCCCGCGGCCGAAGCGGCCGGGCGCATCGCCGATCTGGACCAGCAGGTGCTCGACCACGCGCTGGGCCTGCTCGATCTCTACCGCCACGCCGCGCAGCCGCTGCACCTGTTCGTCTCGCAGTCGCTGCGCACGCTGGCCCGCGATGCCTTCGGCGACTGGCTGCTGGAATCGCTGGCGAGCCGGCAGATCGATGGCAGCGCACTGGTCATCGATGTGCGCCTGCCCGATGCGCTGATCCACACCGTCACCCTGCAGCAGTTCTGCACGCGCATGCATGCGGCCGGCGTGCGCTTCTGCCTGAGTCAGTTCGAGCCGGGCGACGAAGCCAACGCACTGATGGCGCAACTGCCGCTGGCGTATGTCCGCATGGCCGCGCGCTTCTCCAACAGCCACACCAACCAGCAGACCCGCGACGAGCTGCGCGCGGCGATCGACCGCGCGCACCGCGCCGGGCTGCGCATCATCGGCCAGCAGATCGAGGATCCGCAGGCCGCGGCGGCGATGTGGATCGGCGGGGTCGATTTCATCCAGGGCAACATGGTCCAGTCCGCCGGGAGCGAACTGAACTTCGACTTCCAGAATTCGGTGCTCTGAGCATGGGACGCCACGGACGGCCACCCCACTCGCCCACGCCGGCCTCGCTCTGGATCAGCGCCGCGGCGGCCGCCGTGTGTGCCACTGCCGCGGTGATGGCGCGCATCGGTGCCAATGGGCCGTGGATCGACATTGCCGCCGGCAGCGGCGTGCTGGCACTGATCGCCGGCATCCAGGCGGTACGCCGCTGGCGTGAAGCGCAGGACCAGCTGGAGCTGCTGCAGCGGCGCAATGAGGCGTTGGTGCTCGAGCGCGATCAGCTGCAGCAGCGCCGACAGCAGCAGAACCAGCTCGAACAGGAACTGCTCACCGCCAAGCAGGCCGCCGAAGCCGCCGCGCTGGCCAAAGGGGAGTTCCTGGCGACGATGAGCCACGAGATCCGCACGCCACTCAATGGCATCCTGCCGATGCTCGACCTGATCGCGCGCGGCCAGCTCGGCAACGACCAGCGGCAGATGCTGCAGACCGCCGCGACGAGCTCGCAGCAGCTGCTGCGCATCGTCGATGACATCCTCGATTACTCCCGGCTCGAGGCCAAGGGCCTGAACCTGGAGATCACCACCTTCAACCTGCGCGAGCTGCTCGAAGGCCTCGTGCAGTTGATGCAGCGCGCCGCCGATCCCAAGGGCCTGCAGCTCTCGCTCGAGCTGGAACCGGCCGTCCGTCTGTCGGTCCGGGGCGACCCGGTGCGGCTGCGCCAGGTGCTGAGCAACCTGCTGGTCAACGCGATCAAGTTCACCGAGCGTGGCCAGATCCGGCTGCGCGTGCAGCGCCAGGGCGAGACGAACGCACAGCACCAGCTGCGGTTCGAGATCGCCGACAGCGGCATCGGCATCGACGACGCGCTGCAGGCGCGCCTGTTCCAGTCCTTCAGCCAGGCCGACGCCTCAACCACGCGCCTGTATGGCGGTACCGGGCTGGGACTGGCGATCTGCAAGCGCATCATCGACCTGATGCAGGGCCGCATCGGTGTGCACTCCACCCCGGGGCACGGGGCCACGTTCTGGTTTGAGATTCCCTTGTTCAAAGTGATCGGCGACCTGCCGGCTGCGCTGAGTACGCGCCGCGCCCTGCTGATCACGCGCGACCCGCTGCTGGCCCAGCGCATCGAGCGGGTGACCCAGCACCATGACCTGCGCCTGCACACGGTGGAGACCAGCGCCGAGGCGCTCGACGCGCTGCGCGCACCGCAGCGGCGCGGCATCGATCCGGCCCTGGCCTGGGTGATCGCGGATACGGACGGCCTGCGGCATGGCATCGGCGCGCTGCACAAAGCGGTGGCCGAGCCTGGCCGGCATCCGGAGGCGAAGCTGCTGTGGCTGTATGGCGATGACGCGCCCGCACCCGAAGCGCTTGGTCCCGGACCGGCGCTGTCGCGGCTGGCGGCCGAGAGCGAGCTGCACGCGCTGCTGCGCCCGGTGGTGGCCAGTGCGCGCCCAGCCGCATTGCTCGCTGAGGTGGAGTACGCAGGCTCGCCCACCGCGCTGCCCCAGTTCCCGTTGCGGTTGCTGCTGGTCGAAGACAACAGCGTCAACCTGCTGGTCGCACAGCGCCTGCTGCAGGTGCTCGGCTGCGAGGTGGAGACCGCCACGCAGGGCGAGCAGGCGCTGGAGGCGCTGCACGCCCGGCCGTTCGATGTGGTGCTGATGGATTGCCAGATGCCGGTGCTGGATGGCTATGCGGCCACCCGCCGCTGGCGCGCGCATGAGGCCGCACAGGGCATGGCGCGGCTGCCGATCGTCGCGATGACCGCCAATGCCATGGCCGGCGACCGCGAGCGCTGCCTGCAGGCCGGCATGGACGACTACCTCTCCAAACCGATCAACCGCGAAACGCTGCAGGCCGTGCTGGCGCGCTGGAGCCGTGCGAGGGCCGACGAGGCGATGGCCGACGACACGGCGCGCGAGCCCCCGGCTCCGGCGCCGCAGGGCGCAGACGTACCCGCGCCGCCTCCCGCACGCGACGCGTCACCCGCCCCGGTGCTCGACCAGGACGTGCTCGATGAACTGCTGGAGGTGATCGGCCCGGATACCGCGCGCATCATCGGTGTGTTCCTCGATGACACCCCGCCCTTGATCCGGCAGCTGCAGGACGCCTCGGTCGCGGCAGACCTCGACCAGCTGCGCGCGTTGGCGCACAGCCTGAAGTCGGCCAGTGCGAATGTGGGTGCGATGGCCTTGTCGGCCGCGGCCTGGCGGATCGAGCACGATGCCCGTGCCGGCACGCTGGAGCGCCCCGCCGTGGCGGTGGCGCTGTTGATCGCCGAGTTCGCGCGTGCGCGGATCGCGCTGGCCGGCTATCACGCCCACCTGCGCGCGCCGCTGCAGGGCTGACTCAGTCGTCGATCTTGGTCAGCAGGTAGTTCGGTTCGCCGATGCGCTCGATCAGGTCCAGCTGGGTTTCCAGCCAGTCGATGTGCTCTTCCTCGGACTCGAGGATTTTCACGAACAGCTGGCGGCTGACGTAATCCCCGATCGAATCGGCATAGGCCACGGCCTCGCGCAGCGTGACCACGCCATCGCGTTCCAGGCTGAGGTCGCACTGCAGGATTTCGGCCGGGTTCTCGCCGATGCGCAGCTTGCCCAGTGCCTGGAAGTTCGGCAGGCCTTCGAGGAAGAGGATGCGGTCGGACAGGATGTCCGCATGCTTCATCTCTTCGATCGATTCCTTGTACTCGTGATCGGCGAGTTCCTTCAGGCCCCAGTTCTTCAGCATCTTGGCGTGCAGGAAGTACTGGTTGATCGCGGTCAGCTCGTTGTAGAGGACCTTGTTGAGGAATTCGATGACTTTGGCGTCGCCCTTCATGAGCGTGCTCCTGCTGCGTGGAATCGCGGGCACTGTAGCGCGTCGCGCGCAGGCATGAAGGAACGCGAATCGTGCTCAGTTGCGCCCCGCAGCCGAGCACGGAGCGCGAAGCGATCTCAGGCGGCTTGCAGGCCCAGGACGGGCAGCGGCAGATCGTGGGTGGCGCTGAATTTGGCCAGCAGGTCCGCCGCCATGTCCAGGCAGGACCCGCAGGTGGCGCCGCAACCGGTGCGCATCGTCAGCTCGGACACGCTCACGACACCGCTCTGCGCGGCTTCGCGGATCTGGTGGTCGGTCACCCCGTTGCAGATGCAGACGTACACGTGCGGACTCGGCAGGCAGGCCCGGATTGGCCTGCTGCTATTCCAATGGAAACGCGAATGGTTGTCAATTTCGAACCTGAATCATTCTCGATACGGTTCAGAGCCGCCGGAGATCGCTCAGACCGCGCCCGGCTCGCCCTTGGCCTTGCTGCGCGGCCAGTACCCGCCACCCCGCTTGGGCGTGGTGCGTTTGCGGGGCCGGTCGTGACCGGCCGCGTTGCCCGGCATCCAGGCCTCCTGGGCGGACTTGGGCATCGATTCCACCCCCGTCCCGGCCACCCCCCGCGCCAATGGCGCCAGATGGCGCAGGGCGCGCGCGTAGACGCCCCGCTTGAACATCACCACATGTTCCACCGGGTACCAGAAATCGACCCAGCGCCACTGGTCGAACTCGGGGCTGTCGGTATGGTCCAGGGTGACGTGGGATTCGTCCCCGGCCAGCCGGAGCAGGAACCACACCTGCTTCTGGCCGATGCAGACCTGCCGTTCATTGCGGCGGATGGCCCGTGCCGGCAGCCGATAGCGAAGCCAACCCGGCGTCGCCCCGAGCACTTCAACGTGCTCCGGCAACAACCCGGTTTCTTCCTGCAACTCGCGATACATGGCTTCGACAGGCGTCTCGTCGGTGTTCATGCCGCCCTGCGGGAACTGCCAGCCATCCCGGCGCACACGTCGTGCCCAGAAAACCTGCCCATCCTGCCGCATCAGCACAATACCGACGTTCGGTCGATAGCCGTCCGGATCGATCACGATGCGGACTCCTAGAAAAATCTACTGATCGGGACTGTGCCACGCCCGCTGCCCACTCACAAGCGCGGTGAAAAAGTGTTGACAGATTCCGAAGACATCTCCAGAATTACCGGCTCCCTGAGGCTATGTAGCTCAGCCGGTTAGAGCACAGCACTCATAATGCTGGGGTCGGTGGTTCGAGTCCACCCATAGCCACCAAGTCCGCTTGGTTTTTCAGGGAGAAAGTGCAATAATTGCACGCACATTTTGCCCCGTCGCCAAGCGGTAAGGCACCTGACTCTGACTCAGGCATTCGGTGGTTCGAATCCATCCGGGGCAGCCAAACAAAACAAAAGGCCTGATCGAAAGATCAGGCCTTTGTTTGTGTTTGGGCGTTTGTCCGGGCGCGAAGCGCCCGGACCCCACACCTTGCGCAGCACGGTGTGGGCGCCAACCCTCCCCCTCCACATCCCCGCGCCTGACGGCGCGCCCCCTTGGACTCCAAGGGGGCTGTTTCACCAGTAAGAGGATGGGGGGGGCCGCCGAGGCAGCCGACCAGCGGTCGGCACTACCACTGCCGGTGGCAACACCGATCCGACGGCCAGGCCATCCGTGCAGGTGAAACCCGTATCCCGGAAACGACAAAAGCCCGGCCGAAGCCGGGCTTTTGCGTACCTCCCAGCGGGATCCCGAAGGATCCCACGCCAGGCGCGATGGATCAGCGCTTGGAGAACTGGGTGGCGCGACGTGCCTTGTGCAGGCCGACCTTCTTACGCTCGACTTCACGGGCGTCACGGGTCATGAAGCCAGCCTTGCGCAGCTCGGACTTCAGGGTTTCGTCGTATTCGATCAGCGCGCGGGCGATGCCCAGGCGGATCGCACCGGCCTGACCCGTGGTACCACCGCCAGCGGCGGTGACCATGATGTCGAAGGTTTCGGTGTTCTTGGTCAGTTCCAGCGGCTGACGCACGATCATGCGCGCAGTCTCACGACCAAAGAACTCGTCCAGCGGACGGCCATTGACGGTAATGTTGCCGGCGCCCTTGCGCAGGAACACGCGGGCGGTGGAGGACTTGCGGCGGCCGGTGCCGTAGTTTTGCGTGATAGCCATGATTAGATATCCAGAACCTGAGGCTGCTGAGCGGCGTGCGGGTGCTCGGAACCCGAGTACACCTTGAGCTTGCGGTACATGGCGCGGCCCAGCGGGCCCTTCGGCAGCATGCCCTTGACGGCGGTCTCGATGACACGCTCCGGGTGGCGCTCAAGCGCCTGGGCCAGAGTTTCGGTCTTCAGGTTGCCGATGTAGCCAGTGAAACGGTGATACAGCTTGTCCTGCAGCTTGTTGCCGGTGACGACAATCTTTTCTGCATTGATGACAACCAGGTAATCACCGGTATCAACGTGAGGGGTGTAAACCGGCTTGTGCTTGCCGCGCAGACGGCGGGCCAGCTCGGTGGACAGACGGCCCAGCGTCTTGCCGGATGCGTCGACGAGATACCAGTCGCGCTGGACGGTCTCGGACTTTGCAGTGAAAGTGCTCATGAAAGAACTCTAGTAGGTCGGGCTCATTACGGCGCAGTACGGCCGGAACTCTGCCACGCGTTGTGAAGAGGCGGGATTGTACTGGCCATGCCCACCACATGCAAGTTGACCGGATCCCGGCTTGGCACACCGGTCCGCGGGGGCGAGAATCGACAGTCCCCCGCCGCGACACCGCCTGCCATGACCGCGCTCCGCCAGATCACGCCGCTCGACCACCTGCTGACCGAAGCCCAGCGGGCCCTGGATACCGTGTTCGGCAACCCGCCGGCCAGCCGTCCCTACCCCGCCGAGGCCACCCCGGACGTGCAGATGGCCGATCCCGAGCGTCGCCACGCGGCCGGGCTGATGCGCATCAACCATGTCGGCGAGGTCTGCGCCCAGGGCCTGTACTTCGGCCAGGCCGCGGTCGCCCGTGAGCCGGAAACCCGCGCCCACCTGCTCGATGCCGCCCAGGAAGAGACCGACCACCTGGCCTGGTGCGCCCAGCGCCTGCGCGAACTGGACAGCCGCCCGAGCCTGTTCAACCCGATCTGGTATGCCGGCAGCTACACCATCGGCACCCTGGCCGGCCTGCGTGGCGACGGCTGGAACCTGGGCTTCGTGGTCGAGACCGAACGCCAGGTCGAAGCGCATCTGGATGAACACCTGGACACCCTGCCCCCGGCCGACCTGCGCAGCCGCGAGGTGATCAAGGTGATGAAGATCGACGAGGCCCGCCACGCGGACCACGCCGAGCATGCTGGCGCGCGGAAGCTGCCTGCGCCGATCCCGTCGGTGATGGCGCTGGCCTCCAAGGTCATGAAGACCATCGCGTACCGGTTGTAACGGCGTATCGACCAACGGTCGATACCTACCGGAACGGCGCGCGCGGCATGGGTTGCGGGCCGGCTTGCCACCGGTAGCGCCCGACCGTTGGTCGGGCGACGATCAGGCAGAGACCAGCTTCAGGCCGATCACGCCGGCCACGATCAGGCCGATGCAGGCCAGCCGCGACGGCGAGGCGCTGTCGCCGAACAGGGCGATACCGAGCATCGCCACGCCGAGCGCGCCGATGCCGGTCCAGATCGCATAGGCAGTGCCGACCGGGATGGATTTCATCGCCTGGCTCATCAGGTACAGGCTGACCAGCGCGGCGGCGACGGTGGCCAGGGTAGGAAGCGGCTTGCTGAAGCCTTCGGAGTACTTCATTCCGATGGCGAAGCCGATCTCGAACAGGCCGGCGAGGAGAAGATAGATCCAGGGCATGGGGGGATTCCTTGGGTTAACAAAAGCAAAACGGCCCGGTGTCTTCACACCGGACCGTCGTCGGTAGCTGCCGTGAAACCGGGTTTTGCGCAAACATCCGGTTCCACAGGGCGGGCCGTCCCGCCTGGACGAGGCCGCCCGGGCAGCGCCCGGGACGACATCGCAACGTGCCTTACTCGGCCAGATTGCGCCCATGGAACAGCTCTTCGATCTCACGACGCAGCAGCGCCTCGATCTTCATGCGTTCCTTGAACGACAGGTTCTTGGCCTTCTCTTCGAACAGGTACTGATCCAGGTCGAAGTCCTTCAGGTGCATCTTCGTGTGGAAGATGTTTTCCTGGTAGACATTGACGTCGAACATCTCGTAACGCGACTTGATGTTCTTGGCCAGGAAGTTCTGGATCGAGTTGATCTTGTGGTCGATGTAGTGCTTCTTGCCCTTCACGTCACGGGTGAAGCCACGCACGCGGTAATCCATGATCACGATGTCCGATTCCAGACTCTCGATCAGGTAGTTCAGCGCTTTCAGCGGGGAAATCACGCCACAGGTGGCCACATCGATGTCCGCGCGGAACGTGGCGATGCCCTCCTGCGGATGGGTTTCCGGGTACGTATGGACCGTGATGTGGCTCTTGTCCATGTGCGCGACCACGGCATCGGAGATCAACTCCTTGCCGGCCTGCTTCTTGTCGATCACCGGCTCTTCCGAGATCAGGATCGTCACCGAGGCACCCTGGGGGTCGTAGTCCTGGCGGGCCACGTTCAGGATGTTCGCGCCGATGATCTCGGCAACGTCGGTCAGGATCTGAGTCAGCCTATCGGCGTTGTACTCTTCATCAATATATTCGATGTAACGCTGGCGCTCCTCTTCGGTGCGGGCGTAACAGACGTCATAGATGTTGAAGCTCAGCGCCTTGGTGAGGTTGTTGAAACCTTGCAACCTCAGGCGAGGCAACGGCTTGACCACGGCGGTCGATCCTGTGTGTGGTGGGAAAGAAGCAAGTATGGGGCAAAGTGATCGGTGGCGAAACTTGCATTGAAACGAATACCTGTGCTCGGTTTGCCCTTAACAATTCGGATCGTTAAGCTCCCGGCACATAGCCGTGAATTCTTCATGAGCAATCGGAGCGCCTCAACGTGTCAACTGTGCGCCTTGCCACAAGTCCATTGGCCCTGGATATCGCAACAATCGATCGCTTCCTGGCCCACAGCCACCGCCGCCGTTACCCCGCCCGCACGGACGTGTTCCGTCCAGGCGATCCGGCCGGCACCCTCTACTACGTGATCAGTGGCTCAGTCTCAATAATGGCTGAGGAAGATGACGATCGTGAGCTGGTGCTGGGCTACTTCGGGTCGGGCGAGTTCGTCGGTGAAATGGGCCTGTTCGTCGAATCGGACCGCCGCGAGGTGATCCTGCGCACCCGTACCCCCTGCGAGCTGGCCGAGATCAGCTACGAGCGCCTGCACCAGCTGTTCCTGGGCCCGCTTTCGGCCGATGCCCCGCGCCTGCTCTATTCGATCGGCCAGCAGCTTTCCAAGCGCCTGCTCGACACCAGCAGGAAAGCCAGCCGCCTGGCCTTCCTGGATGTCACCGACCGCATCGTGCGCACCCTGCATGACCTGTCGCGCGAGCCGGAGGCGATGAGCCACCCGCAGGGCACCCAGCTGCGCGTGTCGCGCCAGGAACTGGCCCGGCTGGTCGGCTGCTCGCGTGAAATGGCCGGCCGCGTGCTGAAGAAGCTGCAGACCGACGGGCAGCTGCATGCCCGCGGCAAGACCGTCGTGCTGTACGGCACCCGCTGATCGGTTCCTGGTAGTGCCGGCCGCTGGCCGGCAACCACGCAGACCCAGACCCAGATCAAGCCCAACCCCACCCGGAAGGCGACGTTGCCGGCAATCCGCCGGCATTAACCCCCTGTTTGCCGCTAGGCTGTTGCGATGGAACTGGGCAGCGAATTCTATTGGTTCATCCTGATCGGCCTCGGCGCGCAGCTGGTCGACGGCGCGCTGGGCATGGCCTTCGGGCTGGTGTCCTCCTCGGTCCTGCTCAGCATGGGCCTGCCACCGGCGGCGATCAGCGCCAGCATCCATACCGCTGAAGTCTTCACCACCGGGGCCTCCGGGGTCTCGCACCTGGTCGCCGGCAACGTGGACCGTCGGCTGTTCCTGCGCCTGGCCCTGCCCGGCGCGGTCGGCGGCGTGGTCGGTGCCTACGTGCTGACCCAGCTGCCCGGTGACGTGATCCGCCCCTTCATCTATATGTATCTCCTTGTGCTGGCGATCTTCATCCTGCTGCGCGCGGCCGGACGGATGCTGCCCGCCCAGGAAGTGAAGCGCGTCCCGCTGCTGGGATTCGTGGCCGGCCTGCTGGATGCCAGCGGCGGCGGCGGCTGGGGTCCGGTGGCGACCTCCACCCTACTCGCCCGCGGCGGCCAGGCGCGCACGACCATCGGCACGGTCAATGCGGCCGAGTTCGTGGTGACGCTGGCGGTATCGATCACCTTCCTGCTGACCATGGGCGTTCAGTACCTGAACATCGTGGCCGGCCTGATGATCGGCGGCATGATGGCCGCGCCGGTAGCCGCGATCCTGGTCAAAAAGGTCAAGGAACGCTGGGTGCTGGTCGCTGTCGGCGTGCTGGTGCTCGGCATCAGCCTGTTCCAGATCGGCCATGCGATCGTGCAGTGGCGCGCAGGCTGAGCCGGACGCGACACCTTTTCAGCCCTTCCCGGGTGTTTTCAGCGCCGGATCAGACCGGGTCGCCGGCCCGGTCGACACAGCCCCAGTTGAGCACCGGGGTGCCCGGCGGCAGCACCTGGCGGAAATACGCCACGCGCGAGGCCTTCGGATTGACCACGACCGGTGCGGCAGCGGCCAGCAGCAACGGCAGGTCGGCGCTGCTGTCGGAGTAGGCGACATCGATCTCGCCATAGCCGCGCTCGCGCAGCATCCGCATCTTTTCTTCGTTGTGGCAGTGGCGGGTGGCGATGACCGCGCCCAGCAACGGGCCGACCTCGCTGCCGATCACCGGCACGCCCTGGTGGGCGACAAAGGCCAGGATCGCGCGGGCCAGCTCCGGCGGTGCACCGGTGGCGACCACGACGCGGTCGCCGGCGGCACGATGCCGGGCAAACACCTCCAGCGCGACCGGCAGCAGCCGGCGGCGGATGTCGGCCTCGTGCTTGAGCACGTAGCGGTCGATGACCTTGTTGAACTCGCGCGCCCGGTGCAGGCCGAACGTGGCGATCCAGACGTAGCCGGAGATGCCGCGGCGGCGGGTCGGCAGGAACGCCACCAGCGGGCCGAGCAGCGGCGTGGCGACCAGGGCGGCCAGCAGCCGCAGCGGATTGCGCTTGATCAGCCAGGCGAACAGATGGCTGCCGGAATCGCCGTCATACAGGGTGTGATCGAAGTCGAAGACCACCAGCGGGGCGTCGTCGCGCGGCGTTGGGTAGATCGCTGTCATGCGCTGAAGAATAGCTGACGCAGGCCCTCGCCGGGCTCTTCCACGCGCATGAAGGCCTCGCCGACCAGGAAGGCGTTGACCCCGGCCTCGCGCATCACGGTGACATCGGCCGGGCCGAGGATGCCGCTTTCGGTGACCAGCAGGCGGTCGCGCGGCACCGCCTGGCGCATGTCCAGGGTGGTCTGCAGCGATACCTCGAAGGTGCGCAGGTTGCGGTTGTTGATGCCGATCAGCGGCACCGGCACCTGGATGGCGCGCTCGAGCTCGTCGATGTCGTGCACTTCCACCAGCACGTCCATGCCCAGCTGCATGGCCAGGTCGGACAGCTCGGCCAGCTGGCGATCGTCCAGCGCAGCCACGATCAGCAGGATGCAGTCGGCGCCGAGCACGCGCGCTTCGTACACCTGGTAGGCATCGATCACGAAGTCCTTGCGCAGCACCGGCAGCGTGCAGGCTTCACGGGCCTGCTGCAGGTAGGCGTCGCTGCCCTGGAAGAAATCCACGTCGGTCAGCACCGACAGGCAGCTGGCGCCACCGAACTCATAGCTCACCGCGATGTCGGCCGGATGGAAGTCCGGACGGATCACGCCCTTGGACGGGCTGGCCTTCTTGATCTCGGCGATCACGGCCGGGTTGCCGGCGGCGATCGAGGCACGCAGCGCATCGGCGAAGCCACGCACCGGCGGGGCCTGCTCCACGCGCGCGATCAGCGCCTCCAGCGGCACCAGGGCACGGCGTGCGGCGACTTCTTCGGCCTTGCGGGCCAGGATGGTATCGAGGATGTCGCTCATGTCATTGGGGTCCTGGAGACCGGCCATTATCGGCCAGCCCCGCTGAATTCAGAAAACGCGGGCTCAGACGGCCCCGCGGATACGGCGGGTGGCGGCCACATACTGCTCCATCCGCGAGCGCGCACTGCCATCGGCCAGCACCGCACGGGCGCGGGCCAGGCCATCGGCGATGCTGTCGGCGACACCGGCCACGTACAGCGCCGCGCCGGCATTGAGCGCCACGATGTCCAGCGCGGGGCCGGGCTGGTTGTCGAGCACGCCACGCAGCATCGCGATGGATTGTTCCGGACCGTCGACCTTGAGGTTGCGGCTGGCCGACATCGCGATGCCGAAGTCTTCCGGATGGATCTCGTACTCGCGCACCTTGCCGTCGCGCAGCTCGCCGACCAACGTACCGGCGCCGAGCGAGATCTCGTCCATGTTGTCGCGCCCCCACACCACCAGCGCGCGCTCAGCGCCGAGTTCGCGCAGCACGCGCGCCTGGATGCCGACCAGATCCGAGTGGAACACGCCCATCAGCACGTTGGTCGCACCGACCGGATTGGTCAGCGGGCCCAGGATGTTGAAGATCGTGCGCACCCCCATCTCGCGGCGCACCGGCGCGACGACCTTCATCGCCGGATGGTGCATCGGCGCGAACATGAAGCCGATGCCGGTTTCGGTGATCGCATGGGCGACCTCGTCCGGACGCAGATCGATGACCGCGCCCAGCGCTTCGACCGCATCGGCGCTGCCGGACTTGGAGGAGACACTGCGGTTGCCGTGCTTGGCTACCTTGGCACCGGCCGCGGAGACCACGAACATCGCGCAGGTGGAGATGTTGAAGGTGTGCGAACCATCCCCGCCGGTGCCGACGATGTCCACCAGATGCGTCTTGTCCTCCACCGGTACCGCTAGCGCGAGCTCGCGCATCACGGTGGCGGCACCGGCGATTTCGCCGATGGTTTCCTTCTTGACCCGCAGGCCGGTCAGGATCGCGGCAGTCATCACCGGCGAGACCTCACCGCGCATGATCTGCCGCATCAGGTCGACCATTTCGTCGAAGAAGATTTCGCGGTGCTCGATGGTGCGCTGCAGGGCTTCCTGGGGGGAGAAGGTCATGCGGGGTCCTTTGTGGTGCAGGTGCGGCGCGCTCAGCGCTGCAGGAAGTTCTTCAGCAGGGCGTGGCCATGCTCGGTGAGGATCGACTCGGGGTGGAACTGCACGCCCTCGACCGGATGCTCGCGATGGCGCAGACCCATGATCTCTTCGATCGAGCCGTCCTCGTTCTCGGTCCAGGCGGTCATCTCCAGGCACGCAGGCAACGTGGTCTTGTCGACCACCAGCGAGTGGTAGCGCGTGGCCTGGTAGCGGTCCGGCAGGCCGGCGAACACGCCCTTGCCTTCATGGCGGATCGGCGAAGTCTTGCCGTGCATGATGTTGGTGGCGCGGATGACATCACCGCCATACACCTGGCCGATGCTCTGGTGGCCCAGGCACACACCGAGGATGGGTATTGTCGGGCCAAGCCGACGGATCAGCTCCAGCGACACCCCCGCTTCGTTGGGCGTGCACGGGCCGGGCGAGATCACGATGCGCTCGGGTGCGAGCGCGGCGATCTCATCGACGCTCAATGCGTCATTGCGCACCACCTTGACCTCGGCGCCCAGCGTCTGCAGGTACTGCACGAGGTTGTAGGTGAAGCTGTCGTAGTTGTCGAGCATCAACAACATGGTCAGGATCCGTCTAGAATGGGGAAGTGGCGTGCACGGCACCGTGCACGGATCGGGCAGTCGGGCTGCGTGCCGTTACAGGCCCTTGGCCGCCTGTGCGACCGCGCGGAACAGCGCGCGACCTTTGTTCATCGTCTCGTCCCATTCCTTGCCGGGATCGGAGTCGTAGACGATGCCGGCGCCGGCCTGCACGTGCAGGCGGCCGTCCTTGATCACCGCGGTGCGGATCGCGATCGCGGTGTCGGCATCGCCGTGCCAGCCGATGTAACCGATGCTGCCGGCGTAGACGTTGCGCTTGATCGGCTCCAGCTCGCGGATCACTTCCAGCGCGCGAATCTTCGGCGCGCCGCTGACGGTGCCGGCCGGGAACGTCGCGCGCAGCACGTCGGCATAGCTCAGGCCCGGCTGCAGCTGCCCGGTGACTTCGCTGACGATGTGCATGACGTGGCTGTAACGTTCGATCACGAACTGCTCGCCCACTTGCACCGTGCCCGCCTTGGACACGCGGCCCGCATCGTTGCGGCCCAGATCGATCAGCATCAGGTGCTCGGCGCGTTCCTTGGGATCGGCCAGCAGTTCGGCTTCCAGTGCATTGTCTTCTTCCACCGTCGCGCCGCGCGGGCGGGTGCCGGCGATCGGGCGTACGGTGACTTCGCCATCCTGGAGCCGCACCAGGATTTCCGGCGAGGAGCCGACCACCTGCACATCGCCGGTATCGAGGAAATACATGTACGGCGAGGGATTGAGCGCACGCAGCGCGCGGTACACGTCCACCGGGCGCGCCTTGAACGGCACGCTCAGGCGCTGGCTCAGCACCACCTGGAAGATGTCGCCGGCGCGGATGTATTCCTTGGATTTATCGACCGCGGCAATGAAGCCTTCGCGGGTGAAACCGGAGACGAAATCGTTCTCGTCCAGCACATCGCGGGTGATCGGCGCGGGGTAGCCGGCGCCGGGGGCGCGCAGCTTGGCGACCAGCGCATCCAGCTTGGCCTGGGCGTCCTCCCATGCACCGGGCTGACCCGGGTCGGCATGCACGATCAGGTACAGGCGGCCCTTGAGGTTGTCGAACACCGCCAGTTCTTCGGAGTGCAGCAGCAGGATGTCCGGCGTGCCCAGCTCATCGCGGCCACGCGGCGGTGCCAGGCGCGGTTCGATATAGCCGATGCACTCGAAGCCGAACCAGCCGACCAGGCCACCGGTGAAGCCCGGCAGACCGGCCAGCTTCGGCACCGAGTGGGCGCTGCGCAGCGCCTCGACCTCGGTGAACGGGTCGGCGACCTCGCGGGTTTCCACCACGGTGCCGGACTCGCTGATGGTCAGGGTATGGCCGTGGAAGGCATATACCCGGCGTGCCGGCAGGCCGATGATGGAATAGCGCCCGAAGCGTTCGCCGCCCTCGACCGATTCAAACAGATAGGTATGCGGGCCGTCGGCGAGCTTCAGATAGACCGAAAGCGGCGTGTCCAGGTCGGACAGCACTTCACGGACGACGGGGATGCGGGTGTGGCCTTCAGCGGCCTGCTGCTGGAACTGCTCGAGCGTGATCAAGACGACTTTCCTTCCGGGAAACGGCGGTGGCGGGACGGACGACGGCAACAGGCCACCATCGCCACCAACGGCGAGCGGAAGAAAGGGTATGCGGGGTCGTCAGAATGGACACCCGGCGACTGTACCGCATTGACGGCACCGGATGGAACCCGGCGCCGCCCGGCGCATCAGCCGCGCGACAGCAGCGGGCTGTCCAGCGCCACATGCAGGTTGACCCGCCCGGGCACGCAGTCGATGCGGAAATGCCGGGCCTGGACCGGCTCGCCATCCAGGTTGAGCGTCAGCGGCAGCTCGGCGTCGATCTCCACCCACGGCGCCTGGACGCGCTCGGCCACCTGCTCCAGCGCGCCGCGCTTGCCGCCCTTGACCAGTGCCGCGAGCGTCGACGTCACCTCCCCGCTCAGCTCCGGAATGACCGTGACATCCAACAGTCCATCATCGATCAGGGCCTCCGGGCACAGCACCTGCCCGCCGCCGGCCTGGCGGCCATTGCCCACGCCGAGCGCGATGAAGCCACCGGCCCACGCGAACCCCGGCGCCCGGACCTGCGCCTGGATCGGATCGATGCGCCCCAGCCGCGACACCCCGGTGACCAGATAGGCCAGCCCGCCAAGGACCTTCTTCAGGCCCTCATCGGTCTCCACCGTCACGTCGGTGCCGAAGCCGCCACTGGCCACGTTCGCGCACCACCACACCTTGCCATCGGCATCGATGCGCAGCAGATCGACCGGGCGTGCCGGCGCGTGCGCGATCAGCTCCAGCGCCGCCAGCGGTGCATCGGGAATTTCCGCCGCCGTGGCGAAATCATTGGCCGTGCCCAGCGGCAACAGCCCCAGCGACGGCAGCGCGTCGGCGGACTCCTCGCGATGCGCCAGCGTCTCGGCCACCTCGCTGAGGGTGCCATCACCGCCGGCCGCGATGATCGTATCGACCCCGTGCGCGATCGCCTCGGCCACGTAGCGCTCGGCATCGCCCGATTCCCAGGTCACCCGCACCTCCAGCTGCACCCCGCGCTCGCGCATCGCCGCCACCGCCTCGCGCACATCCTCGTTGCCGGTGGCCTTTCCGTTGAGGATCAAACGCCAATGGGGACGGCTCATGCGGTACTTCCAGGGAGTGGGGAAGCGAAGGCTAGCAGCGGACGGCGTGGCCGCCGGTGAATGTCATCAAAGCGTCACCGATCCCCCGGAGAATGGAAGGCCATAGCAGGGAAGATGGATGGAGGCAGGATCAGCCTCCCGCAGTTCCCAGGGCCGTACCAGCAATGGTGCGGTCTTTTTTTTGAAGACAGCTCAGCCTGCGGCAAACACCCGCAGCGCCTCGCCTTCCATCCGGTACACCGTCCACTCGCTCTGCGGCCTCGCACCGGCGGCTTCGTAGAACTGGATCGCCGGTTCGTTCCAATCCAGCACCGACCACTCGAAACGGCCGCAGTTCCCGGCCACCGCGATCCGCGCGATGTGCTGCAGCAGCGCCTTGCCCGCACCACTGCCGCGATGCTCCGGACTCACGTACAGATCTTCCAGGTAGATCCCGTTGCGGCCCAGCCACGTCGAGTAGTTGTAGAAGTACACCGCATACCCGATCGCCACGCCGTCGGCCTCGCAGACCAGCGCGTGCGCCTTCGCCTCCGGCCCGAACAGGCTCGCGCGGATGCCCGCTTCGTCGGTCTGCACCGACGACTCGGCCTTCTCGTAGATCGCCAGTTCGCGGATGAAACGCAGGATCAGCGCCGCATCGTCAGCGGTGGCCACGCGGATCGTCACGGCAGCCACCGGTCCCATGGCTCAGCCCCGCGCCGCGGCGACGTTGCCGCGCATCTGCGCGATGATGTCCTGGTAGCTCGTCTTCGCGTTGAAGATCGCCGAGCCAGCCACGAACGCATCCGCACCGGCCGCGGCGATCGCACCGATGTTGTCGGCCTTTACGCCACCGTCGATCTCCAGGCGGATGTCCTTGCCACTGGCATCGATCTTCTTGCGGATCGCGCGCACCTTGTCCAGCGCCGAGGGAATGAACGCCTGGCCGCCGAAGCCCGGATTGACCGACATCACCAGCACCAGGTCCAGGTCATCGAGCACCCAGTCCAGGATGTCCACTGGCGTGGCCGGATTGAGCACCACGCCCGGCTTGCAGCCCAGCGAACGGATCAGCTGGATCGTGCGGTGCACGTGGCGGCTCGCCTCCGGATGGAAGCTGATGTAGGTCGCGCCGGCCTCGGCGAAATCCGGGATGATCCGGTCCACCGGCTCCACCATCAGGTGCACATCGATCGGCGCGGTCACGCCGTGCTTGCGCAGCGCCTGGCAGACCAGCGGGCCGATCGTCAGGTTCGGCACGTAATGGTTGTCCATCACATCGAAATGCACCCAGTCGGCACCGGCCGCGAGCACGTTGTCCACTTCCTCGCCCAGGCGGGCGAAATCGGCGGACAGGATGGAGGGAGCAATGATGCAGTTGGACATGGCCGGGACCTTCAGGATGTTGAAAAGGGGCGCCGCGCGGAATCAGCGCTTGCGCAGAGTCTTGATGCGGTCGTAGGCGGCATTGAGCTGGCGCGACTTGCGCTCGGCCTGCTGGCGCAGCTCCGGCGCTGCGCCGACCACCTTGTCCGGGTGGTACTGGGACATCAGCCGGCGGTAGGCCAGGTCGATCTCGGCATCGGTCGCCTCGGAGGTCAGCCCCAGCTCGCGGTAGGGGTTTTCCCTGTTCAGCCGGAACCAGTCGGCATCGAAGGCATGCCCCAGCAACAGCCCGACCACGGCCCCGAACAGCGGATTGGGCCTGAACAACAGGGCGCCAGCGATGAATCCGAGCAGTTTTCCGTACCAGCGCATGGTGGTCTGGGCAGCCGAGGCGATAAAGGATCCTCATTTTACGTCACAGCGGGCCCAACCCGCTTTACACTAGGCCGCCCGCTGTCTGTGCGGGCCCTCCGGGTCCCCTGGACAGCTGTCATGACGAAGCCTCAGGAGTGCCCGTGCCGACCACGTTGTTGCAATCCGATCTCCCCGGCCTGCCCTTGCGCCATCGCGGCAAGGTGCGTGATGTTTTCGACATTCCGCGCGACCGGCTCCCCGCCGGCACTCCGCCGGGGGACTACCTGCTGATGGTCGCGACCGACCGTCTGTCAGCCTTCGACGTGGTGCTCCCCGATCCGATTCCCGGCAAGGGCGAAATGCTCTGCCAGGTCTCGAACTTCTGGTTCGCCAAGACCGCGCACCTGATGCCCAACCACCTGACCGGCATCGATGTCGCCAGCGTGCTGCCCGAGGGTGTGGATCCGGCCCTGTACGCCAAGCGCGCCGTGGTCACCCGCAAGCTCAAGCCGGTCCCGGTCGAGGCCATCGCCCGCGGCTACCTGATCGGCAGTGGCTGGAAGGACTACCAGCGCACCGGCAAGATCAGCGGCATCGAGCTGCCCGATGGCCTGCGCCAGGCCGAACAGCTGCCCGAACCGATCTTCACCCCCTCGACCAAGGCCGCCGTCGGCGACCATGACGAGAACATCGATTTCGATGCGATGGTGAAGGCGGTCGGTGCGGACCTGGCCGAGCGCGTGCGCGACGCCACCCTGCGCATCTACGCCTTCGCGGCGGAGTATGCCCGCGAGCGCGGCATCCTCCTCGCCGACACCAAGTTCGAGTTCGGCACCGATGCCGACGGCCGTCTGTACATCATGGACGAGATGCTGACCCCGGATTCCTCGCGCTACTGGCCGGCCGACGAGTACGAGGTGGGCACCAGCCCGCCGAGCTACGACAAGCAGTTCGTCCGCGATTACCTGGAGACGCTGGACTGGGGCAAGACCGCGCCCGGCCCGAGCATCCCCGCCGAGATCATCGAGCGCACCCGCGCCAAGTACGCCGAGGCGCTGCAGCGCCTGGCCGGCATCTCGGTCGACTGATTCCCTGCGCCCCCGGCCGACGTGGCTGGTGGCGTTGCCGCGGGTAGTGCCGGCCGCTGGCCGGCAACCTCACGAACTCGGCTATGCTG
>NZ_JBDJMB010000035.1:0-29911 GCF_039673645.1 Stenotrophomonas sp. TWI700 | reverse complement strand
GCCCGGGACCCGCCGTGAACCCGTCCATGGGGGCTCGTAATGCGCCATCCATGGCGCCTTACGGTCCCGGGCCGGGCTACCCGGCACCCTCCAGCGTGGTTTCCGGTGCGGCGGTTGGGAGGGCAGGGCAACCTCAGCGTTCCAGGGCACGTGGGGTCTGCGCCATTGGGGTGATAGACGGCCGGCTTGGGTAGATCCACGCCATGCGTGGATGCTCCAGGTTCCAGGTGTCGCCCCAGCCACGCATGGCGTGGCTCTACCCCCGTTCCCGCGCGTCGGCGGTGGCGGGTCAGCTCGGGTCAGCTCGCCCAGCTCGGCCAGCGTGGGTCCGGTTCGGGCTGTTCCGCTTTGGCTGTTCCGCTTTGGCTGTTCCCCCGCACACCAGCCCTGTGTCTACGGGATGGCGTGGGTGGGGTGGCGGGACCGTAAGGCGCCATGGATGGCGCATTACGAGCCCCCATGGACGGGTTCACGGCGGGTCCCGCGACCCCACCCACGCCGTCCCGCCTCGGGCTACCCGAAATCTGGCTTCCGCTTTGGCTCCAGCTCCAGCTCCAGCTGCAGCTCCAGCTCCAGCTGCCGCAAGGTCCACCCCCGCAGCCCGCTGAACACCCGCCCCGTTATACTCAAGCTATCGCGTCGCCCCCGGGGCCATTGAAACCCTGCAACATCAATGGCTTGAAGGGTAAATCCGCTCCGTAATCCACCATGGTGGGGGTCGCTTCAGGCCTTCGCCCGGAAAACCATCACGCCATGCGTCTGTCCACGATCAAGCTGTCCGGATTCAAATCCTTCGTCGATCCGACCACGCTGCACCTGCCGACCAACATGACCGGCGTGGTGGGCCCCAATGGCTGTGGCAAATCGAACATCATCGACGCCGTGCGCTGGGTCATGGGCGAAAGCTCCGCCAGCCGCCTGCGCGGCGACTCGCTCACCGACGTCATCTTCTCCGGCTCCTCCGCCCGCAAGCCCGTCTCGCAGGCCGTCGTCGAACTGATCTTCGACAACACCGACCACACCATCACCGGCGAATACGCCTCGTTCAACGAGATCTCGGTCAAGCGTACCGTCAGCCGCGACGGCAGCAGCAACTACTACCTCAACGGCACCAAGTGCCGCCGGCGCGACATCACCGATCTGTTCCTGGGTACCGGCCTGGGGCCGCGCAGCTACTCGATCATCGAGCAGGGCATGATCAGCAAGATCATCGAGGCCCGCCCCGAAGACCTGCGTGTGTACCTCGAAGAAGCCGCCGGCATCTCCAAGTACAAGGAACGCCGCAAGGAGACCGAGACCCGCATCCGGCATACCCGCGAGAACCTGGATCGTCTCGGCGACCTGCGCGAGGAAATCGGCAAGCAGCTCGAGCACCTCAAGCGCCAGGCCCGCCAGGCCGAGCAGTACCAGGCGCTGCAGGAAGAGCGCAAGGTCAAGGATGCCGAGTGGAAGGCGCTGGAATACCGCGGTCTGGACGGTCGCCTGGGCGGACTGCGCGAAGCGCTGTCGCGCGAAGAAACCCGCCTGCAGCAGCTGATCGCCGAGCAGCGCGATGCCGAGGCCCGGATCGAAACCAGCCGGCTGCGCCGCGAAGAAGCGTCCGATGCGCTCAACACCGCGCAGGCCGAGGTCTACCAGGTCGGCAGCACGCTGGCGCGCCTGGAGCAGCAGATCCAGCACCAGCGCGAAATGTCGCAGCGACTCAACAAGGCGCGCGATGAAGCACAGCAGGCGCTGGCCGATCTGGGTCAGCACATCAGCGGCGATGAGGCCAAGCTGATGGTGCTGCGCGAGGCGGTGGACGATGCCGAGCCGCGCCTGGAGCAGCTGCAGGAAGAAAACGAAATCAAGCAGGAAGCCCTGCGCGATGCCGAGGCCCGTCTGGCCGATTGGCAGCAGCGGTGGGAAAGCCATACCCGCAGCACTTCCGAGGCCTCGCGTGCCGGCGAAGTCGAACGCACCCGCGTGGACTATCTGGACCGCCAGGTGCTCGAAGCGGACCGTCGCCGCGAATCGCTGCAGGCCGAACGCGCCGGGCTGGACCTGGACGCGCTCGCCGAGGTGTTCGAGGAGCTGCACATCCAGCACGAGACCCAGAAAGCCTCGCTGGATGTGCTCAACGAGCAGGTCGAAGAACGCAAGATCGCCGTGGCCGGGCTGCAGGATCGCCAGCGCACCGGGCAGACCGAGCTGGCCGAGATCCGCAAGCAGGCCCAGGCCGCCCGCGGCCGGCTGTCGTCGCTGGAAACCCTGCAGCAGGCCGCACTGGGCCAGGAGCAGGGCGCTGCCGTGGCGTGGCTGCAGGCACGCGGGCTGGATTCGGGCGCACGCGTCGGCGAGCGCCTGACCGTGGAGAGTGGCTGGGAAAACGCCGTGGAAAGCGCGCTCGGTCAGCTGATCGAAGGCGTGCTGGTCGATGCCCCCGAATCGCTGGTGGACGCGCTGGGCGAACTCGGCGAAGGCCGTATCGCGCTGGTCTCGGCCGAGCAGGACGCGCTGACCGTCGCGCCGACCTCGCTGGCCGCGAAAGTGCAGGGCCCGACCGCGATCCGTCGCCTGCTCGCGCGCCTGCATGCCGCCGAGGATCTCGAGGCGGCGCGTGCGCTGCAGGCAACGCTCGGCGAGGGCGATTCGGTGATCACCCGTGGCGGTGAGCGCTTGGGCGAGGGCTGGGTGCGGGTGTCGCGCTCCGGCGCGGCCAAGCAGGGCGCGCTGCTGCGTGAGCGCGAGATCGTCACCCTGCGCGAGCAGATTGAAACCCTGCAGGATCGCGAAGCCGCGCTGGAGCAGCAGTTGGCGAGCTTCCGCGACCAGTTGCTGGCCGGCGAGCAACAGCGCGAAGACGCGCAGCGCCAGTTGTATCTGGCCCACCGCAGCGTCTCCGAACTGGGTGGGCAGCTGCAGAGCCAGCAGGGCAAGGTGGAAGCCGCACGCACCCGCATCGATCGCATCGAAGGCGAACTGGTGCAGCTGCTGGAAACGCTGGATGCCGGTCGTGAGCAGGTGCGCGAAGCACGCTCGCGCCTGGACGACGCGGTCACCAGCATGGGCGATCTGGAATCGGTACGGGCGGCGCTGGAAGGCGAGCGGCGCCAGCTCACCGATGCCCGTGACCAGGCCCGCGACCAGGCGCGCAACGTTCGTGAAGCGGCGCATTCGCTGGCCTTGACCCTGGAATCGCAACGCGCGCAGATGGCCTCGCTCAGCCAGGCGCTGGAGCGCATGAGCACGCAGCGCGGGCAGTTGGATACCCGGTTGGGCGAACTGCATTCGCAGCTCGACGAAGGCGATTCCCCGGTCAAGACGCTGGAAGCCGAACACCAGAACGCATTGGGCGAGCGCGTGCGCGCCGATCGCGTGCTGGGTGAGGCCCGCACCCTGCTGGACGGCATCGATGCCGAACTGCGTACGTTCGAACAGACCCGCCACCAGCGCGACGAACAGGCGCTGGCGCAGCGCGAGCGGATTTCCCAGCGCAAGCTGGACCAGCAGGCGCTGGTGCTCAGTGCCGACCAGCTGTCGGCGTCGGTGGAGAAAGCCGGCTTCGTGCTGCAGGACGTGATCAACGGGCTACCCGAAGATGCGCGCGTCACCGACTGGGAGCAGGCCGTGCACCAGATCGATGGCCGCATGCGCCGCCTGGAGCCGGTCAACCTGGCCGCCATCCAGGAATACGGCGAGGCTTCGCAGCGTTCGGAGTATCTGGACGCGCAGAACACCGACCTCACCACCGCGCTGGAAACGCTGGAAGACGCGATCCGCAAGATCGACCGCGAGACCCGCGGCCGCTTCAAGGACACCTTCGATCGCGTCAACGCCGGCGTGCAGCAGCTGTATCCGCGCCTGTTCGGTGGTGGCCACGCGTACCTGGAACTGACAGGTGAAGACCTGCTCGACACCGGTGTTGCGATCATGGCGCGGCCGCCGGGCAAGCGGGTTTCGAGCATCTCGCTGCTGTCCGGTGGCGAGAAGGCGATGACCGCGGTGGCGCTGGTGTTTGCGATCTTCCAGCTCAACCCGGCCCCGTTCTGCCTGCTGGACGAGGTGGACGCGCCGCTGGACGAAGCCAACGTCGGTCGCCTGGCCAACATGGTCAAGGAAATGAGCGAGAAGGTTCAGTTCCTGTTTGTGAGCCACAACAAGGCCACGATGGAAGCAGCACACCAGCTGTCCGGCGTGACCATGCGCGAACCGGGCGTCAGCCGACTGGTCAGTGTCGACCTGGAGGAAGCCGCACGATTGGCGGGCGCGGCGTGACGTGCCATCCTTAAGTACCTGAATGATTTAGCCGGAGAACCTCCCGAATGTCCGACATGGCACTGCTCCGCATCGGCATCCTGGCCGCCGGCCTGCTGTTGATCGCTGCGATCTTCCTGTTTGGCCGTCCGAAAAAGAAAGTGCAGGGCCGCCGCGTCGAGGGTGCCGAAGGCGCCAACGGCCAGCGCCGCGAGCCCGTGCTGGGTGACGGCGAGAGCCCGGTCGACGGCGCTGCGCCCGTGGTGGGCGAAGACGGCGTGACCCAGCCCGAACTCGGCCTGCCCGAGGTGGATGCCGGTCCGGCCAGCGACCTGGGCAAGCGCACCACCCAGGATTTCGACAAGATCGTCTCGCTGTTCGTTGCCGCCCGCGCAGGCGAGCAGCTGCGGGGCGAAGACATCGTGGTCGCGGCCGAAAAGACCGGCCTGGTATTCGGCCATATGAATGTCTTCCACCGCCTGGTCGAAGGCCACCCCGAGCGCGGCCCGATCTTCTCGATGGCCAGCATCATGAAGCCGGGCAGTTTCGACATGGCCAACATCCGCGAGATGGAAACGCCGGCGATCGCCTTCTTCCTGACCCTGCCGGCGCCGCTGACCGCGCTGGATGCCTGGGAAAAGATGCTGCCGACCGTGCAGCGCATGGGCGAACTGCTCGATGGCGTGGTGCTCGATGACAGCCGCAACGCCTTGGGCCGCCAGCGCATCGCGCACATCCGCGACGAGCTGCGTGCCTACGACCGCCAGCACCAGGCCCCGCCGCTGACCAAAGCCCCGCGTTGGTGAACCCAGCGCGGTTTGGCGGGGACGTGGACCAGCACCGGTAGGTATCGACCGGTGGTCGATACGCACACCGGCCGACACGCAACGGTCGGCCCTAGCCGTTCTCGCTGACCACCGCTTCGAACGCCTCACGGAACCGCGCCATCTCGGCCTCGGTCCCCACTGTCACCCGCACCCGCTGCGGCCAGATCGGCCAGCTGCGCCCGATCACCACGCCGCGCGCGGCCATGGCAGCGGAGAACGCGGCGCCGTCGCGCTGCACGTCGACCACGAAACAGTTCGCCTCCGAAGGCACGCACGCAAAGCCGCGCTGGCCCAGCCAGCGGACGGTGTTCTGCCGCACCAGTGCATTGTCCGCCTTGCGCTGTGCGACCAGCCCGGGATCGCGCAGGCTCGCCAGCCCTGCCGCCATCGCGGTCACCGGCAGCGGGTTGTCGCCCAGGCTGGCCAGTTCCTTCAAGCGGTCCGGATGCGCCGCGGCCACGCCCAGGCGCAGGCCGGCCATGCCGTAGAGCTTGGAGAAGGTGCGCAGCACGATCACATCGTCGCGCTGCATCACCTGGCCGATCACCGAGCGCTGCTCGCTGTACTGCAGGTAGGCCTCATCCACCAGCACCCGAGTCTTCGCCGGCTTGTGGGCGAGCAGCCAGGCGATGTCGGCCGCCGGAGTGATCGAGCCGGTGGGATTGTTGGGGTTGCACAGGTACAGCAGGCCGGCATCCACCTTCGCGGCTGCCGCTGCCATCGCCCGCACATCGTGTGCACCATCGCCGCGCGGCGGAACCTTGGCCACGGTCGCGCCCCGCGCGGCGGCGAGATCGCCGAGTGCCTCGAAGGTGGGATCGGCAACGACCAGCCCTGCAGCGGGCGAGGTCCACAGCACCGCCGCCCGGTTCAGCGGCTCGCTCGAGCCCGGATACAGCCGCACGTGATCCTTGCCGATGCCTTCCTGCTGGGCGAACAGGTCGCGCAGTTCGCCGGCCAGGCCGAACAGATAGCGCCCGCTGCTGGTGACGATGTCGCGTGCCGCTGCCTGCGCGGCAGGCGATGGCCCGTACGGGCATTCGTTGAAGTTGAGCAGCACCGGTCCGCCGGCGTGCGGAAGGGCGCGCGCAGGTGCGGCCGACGTGGGCACCATGCCGAGGCCGGACAACGCCAGGCCGGTACCGGCCAGCTGCAGGAAAGAGCGACGGGACGCGGCGAGGGCAGGGGTCACGGGACACCGGAAACGAGGGGTTCGGCGCACGCTAGCGCCCCTGCGGATCGGCGGCAAGCGTTCTTCACCGCGCGCAGGCGCGGGGGGAGGGGTAAAATTGAATGCCCCACCAGGATTGCCTTCCGCATGACCCCCAGTCCCGCCGCACGTGCCGACGTCCTGCGCCGCCAGATCGAGGATGCCGGCAAGGCATACCACGAGCGCGACGAGCAGCTGATCCCCGACGTCGAGTACGACCTGCTGGTGCGTGAGCTGGAAGCGATCGAGCAGGCGCACCCGGAACTGGCCCGCGCCGATTCTCCGACCCGGCAGGTCGGTGGCAAGGCGTCCTCGCGCTTCGCCGAGGTCCGCCATGCGGTGCCGATGCTGTCGCTGGGCAATGCGTTCAGCGATGAGGAGGTGCAGGATTTCGTGCGCCGCATCGGCGAGCGCCTGCGCCGCAGCACGCTGTATTTCTCCGCCGAACCCAAGCTCGACGGCCTGGCGATCAGCCTGCGCTACGAGAACGGCCGGTTCGTGCAGGGCGCGACGCGGGGCGATGGAGCCACCGGCGAAGACGTCAGTGCGAACCTGCGCCAGATCGCCGTGATCCCGCAGACCTTGAAAGGCGCCGGTTGGCCCGACGTGCTGGAAGTGCGTGGCGAGGTCTACATGGCCCGTGCCGATTTCGAGGCCTACAACGCCGATGCACGCCTGCATGACGGCAAGGTGCTGGCCAATCCGCGCAACGCCGCTGCCGGGTCGCTGCGCCAGCTTGATCCGAAGATGAGCGCCAAGCGGAAGCTCAGTTTCTACGCCTATGGCATCGGCCAGGTCGACGGCGGTGAACTGCCGGCCACGCATTCGGCCACGCTGGCCCAGCTGCGCGAGTGGGGCTTCCCGGTCAGCGATCTGTGCCAGGTGGTGGAAGGCGCGGACGGACTGCTCGCCTATTACCGTGACATCGGTGAGCGCCGCGATGGGTTGGCGTTCGATATCGACGGCGTGGTCTACAAGCTCGACGATCGCGTCGGCCAGGAACAGATGGGCTTCGTCGCCCGTGCGCCGCGCTGGGCGATCGCGCACAAGTTCCCGGCGCAGGAACAGACCACCACGGTGGAGGCGATTGAAATCCAGATCGGCCGCACCGGCGCGGCGACGCCGGTCGCGCGCCTGGCGCCGGTCGCGGTCGCGGGGGTGATCGTCTCCAACGCGACGCTGCACAATGCCGACCAGATCGCGCGCCTGGATGTCCGCGTGGGCGACACGGTGATCGTGCGTCGCGCCGGCGATGTGATCCCCGAAGTTGTCAGCGTGATCGCCGACCGCCGCCCTGCCGGGACCCGGCCGTGGCAGATGCCGTCGCAGTGCCCGGTGTGCGGTTCGGAGATCGTCCGCGAAGAGGGCGAGGCGGCCTGGCGCTGCTCGGGTGAGCTGAGCTGCCCGGCGCAGCGCAAGGAAGCCATCGCGCACTTCGCCTCGCGTCGCGCGATGGATATCGATGGCCTGGGCGGCAAGTACATCGAGACGCTGGTCGACGCCGGCATCGTGCGCGGTGTGGCCGATCTGTATCGTCTGCAGCGCGACCAGCTGCTGCAGCTCAAGCTGGTGCTGGATGCCGAGTCGCCCGAGGCGCTGGCCAGCCAGGTCGGCCTGCACCTGCCGCCGGAAGGCAGTGGCGAGTACCTCCGCAGCCTGCTCAAGCTGGACGGCAGCGACGAGGCGTGGCGCGCGCAGGCGCTGGCGATGCCGGCCACCTTCACCTGGAACACGAAGAAGATCGCGACCAAGTGGGCCGACAATCTGATCGCCGCGATCGATGCCAGCCGCACCACCACGCTGGAGCGCCTGCTGTTCGCGCTGGGCATCGAGCACGTCGGCGAGAGCACCGCCAAGGCCCTGGCGACCTGGTTCGGTGATCTCGAGCTGATCCGCCATCTGCCGTGGCCGCTGTTCAAGCGCGTGCCGGACATCGGTGGTGAGGTCGCGCGCTCGCTCGGCCACTTCTTCGAGCAGGCCGGCAACCAGGAGGCGATCGATGCGCTGCTGCAGGTCGGCCAGGTCCGCATCAGCGATGTGCATCCGCCGATCGCCAAGCTGCGCGAGGGGCTGGATTTCGCGCAGTTGCTGGTTGAAGCGGAGATTCCGGGGATCACCCGTCTGCGCGCCGAGAAGCTGGTCGCCATGCTGCCGGACGCGGCCTCGGTGCTGGATGCCGAGCCGGTGCGTTTCGTGGCGGCCGGGCTGCCCAACGAGGTGGCACTCGGACTGGCCGACTGGCTGGACAGCGACGGCCATGGCCCGATGCTGCTCAAGGCCGAGGACTACCGCCGGAAGCTGCTCGCCCTGGCGCCGGAACAGGCCGAGCAGGCCGCGGGCCCGCTGGAAGGGCAGACCGCCGTGCTGACCGGCACGCTGGCGCAGATGAATCGCGATGAGGCCAAGGCACGGCTGGAAGCGCTGGGCGCCAAGGTGGCCGGCAGTGTGTCGAAGAAGACCTCCTTCGTGGTCGCCGGTGCCGAGGCGGGTTCCAAACTGACCAAGGCGCAGGAACTGGGCGTGCCGGTCTGGGACGAAGACCAGCTGGTGGCCTTCCTCGCGCAGCACTGAATCTGTCGCGGGGCCGCCGTGCCCCGCGATCCGTCCTTCAAAGAGAACCCGCATGCATACCGTCCCCCTCGATTTTCGCCTGGCCACCGTGGCCGACACCGAGCTGCTGATCGGGCTGATGCGTGATTTCTATGCCGAAGACAAACTCGATTTCGACGACAACCGCGTGCGCAGGGCCCTGGCGTCGCTGCTGGACGATCCGCGTAACGGCGAAGTGCTGTTGTGGCTGGACGAAGCGGGCAGCGTGGTCGGCTACGGCGCGCTGGCGATGGGGTTCAGCCTGGAGCAGGGCGGTCACTTCGCGCTGCTGGACGAGTTGTACCTGAGCCATGCCGCACGCGGCCGCGGCCGCGGCAAACAGGCGCTGGCCATCCTGGAACAGCGTGCGAACGCACGCGGGGTGGAGCGCATGCGGCTGGAAGTGAACCACCACAACGAACTCGCGCGCCGGTTGTACCTGGCGACCGGGTATGTCGACGACACCCGCGACCTGCTGACCCTGCCGCTTGCGCAGCGCCTGAAGGACGCACGCGCATGATCGCTGCGCTGCGCCAGCGTGCCGCGCTCAACGCGCTGATCCGCAGCTTCTTCGCCGCGCGTGACGTACTGGAGGTGGAAACGCCGATCCTGTCCGCCGCTGGCAACACCGAGCCGAACATCGACAGCTTCCATACCCGTTTCAGCGGGCATGTCGATGCAGGCACGCCGCAGCGCTGGCTGCGCACTTCGCCGGAGTTCCCGCTCAAGCGGCTGCTCGCCGCGGGGGTGGGCGACTGCTACGAACTGGGCCGCGTGTTCCGCAACGGCGAGGCCGGTGGTCGCCACAATCCCGAGTTCACCATGCTGGAGTGGTATCGGGTGGGCTGGAACCATCACCGTCTGATCGACGAGACCGCCACCCTGGTGCGCGATGCGCTGCGGCTGGTGCAGCGCGAGGCCACGCTGCAGGTGATCGATTACCGCGCGCTCTACCAGCAGCACGTCGGGCTGGACCCGTTCGAGGCGACGCTGGAACAGCTGCAGGCGCCCTTGTCCGCCGTGCGCATCGACGCCGGGGGATTGACCCGCGATGACTGGCTCGATCTGCTGATGACCCACTGCATCCAGCCGCATTTCCGTGACGACGCGATGACGGTGGTCCATGACTGGCCGGCGACCCAGGCAGCGTTGGCGAGGATCCGTCCGGGCACGCCGCCGCTGGCGGAGCGCTTCGAGCTCTACCTGGGCAGCGTGGAACTGGCCAACGGCTATCACGAGCTGAACCATGCGGCTGAACAGCGTGCGCGCTTCGAGCGCGACCATGCGATCCGCACGGCACGTGGCGATGTACTGCCGCCGCTGGATGAACACCTGCTGGCGGCCCTGCCGGCGCTGCCCGATTGCGCGGGCGTGGCGGTCGGCGTGGATCGCCTGTTGATGGCGATGAACCGCACCGGCCGGATCACCGATGTGCTGGCCTTCGATTTCGCCCGGGCCTGAGGTGTATTTGACGCATTCGCGTCTTGCACGGGGTGCATGATGATGCTCTGATCACACGGGATGTCCGAAGGTGGTCATGTGATCGTTCAGGCGTGGCGGGGATCGTGTTGATGAAGCTGTTGGTAGGCGCGGGCGTGCCCCTGTGGCCGGTGTTGCTGTGGACTGCGCTGATGTCCGAAACGGCCTTGGCGCAGGCGGGCGGGTATGCAGGCCAGGTCGTGCGTTGCGAATCCCGCGACATGGAGTGGGTGCATTGCGATGTGCCGACCGAAGGCGGCGTGGATCTGATCCGCCAACTGTCCGACAACAGCTGCGTGCGTGGCTCGGAGTGGGGCACCGATCGCTCCGGCGTGTGGGTCACCCTGGGCTGCCGTGCCGAGTTCCGCGCGCGGACCGCGGCGGCCGCGCCGCGCGCCGATGGCGAACGCCGCATCCGCCGCGTGGTCCGCTGCGAATCCAATGGCCGTCCGCAGAACTGCCCGGTCGTGCTGCAGGGGGCGCCGGTCCGGCTGCTTCGCCAGCTCACCTCGCTGCCCTGCCGCGAAGGACACAGCTGGGGCTACCGCCGCAACGAAATCTGGGTGACCCGTGGCTGCCAGGGCGAGTTCGAAGTCGGCGCCGCCGATGGCACTGGCTTCCTCAACGTGCCGCGCATCCTCGTCTGTGAATCCAAGTCGCGCCAGCGGCGCTTCTGCGGCGCAGGCATCACCCACGGCGTCACCCTCAACAAGCAGCTCTCCGGCAGCCCGTGCGAGCAGGGCAGCAGCTGGGGCTGGGACAGCCGCGGCGTGTGGGTGGACAAGGGCTGCCGCGCCGAATTCGCGGTCAACTGAGCGCCCGATTCCGCGTGCAACGGTGCGCCGTTACAATGGCCGCATGAACGCATCCACCGACATCGATTACGCCCGCTACGACCATATCCGCCCGATCCTGTGGACCGGCGAGAGCCTGCAGCTGCTCGACCAGCGCAAACTGCCGTTCATCGTCGAGCACGTGGAGTGCCGCGACAGCGACGCGGTCGCCGAGGCCATCCACGCGCTGACCGTGCGCGGCGCGCCCGCGATCGGCATCGCCGCCGCCTGGGGCGTGGTGCTGGCGGCCAACGAGGTCCAGGCCGATGACGGTGCGCAGGCCCTGCTGAAGCTCGAACCGGCCCTGCAGCGGCTCAACGCCTCCCGCCCGACCGCGGTGAACCTGGCCTGGGCGCTGGCCCGGATGCGCCGCGCGCTGGCCCCGGCCGGTAGCGACTGGCGCCAGGTGCTGGCCGCCGAGGCCCAGGCCATCGCCGAAGAAGACCTTGCCGCCAACCGCCACATGGGCGCACTGGGCGCCGGCCTGATCGATGCAGGCAGCGGGGTGCTCACGCATTGCAACACCGGCTCGCTGGCCACCGCCGGTTTCGGTACCGCCCTGGGCGTGATCCGCGCGGGCATGGCCCAGCACCGCATCGCGCGCGTGTTCGCCGGCGAGACCCGGCCGTGGCTGCAGGGCGCGCGCCTGACCGTCTGGGAGCTGCAGCAGGACGGCATCGACGCCACCCTGATCGCCGACTCGGCGGCCTCGCACCTGATGAAGACCGGGGCGGTGCAGTGGGTCATCGTCGGTGCGGATCGCATCTGCGCCAACGGCGATACCGCCAACAAGATCGGCACCTACCAGCTGGCCATCGCCGCCCGCCACCACGGGGTGAAGTTCATGGTCGTGGCGCCGTCCTCGACGGTGGACATGGACACCGCCGATGGCGAGCAGATCGAGATCGAACAGCGCGACCCGGGCGAGCTCTACGGCGTGGGCGGCACCCGCACCGTCGCCGAGGGCATCGCGGCCTGGAACCCGGTTTTCGACGTCACCCCGGGCAGCCTGATCGATGCCATCGTGACCGAGCGCGGGGTGATCCTGAACCCGACGGTGGCCAATATGCAGGCCGCGTTCGGCTGAGGGCTGCTGCGGCGCGTGCCACGACCGACGGTCGTGGCCTACCCGGGGGTGCGTCGCGCGGGTTGCCTCCCCACAACGCCCCCGTAAGTTCCTGATTCTTGCCGGTAAAACGCCCGTAAAAGCAGGCGGAGAACGGCCCGCTGTGGTAGAATCCAACGGTTAATCGAGATTCCGGCGCAACCGCCCCGAAAGGGCGGCCGCGACGGACTGGACCGCTACCAGACAACGGAACCCGAATGGCAGAAACCGCCAAGGAAATCATCCAGGTCAACCTGGAAGACGAGATGCGCAAGAGTTACCTCGATTACGCGATGAGCGTGATCGTGGGGCGCGCACTCCCGGATGCGCGCGATGGCCTCAAGCCGGTGCATCGCCGCGTGCTGTTCGCGATGAGTGAGTTGAACGCGCACAGCAACAAGCCTTACTTCAAGTCGGCCCGTATCGTCGGTGACGTCATCGGTAAGTACCACCCGCATGGCGATCAGTCGGTGTACGACACGCTGGTGCGTCTGGCGCAGCCGTTCTCGCTGCGCTACATGCTGGTCGATGGCCAGGGTAACTTCGGTTCGGTCGACGGCGATTCCGCCGCTGCGATGCGATACACCGAAGCGCGCATGTCGCGGCTCACCCATGAGCTGATGGCGGACATCGACAAGGAAACCGTCGATTTCCAGCCGAACTACGACGAAAAGGAACTGGAGCCGACGGTCATGCCGACCCGGTTCCCGAACCTGCTGGTCAATGGTTCGGCCGGTATCGCGGTGGGCATGGCGACCAACATCCCGCCGCACAACCTGACCGAGTCGATCAACGCCTGCATCGCGCTGATCGACAACCCCGAGATCGACGTCGACGGCCTGATGGAGTACATCCCGGGTCCGGACTTCCCGACCGCGGGCATCATCAACGGCACCGCCGGCATCGTCGCCGGGTACCGGACCGGGCGGGGCCGTGTGCGCATCCGCGCCAAGGCCGAGGTCGAAGTGGCTGACAACGGCCGCGAATCGATCATCGTCACCGAGATCCCGTACCAGGTGAACAAGGCCCGGTTGATCGAGAAGATCGCCGAGCTGGTCAAGGAAAAGAAGCTCGAAGGCATCAGCGAGCTGCGCGATGAGTCCGACAAGGACGGCATGCGCATCTTCATCGAGATCAAGCGTGGCGAGTCGGCGGAAGTTGTGTTGAACAACCTCTACCAGCAGACCCAGATGGAGTCGGTGTTCGGCATCAACATGGTGGCGCTGGTCGATGGCCGCCCGCAGTTGATGAACCTCAAGCAGATGCTCGAGGCCTTCGTGCGCCACCGCCGCGAAGTGGTCACCCGCCGCACCGTGTTCGAGCTGCGCAAGGCGCGTGCGCGTGCGCACGTGCTGGAAGGCCTGACCGTCGCGCTGGCCAACATCGACGAGATGATCGAACTGATCAAGACCTCGCCGAACCCCACCGAAGCGCGCGAACGCATGCTCGCCCGCCTGTGGGAGCCGGGCCTGGTCGGCTCGATGCTGGGCGCCGCCGGCGCCGAAGCCTCGCGTCCGGATGATCTGCCCAAGGGTGTGGGCCTGCTCGAGGGCGGCTACCAGCTGACCGAGATCCAGGCGACCCAGATCCTGGAAATGCGCCTGCACCGCCTGACCGGGCTGGAGCAGGACCGCCTGACCGACGAGTACAAGCAGCTGCTGGAAGTGATCGCCGGGCTGATCGAAATCCTGGAAGATCCCGACCGTCTGCTGCAGGTCATCCGCGAAGAGCTGATCAACGTGCGCACCGAGTTCGGCGACGACCGCCGTACCGAGATCCGCCACAGCGAAGAAGACCTGGACATCCTCGACCTGATCGCCCCGGAAGACGTGGTGGTCACCCTGTCGCACGCTGGCTATGCCAAGCGCCAGCCGGTCAGCGCCTACCGGGCCCAGCGCCGTGGTGGCCGTGGCCGCAGCGCGGCGTCGACCAAGGAAGAGGATTTCATCGAGCAGCTGTGGCTGGTCAACACGCACGATACGCTGCTGACCTTCACCAGCGCCGGCAAGGTGTTCTGGCTGCCGGTGCATCAACTGCCGGAAGCCGGGTCCAACGCCCGTGGCCGCCCGATCATCAACTGGATTCCGCTGGAAGCCGGTGAGCGGGTACAGGCGGTACTGCCGGTACGCGAGTATGCCGAAGGCCAGTTCGTGTTCTTCGCCACCCGCAACGGTACGGTCAAGAAGACCCCGCTCAGCGAGTTCGCCTTCCGTCTGGCGCGCGGCAAGATCGCGATCAACCTCGATGAGGGTGATGCGCTGGTCGGCGTCGGCCTGACCGACGGTGAGCGCGACATCCTGCTGTTCGCCTCCAACGGCAAGACCGTGCGCTTCGGTGAGGACAAGGTCCGCTCGATGGGCCGTACCGCGACCGGCGTGCGCGGCATCAAGATGCCCAAGGGCGAGGAAGTGGTCAGTCTGATCGTGGCCGAGAGTGCCGGCGGCAGCGAAGACGAGAACGAGGATGAGAGCCTGGTCGACGAGACCGTGATCGACAGCGGCGATGCCGTGATCGAGAACGGAGCTGACGACGACAACGCGCTCTATATCCTGACCGCGACCGAGAACGGCTACGGCAAGCGCACCCCGCTGCCGGATTACCCGCGCAAGGGCCGTGGCACGCAGGGCGTGATCGGCATCCAGACCACCGAGCGCAACGGCAAGCTGGTGCGTGCGGTGCTGATGGGGCCGCGCGACGAAGTGCTGCTGATTTCCGACGGTGGCACCCTGGTGCGTACCCGTGGTTCGGAAATCTCGCGCGTCGGCCGCAACACCCAGGGCGTGACCCTGATCCGTCTGTCCAAGGAGGAGAAGCTCCAGGCGGTCGAACGCATGGATGCCTCGCTGGACGAGGGTGTGGAAGAAGAGGCACCGGCGGCCGTCGAGGCCAGCCCGGTGGTGGCACCGCCGGAGGCGTAAGCCACCCCGCGGGAGTCACACGGAGAACGCCGGCACACGCCGGCGTTTTTCGTTGGAGGGCAGGGACGTGCCGGGTTTCATCGTCGGCTGTGCCGACGTTGGCGACCGCCGCAAAGAACGCGCAACGTTCACGACCCCGGTGGGATAAGAGCCGCGGGGCCGGCAGCAACGTCGGCGATCTTCGCGCTTCAGGAGAAACCGATGTCCACCACGACGCAGACCCGCCACCCCCGCCATTGGCTGGTGGCTGTGCTGGCGATTGTCATTCTGTTGCTGGGCGTTGTATTCACCGCAGGGGGCGCCTGGCTCGCCAGCCTCGGTGGTTCCTGGTACTACGTCCTGGCCGGTGTCGGTCTGCTGGTCTCCGGCGTGCAGCTGTGGCGGGGCCGCTACAGCGGTGCGCTGTGGTTCGCGCTGGTGTTCGTCGGCACGCTGCTGTGGACGTGGTGGGAGTCGGGCAGCAACTACTGGCGCTGGGTGCCGCGCCTGGGCCTGATCGTGGCGATCGGCTTCGTGCTGTCGCTGCTGCTGCCGACACTGGATCGTCCGGTCTCGCGCAAGGTCTCGCGCGGGATCGCCGGCGTGCTGGCCCTGGTGTTCGTCGCTGCCTTCACCCTGGCCTTCGTGCCGCACGGCGTCACGGCTGCCGAGGGCGCGTTCCCGGAGCCGATGACCAGCACCGGTCTGACACCGACCGCCGATGCGCCGCTGCAGCCGGCCGACCGCCCGGTCGACGGCGACTGGGCGGCCTATGGCCGCAACAATGCCGCCACGCGCTTCTCGCCACTGCAGCAGATCACCCCGGATAACGTGGGCAAGCTTGAGCAGGCCTGGTTGTTCCGCACCGGTGACCTGCCCGAGAAGCGCTGGGGCGCGGAAACCACGCCGCTGAAAGTCGGCGACAGCCTGTACCTGTGCACGGCCCGCAACCAGCTGGTCGCGCTCAACGCCGCCGACGGCACCGAGCGCTGGCGCTACAACCCGAAGATCAAGGACAAGTCCATTCCGTACACCGCGGCCTGCCGTGGCGTCTCTTATTACGAAGTGCCGGCCACCGCGCAGGATGCTGCATTCAATGACGTCGCAGCGGACCTGGCCGTCCCGAGTGGCGTGCCGGTGCTGACCCAGGTGCCGCGTGGCGCCTGCGCGGCACGCATCATCGAAGGCACCCTGGATGGCCGCCTGATCGCGGTCGACGCCGCGACCGGCAAGCCGTGCACAGGCTTCGGCAACAACGGCCAGGTCGACATCACCGTCGGCATGGGCGACAGCCCGGCCGGCTATGTCTCCATCACCTCGCCGCCGGCGATCGTGCAGGGCGTGATCGTCACCGGCCACCAGGTCCTGGATGGCCAGCGCCGCGACGCGCCATCCGGCGTGATCCAGGCCTACGATGCCGTCACCGGCAAGCTGCGCTGGGCCTGGGACATGGTCCGCCCGGAACGCACTGGCGCACCGCCGGCGGGCGAGACCTATACCCGCGGCACCCCGAACATGTGGACCACCGCGACCGGCGACGACGAACTCGGCCTGGTCTACCTGCCGATGGGCAACTCGGCCGGCGATTACTGGAGTGGCTCGCGCACCGAGAACGAAAACAGATACGCCACGTCGCTGGTCGCCATCGACGTCAACACCGGCAAGCCGGCCTGGCACTTCCAGGCCGTGCGCAAGGATGTCTGGGATTACGACATGGGCTCGCAGGCGACCCTGATCGACTACCCGACGGCCGCCGGCAAAGTCCCGGCGCTGCTGCTGCCGACCAAGCAGGGCGACATGTACATCCTCGACCGCCGCACCGGCAAGCTGCTGACCCCGGCCGAAGAGCGCAAGGTGCCGACCGGCGGCGTCGAGCCGGAGCAGCGTTCCCCGACCCAGCTGTTCTCGCTGTATCACACGCTGCGCAAGCCGGACCTCACCGAGCGCGACATGTGGGGCATGACCCCGATCGATCAGCTGGTCTGCCGCATCCAGTTCCGCAAGGCCAGTTACGAAGGTTTCTACACTCCCCCGACCGCGGACCGTCATTCCATCGAGTATCCCGGTTACAACGGCGGCTCGGACTGGGGCAGCGTGGCGGTGGATCCGCGTCGCGGCGTGATCGTGGCCAACTACAACGACATGCCCAATTACAACCGGCTGGTGCCGCGCGAGAAGGCGGACAAGCTGGGCTGGCTGCCGCGCGAGGACGTGACCGCCGACAAGGGCGGCGCGGAAGGTGCGGGCGATCCGCAGGTGGGCACGCCGTACGCCATCGACGTCAACGCCGGCTGGCGCCTGCCGTTCACCAAGCTGCTGTGCAAGCAACCGCCGTACGGTGGCATCCGTGCCGTCGACCTGCGTACCGGCAAGACCCTGTGGGACCGCCCGTTCGGCAGCGCCCGCGGCAACGGCCCGTTCGGCATCCGCTCCGGCCTGCCGATCGAAATCGGCACGCCGAACAACGGCGGCTCGGTGGTCACTGCCAGCGGCCTGATCTTCATCGCCGCGGCGACCGATGATCTGCTGCGTGCGATCGACCTGAAAACCGGCAAGGAACTCTGGCACGCCAAGCTGCCGGCCGGCGGCCAGGCCAACCCGATGATCTATGCGTTCGGCGGGCGCCAGTACGTGGTCATCATGGCCGGCGGCCACCACTTCATGGAAACCCCGGCGGGCGATTACGTGATCGCCTACGCGCTGCCGAAGTGACATGCGATGCGCCTGCTGGATCGAATAGGATGACGCTCCGTTGTTGACGTCCGCCGAATCCGATCATGAGCAAACCAACACGCAGGCGGACACAGGGCGTCCTCCTTTGCATGCTGTTGCCGCTGGCCGCCATTGCTCACTCCGAGGTAAAGGCGCCGCTCGGCGCCATGGCCGAGTGGGAGGCCCACGGCCGCGCTGAAGGCTTGGCGCGACCGGACACCCCGTGCCAGGATTTCCTGGCGGCCCTGGGCCGCAAGCCGGACAGCCTTCACTACCTGGGCTGTGACAAGGACGACGATTCGTACCTCAAGCCGATGACCGCCCGCTACGCCGTGAGCGGCGCTGCCGCAGCGGAGGTGGAAGCCTATCTGCGGCAGCGCTTCGACATGCCGGCACTGGTGTACGTCTGTTGCGGTTGGGGCAGCGAACCCCACGCCTGGCGCGAAGGTCCGGACGGCGTGAGGTACGACATCGGCATGGGTGTGGAGTCACCGTCCTTCCCGCGCGAACACTGGGACCGGATACCGTCGTTCGGCGTCACCGTCGGCGTGCTCAGGCAAAGCCCGTAGTGCGGCACCGCCCAGGGGGGGGGCTACCGCGGAACGCGCACCATCCGGTTGAGCAGATGCTCGACCACGCCTGTCGGCTCTGCCGTACGCCCGACATGCGTGCTCGACATCTGCACCACCGAGCTGCGCTTGGCGGTGAGGAAATGGAAGCGCGCGCGCGCAGGCAATTGCGCGATCGGCCCGGCGGTCGCGTCACCGCGGCAGATCGCCACGATCGCGTCCAGCCAGGGCCGCAGTCCTTCGATATCCAGTGACGGGGCAAAGGCACGCAGCCGCTCCAGGTCCAGCTCGATCGCCGCTTCGAGATGCTTGGCGCCCGGGCACGATACGATCACCCCGACGTTGATGAATTCCTCGCGCTCGACGCGGGGCACCACGCGGATCACCGCATAGTCATACGTGTGCAGTGTGGGCACGGACGGCCTCCTGGACAAAGGCGGCGCGGACGCGAAGACGGTGTTGCAGGTAATCGATGTACGCCTGGCGGTAGGTGGCCGGGCTGTCGAAGGCGGGTTCGTCCACCAGCCAGCTGTCCGGCACCAGGCCGACGATGCGCTCGATTTCCGCATCCGGCAGCATCACCGCGAGACCGGGATCCACCTCGGCAATCTGCGTGGCGAACGGCAGCAGCACATGATCGCGGATCAGCACGAACGGCTTCCTGCAGGCCTCGCCGGCACTGGCCCAGTCGTGATGGAAATACATCGCTGCGCCGTGGTCGATCAGGTACAGCTTGCGATGCCAGACCATCAGGTTGGGATTGCGGGCGGTGCGGTCCACGTTGCTGGTGAACGCATCGAACCACACGATCTTCGAGGCAAGCTCCGCATCGGGCTGCATCGCGGCCGGGTCGTAGTTGATCGCGCCGGGCAGGTAATCGCTGCCCAGGTTCAGGCCTTCGCTGGCGCGGATCAGGTCCTGGATCTCCGGGTCCGGCTCGGTCCGCGCGAACTCGCGGTCCAGCTCGACGAACAGGATTTCCGGAATCGGCAGGCCGAGCGTGCGGGCGATCTCGCCGGCGATCAGTTCGGCGATCAGCGCCTTCGGTCCCTGGCCGGCGCCCCGGAACTTGAGGACGACCATGCCGTCGTCGTCGGTCTCGACCACGGCGGGCAGGGAGCCGCCTTCGCGCAGCGGGGTGACATAGCGGAGGGCGTGCACGGTTCGCATGGGACATTCTAGCCGGGCTTTGCGGTGTCGGGCGGTTAGCCCTTCCGGCCCATTCCCATCGGCCCAAGCGGTGCTAGATTCGGGCCATGCCCCTGTGCGGGCACTCGTTGACACTGCAAGGGGATAAGGATGCTGATTCGTCGTACCTCGTTGGCTGCGGCCGTTGCCGTGGCCACCCTCGGCCTGCTGCTTGCCGCACCGGCCTTTGCCGGTTACGCCACGCCGCCGGAACACCTGCTCAAGGTGCTCAAGGCGCCACCGCCGCCGACGCCCAGCGTCGACCCCACCGGCCAGCGCCTGTTGCTGACGACCGTGCAGACCTATCCGTCGATCACCCGCGTTGCCCAGCCGTACCTGAAGCTCGCCGGCGTGCGCCTGGAGCCGAAGAACCGCAGCCGCCACGACACTCCGGGTGGTTACGGCATTCCACCGTGCGTCGGTGACTTCACCGTGGTGGAGACCCTCAGCGGCCGCTCCACCAAGGTCACCTTGCCCAGCGGTTGCGCCGGCATGGCGCTGTGGTCGGCCGACGGTCAACGCTTCGCGTTCCAGAATGTGGTCGATGACAGCGTGCAGTTGTGGATCGGTGATGCGGTCAGTGGCCAGGTCCGCCAGGTACCCAACGTAGCGCTCAACCCGATCTTCGGCAGCACCGTGCAGTGGCTCGGTGGCAGTCAGCAGTTGCTGGTCAAGCTGGTGCCTGCCAAGCAGGGACCGGCGCCGAGCGCCGAAGGTGCGATCGGCCCGGACATCCAGGAGTCGCTGGGGACGGCGGGCGAAAGCAGTACCTACGAAGCCCGCGATACGCTGACCAGTGCCTACGATGAAGCGCTGTTCGCCTATTACGGCCAGTCGCAGCTGGCGGTGGTGGATACCGCCTCCCACACCGTGCGCACCGTCGGTGCCCCGGCGCTGCTGGACAGCATCGGGGCCGCCCCGGATGGCGTGCATGTGCTGACCAAAACACTCAAGGCACCGTTCTCGCATGCAGTGACCTATCAGCGTTTCGCCAATGACGTGGCCGTGCTGGATATCGCCAGCGGCCGCAGCACGCCGATCGCCAGCCTCCCGCTGGCCGACCGCGTGCCGGTGCATGGCGTGTCGGAGGGTCCGCGTGATTTCGATTGGCGCGCCACCGATCCGGCCACGCTGGTCTACGCCGAGGCGCTGGACAAGGGCGACTGGAAAGTCACTGTTCCGCATCGCGATCGCGTGCTGATGCTCAAAGCCCCGTTCACCGCCAAGCCCACCGAGATCGCCCGTACCGCGCAGCGCTTCGAAGGCCTGGCCTGGACGGCGCAGCCCGACGTCACCTTCCTCGACGAGAACGATGAGAACCGGCACTGGCGCCAGACCCGCATCGTCAACGTGGACAAGCCGAAGCAGGAAGGTCGCCTGCTGTGGGATCTGTCCAGCGATGAGCTCTACGAGGACCCGGGTAATTTCGTATACGAGCGCCTGCCCAACGGCGCCTACGTGGTGCGTCAGGAAGGCAACACGGTCTTCCTGCGCGGGCAGGGCGCTTCGCCGCAGGGCGATCGTCCGTTCCTGGATGCGCTCAGTCTCCGCAGCCTGAAAACGGAGCGTCTTTTCCGCAGCGATGCCGATGCCTACGAGCAGTTCATCGGCTTCAGCGCCATCCCGGGCCACCTCATCACCTGGCACCAGTCGGTGACCGATGCGCCGAATGCGTTCGTGCGCCTGCTGGGCGAGGATGTCGCCGACGCCAAGCCGGGCGAGGCGCAGTTCATGTCCAAGCCGGCCGCACTGACCCATCTGGTCGACCCCACCCCGGAAGTGCGCCAGATCAAGAAGCGCCTGGTCACCTACACGCGTGCCGACGGCGTGGACCTGTCGTTCACCCTGTACACCCCGCCGGGCTACAAGGAAGGCCAGCGCGTGCCGGCGATCCTGTACGCCTACCCGGCCGATTTCGCCAACGCCGCGCAGGCGGGGCAGGTGTCCGGTTCGCAGCAGACCTTCACCCGCCTGGCACCGTACCGGCTGATGCTGCTGGCCGGTTACGCGATCATCGACAACGCCTCGTTCCCGATCGTCGGCGACCCGAAAACTGCCTACAACACGTATCTGGAACAGCTTGAGGCCGATGCCAAGGCCGCGGTGGACAAGGCCGTTGAGCTGGGTGTGGTCGACCGCAACCGGATCGGCGTCACCGGCCACAGCCATGGGGGCCTGATGACCGCCAATCTGATCGCGCATACCGACCTGTTCAAGGCCGGTGTCGCCACCAGTGGTTCGTACAACAAGACGTTCACCCCGTTCGGATTCCAGAACGAACGCCGTTCGGTGTGGCAGGCACAGGACGTGTACCTGAAGGCCTCGCCGTTCTTCTACGCCGACAAGATCAAGCTGCCGCTGCTGCTGGTCCACGGCGAGGACGATGCGAACCCGGGCACCGAGCCGTTCCAGTCGCGCAAGCTGTTCCAGGCGATCCGCGGCAACGGGGGCACCACGCGCCTGGTGATGCTGCCGCACGAACCGCATTGGTACACCGCGCTCGAATCCAATGAGCAGCTGGTGTCGGAAATGCTGACCTGGTTCGATACCTACGTGAAGAATGCGCCGCCGGCCAAGCGCTGAGGCGGGGCATCGGTAGCATCCGCCGTCCTTCGGCTGCGGTGTGCAACAGACCAACGGCCGCCCCTCAACGGGCGGCCGTTCTGCGTTCTCCCGGGCGTCATCAAGGCGCTCGCCCCGGGCGCACCGGGTGGACCTCGCCGCGCCCGGCAGGCAAAGTGCGTTTCAAGGGGATGACGGGTACCGGGGAGCGAGGGATCGAATGCGGCAGACACAAATACAAACCACCGACAGGGCCACCCGGCGTGCTTGCCGCCGCTGGCTGTTGGTTGTGGCGGCGCTGGCGTGCGCCCCGCTGTTGGCGGTTGCGCAGACCGCTTCAGCGTCCGGTGATTCCGTACCGCAGGATCCCGACCGCCCCCGCACCTGCCTGGTGCTCGGCGGTGGCGGTGCCCGCGGCGCGGCCCACATCGGTGTACTCAAGGTGTTGGAACGCGAGCGCGTGCCGATCGACTGCATCGTCGGCACCTCGATGGGCGCGGTGGTCGGGGGCCTGTACGCCTCCGGCTACACCGCCGATGAGATCGAGGCGGTACTGGACCGGATCGACTGGGCCGAGGTGCTGCGCGACAAACCGCCACGCGATGAGCGCAGCATGCGCCGCAAGGAGGATGACCTGCGCCTGCTGGGCGGCGTCGAAGTCGGCCTGAGCAACGGCAAGATCGCGTTCCCGCAGGGCCTGATCCAGGGCCAGAAGCTGGAGATGCTGCTGCGCCGCCTGTTGCTGCCGACCTGGCAGGTGCGCGATTTCGACCGGCTGCCGATTCCGTTCCGGGCGATCGCCACGGACATCGTCAGCGGCGAGAAAGTCGTGTTCGCGCAGGGCGACCTGGCCTTGGCCATCCGCGCAAGCATGTCGGTGCCGGGCGTGTTCGCGCCGGTCCGCCATGAGGACCATCTGCTGGTCGATGGCGGCGTGGTCGACAACGTGCCGATCGATGAAGCGCGCCGGCTGGGCGCGCAGCGGCTGATCGTCTCGCGGGTGGGCTCGCCGCTGATGACCGAGGCGCAGCTGGATTCGCCGCTGGCGATCAGTCACCAGATGGCCAGCGTGCTGATGCAGCGCGAAGTACTGGCGCAGCTGGCCACGCTGGGGCCGCAGGATCTGCTGATCACGCCGCCGCTGGGCGACATGGGCAGCCAGGATTTCAACCGCTCGCCGCAGGCGGTCGGCGTCGGTGAGCAGGCCGCGCAGGCCGAGGTGGACTCCGTCCGGCGCTTCCAGGTGGACGACACCCGCTACGCCGCGTTCCAGCGTCAGCATCGCCCGCCGGCCTACGAGACGCCGATCGTGGCCTTCATCGATGTGCTGCACGACAGGACGCGCACTGCGCGCTACATCGAGCAGCGCCTGCAGCCCGAAGTGGGCCAGCCGCTGGAACCGGACCGCGTCGAGCAGAAGGTCGCCACTGCGTACGGCGAAGGCCGCTACCAGCAGGTGCAGTGGCGGCTGGAGGAGCGCGACGGGCAGCAGGGCCTGGTGCTCGCACCGCAGGACAAACGCTGGGGTCCGGATTTCCTGCATTTCGCGCTGCGGCTGTCCGATGATTTCGATGGCAGCAGCAACTACCAGCTCATCACCGAGCTGACCCGCACCGGCCTCAGCGAGCAGGGCGCCGAGCTCAAACTGCGCGTCGGGCTGGGCGAAGTGGAAGAGGCGTTCGCCGAGTATTACCGCCCGTTCGGCAGCAGCGGCCGGCATGCGCTGTCCACCTACGCCAAGTACCGCGCCACTGATCTGGACCTGGCGCTGATGCGCGGTGGCGCACTCGCCGAGTTCCGTTACAGCCAGTGGCTGGGTGGACTGCGCTGGGCGTATTCGCCGCACCCGGACTGGGAAGTCGCCCTGTTCGGCGAGCGCGGCCGTGAGCACCTGCGCCTGGACGTCGGCAACCCGACCGAGCTGGGCAATTACCGCGCGGACATGGGCAGCGTCGGCTGGCAGCTGCGCCACGATTCGATCGACAGCTCGGCCTTCCCCAGCCGCGGCCAGCGCCTGTCGCTCACGCGGCAGCACTACCTCGATGCACTGGGCACCGACAACTCGGCGGCGGTCACCCGGGTGCAGTGGGATGGCGCGTGGGCGCAGGGCCACAACCGCTGGCTGGGCGGGGTGCGCGCCACCTCGGCACACGGCGGCGATGATCTGCTGGCCACCTACGGCTTCCTGGGCGGGCTGGGCAATCTGTCCGGCTATCCAGAGGAGGCCATCTTCGCGCCGCAGACCGCGCTGGCACGGGTGGTGTATTACCGCCGCGTCGCGCATGCCGACTCCCTGCTGACGATTCCGCTGTACGTCGGCGGCAGCGTGGAGTGGGGCGGATTCTGGCAGCGTCGCGAGGACGTCAACATCGATGGCATGCAGACGGCGGGCAGCGTGTTCGTCGGTGCCGATACGTTCCTGGGGCCGGTGTTCCTGGGGTATGGGCGCGCGCAGGGCGGGCACGACTCGTTCTATTTGACCTTCGGCTCACTGCTGCGGACGTTGGATGGGTTCTGAGCTGACGGGCGCAATGACGTCCCGCAGCGCGCCCCGCGCTTTATCCTGTGCAGCCCATCCCGTGATGTGACGCTGATGAAATCGATGTTCCTGTCATTGCTGCTGCTGCTGTTCGCCGGCCACGCGAATGCCGCTGATGCACCTTCGCTGCCTGCGGCCTGGACGCAGATCGGCATCACTGTCGGCATGCCCTACGCGCAGGCCAAGGCCGCGCTCATCAAGGCCGGCTGGGTTGCATCTGCGCCCGACAACGACGGCGACCCCGTCTTCGCCGCGCATCCCGAGGTGGATTGCGGGCAGGGCTGGGACGCGATCTGCTCGGCAGGATACGGCCGCGGGAACGAGACTTACGGTCTGGTGCTTGCGCCTACCGACGATGGAAAACTGCTGGTGCAGGGCGTTTTCTGAAAGGAGCTGATACGGATGTCAGACCGCACTGTGGTGGTATTCGATTTCGACTTGACGTTGACCCGATGGGAGACCGCGAGCCGGTTCTTCAAAGGTCTGCTGCGGCGCCAGCCGTGGCGGCTCGCGGTCGTAGTGCTTGCGCTGCCGGTGCTGGTTACACTCTGGGTGGTGCCGCAGACGCGGCGGCGGCCGGTGCGCTTTGCAGTCTGGATGGCCACGTTCGGGCGCAGCCGCGCGTCGCTTGCCCAAACCGCACTGGCGCATGCCGATGAGGTGTTCGCCGGACCTGACTCTGTATTCCTGCCCGAGGGCGTCGAACGACTGCGCCACCATCTCGCCCAGGGCGACGAGGTCGTCATCGCCACCGGCTGCTGGGAGCCGCTCGCACGTGCGCTGCTGGAGCGCGAAGATCTGCAGGATGTGCCGCTGGTCGCTTCGACCCTGCGCCCATGTCTTGGCGGGTGGGTCAGTGAAAACCACTGTCTTGGCGAGAACAAGATTCCCATGATGACCGAGTGCGGCTATCCGCCGCCGTGGCGCATGGCGTACACCGATCATCGCGTCGATCTTCCGCTGCTGCGCAACAGCCGGCAGTGGTGCCTGATCAGCCCAAAGCCAGAATGTCTGCATCAGATTGAACAGGCAATGGAGATGAAGGCCGATATTTTAAACTGGAGGAGTTAAAAATGACGCTGTTGACTCGATTTGAGTACAGCAAGAAGGCGATGGTCCATATGCAATGGATGCGATGGGTATTTGGCCTGACCACGTTCCTCCTGGCGGTGACAGCCCTCGGTTTTGACTCTCCGTGGAGAGTGGGGTGGCTGGGTCTCGCGGCCATCATCCCGATGTATGTTCACGCCTTCACGGGACATCCTGAGGAATTGAGGGAGTTGCGGAAACTGGCCAGAGATCATACGGACCCCGGACACGCTGAAGCGCAGGCAGTATTGAAGGCGATCGAGAGTGAGTTTCACGGTCTGCGCGCTGTTGCGCAGCTGGCAATACTTTGGGTAGGGTTGTTAGTCTATTTGGCGATTTGCTTCAGTTTTGCTGAACCTTTCGATGCGATATTGTGGTTCGCTACTTAGTGGGTTTTCCTCGTTGGCGAGCACCGCACCGTAACTCTGTAATACAGGATCGTCTGTACAGCCTATATCTGCTGTCAAACCCGGGAAATTATGGTCTTGCGCTGCTACGCAGCTTGAAGAGGGGTAGTCGATCACTGAGACTGCTCGCCTCAGCCCTTCCAGAGAGTTACGTCGTGTCTACAGCTGTCCAATCAGTCGTACTTGCCGCCCTGCTTGCTCTCTATGCCCTGTATTCAACTCATGTATCCGCGCAGGAGGTGCGGGCCACCAATCCACTGTTTGTCACACCAGTCTCCGAGCTGAAGCCCGATCAGGTGGCGCAGATGCAGCAGCGCCTGCTGGACTGGCCGCAGCTGCAGCGCTACCGCGGCGAAAACGCCGCATTGGTGCCGGTCGCGCCGGGGACGAAGCGCGTGGTGTTCTACGGGGACTCGATCACCGAAGGTTGGGGGCCCACCGGCAGCGAGCGTTTCTTCCCGGGCAAGCCCTACGTCAACCGGGGTATTTCCGGGCAGACCACGGCACAGATGCTGCTGCGCTTCCAGCAGGACGTCATCGCACTGAAGCCGGCGCTGGTCGTGATCCTCGCCGGCACCAACGATATCGCCGGCAATACCGGGCCGACCACGCAGGCGATGATCGAAGACAACCTGCACGCGATGGTGGAACTGGCGCAGGCGCACAACATCCGCATCGTGCTGGCCTCGGTGCTGCCGGTCAGCGATTACCCGTGGCAACCCGGCGTGCAGCCCGCGGGCAAAGTGACGGCGCTCAATCGGGCGTTGCGTGCTTACGCGGAGGAGCAGGGTCTGGTCTATCTGGATTACTACACGGCCATGACCAACAAAGACGGCGGCCTCGACCCGGAACTGGCCGCCGATGGCGTGCATCCCACGCCGGCCGGTTACGCGAAGATGGTGCCGTTGGCTGAAGCGGCGATTGCCCGGGCACAGGGGCGCTGAGGATGAACAACCCTTATTCGGTCACCGCGCGGGCCCCGCTTCCCGTCGCTTCCCGGGGATACGGCCTGCTGGCGGTCGGCCTGTTGAGCAGTGGCCTGACCGCGATCGTGGTGACCGCCACCGGGCGCTTCGTGGTTCCGCAGTTCCAGGAGATATTCAGTAGCTTCGGCGTGGGGCTGCCGTGGATCACCCGTGTCCTGATCCACGGGTATGGCTGGATCTGGATCGGCCCCGCGCTCGTCCTGCTGCAATGGTTTTGCGGCCCGGGCGGGCGCTATCGCTGGCACCTGGCCGCCGCGCTTGGCATGCTGTCGATGCTGGGCGGTACGCTGCTGACCTTGTTCGGATTGTACCTGCCGACGTTCCAGCTTGGTGGGGTGGTGTGAGGCGCCGCACGGCCCGAGGCGCTCAGTCAAAGCGCCAGCGCACCCCGGCATACACACCGCGCCCATCACCCGGCGTGGAACGCGCGACATCCTTGCCCGCATCGTCGTAGCCCGGGGTCACCGTGGCGGCGTAGTGGCGGTCGGTCAGGTTGCGCAGTTCCGCCCAAGCCTGCCAGCGGCCGCCGGGGGCGTCATAGCCGATGCGCGTGCCGAAGATCACGTGGCTGTCGGCGGCCATGCTGTTGGCATAGTCGACGAACATTTTCGACGCGTACTCGGTGTTCAGCCCGGCGTAGAAGCCGGCCGGGTGGTCGTAGTGCAGTTCGGCCTGGTAGTAGTGGCGCGGCAGGCCGGGCAGGCGGTTGCTACCGAAGCGTGCATCATCGCGGTAGCGGAAGTCGCTGAAGGTGTAGGCCTGGCGCAATGACACCCGCCCGCCGACGCCCTGCCACATCGCACTGTCCAGGCCGGCTTCGATGCCACGGTGCACGGTCGGGCTGGCGTTGGATTCGGCGATGAACAGGTTCGGCACCGGCTGCACTTCTACGGTGAGCAGTTCGTGGTTGAGGCGCGCGTAGTAGCCGGTCAGTTCCCAACGGCCGAGTGCGCTGTCCCCGCGCGCGCCGAGTTCCAGCGTGGTTGCGGTCTGGTTGTCCAGGTTCACCGGCGCGCGTTGGCGGCCGGTGGAGGCGCCATTGCCGGCGGCGAAGTACTGGTTCGATCCCCAGATCATGGACCACGGATGCGCCGGTTCCACCGAGCGGCTGAGGTTGCCGAACCATTGCGTCTGCGGCGTCTGCTGCCAGGTGAAGCCCAGCCGCGGCGCGTAATCCCACTGGCGCTCGGATAGTTTCTCCGGCGTCGCCGGCCAGGTGACCTGCACATCGCGGCGGGTGTGTATCAACGCCAGCCCGGTCTGCAGGCGCAGCGTGTCGCTCAGCGCCAGATCATTGCCGACGTGCAGCACGCTGTCGGTGCCGTAATGCTCAAAGTCGCGGGTGTGCGTGCCGGCCGCGTACCCGTTGCTGGCGAAGCGCAGGGTCTCGCGCACGTTGGCATCCAGATCGTGGGTGACGCGCAGGCCGATCGTGGTCACGCTGTCATGCCCGAACAGCGCGTGCCGGCGGCGGTAGTCGAGCGTGCCGTTGAGGTTGGCGTAGTCCAGCTGCTGGCGGTACAGGCTCTCGTTCAAGTCCATCGGGTAGGTGTGATAGACGAGGCCGGCCTGCAGCGACGAATCGTCATCGATGGTGTAGGTCGTGGTGTTGCCGATCCAGGTGCTGCCCGGCTGCGGGCGGCGCGCGTCGATCGCCAGGTTGGCTGGATTCGCCGCGCGTGGATCGTTGCGGATCTGCGCGCGGGTCAGACGCCCCGGGGTTTCGTGATCGGTCTCGCGGTAACGCAGGAAGAAGCGCGTTTCCAGATCCGGGGTGAGCTGCCAGCCGAGGTTGGCCACCGCACCTTTGCCCTTGCCGGCCGCGTGCTGCTGATAGCCGTCGTACTCGGTATCGGTGTAGGCCAGGAAATAGTCGACAGCGTCGTGCACGCCGCCGACGCTGATCCCGCGCTTCTGGTAACCGCGTGCGCCGGCTTCGTAGTGCAGCTCCAGCCCGGGTGTATCGCGCCCGCTGCGGGTGATGTAGTTGATCGCACCGCCCAGCGCCAGGGCACCGCGCTCGAACCCGTTGGCACCGCGCAGGACCTCGACGCGGCTCAGCCACAGCGGCTCCAGCAGCTCGTACGGCGTGCCACCCGGGCCGGTCAGCGGCAGGCCATCCAGCGAGACCGACAGGCCGGAGGCATGCGCACCCGGCGCGCGGTTGAGGCCGGAGCCGCGGACGGAAACCTTGACGCCTTCATTGCCGGCGCTCTGCGCGCTGATGCCGGGCTGGTAGGCCAGCACATCGGCGGTACCGGCGAGGCGGCCCTGGCCGACCTGGGTCATATCGACGACGTTGCCTGCGCCGGGCACCCGGTCGAGTGCGCGGCGCGCAGCCTCGGTGGCATCGGCGGCGGTGACGTTGACCGCGTCCAGGGTGACGGCCTGGCCAGCAGGCGCGGCGCGGGCGGTGTCGGTGGCGGCAAGGCTGGCCAGCAGGGCGGCGGCGAGCAGGGACAGGGCAGGGGCGGTGGAGCGATTCGGGAGGACAGTCATTCGTGCGCGCTATCAGTGTCGACAGGGCGCGTGTTGGCGCGACACCCTGTCAACTTCATGTGGGGCGCGCAAGTTAACAGGATGTGGGGGTGTTCGTCACCCTTGTGGGGCGTATGGGGGCAGGCACGTGCCGACGACGGGAGGTCGGTAGTGCCGGCCGCTGGCCGGCTCTGCAGAATCCATG
>NZ_JBDJMB010000034.1:0-31652 GCF_039673645.1 Stenotrophomonas sp. TWI700 | reverse complement strand
GGTTTGCAGGACCGTTGGAGCGGCATGGATGCCGCTCACGAGCCCCCAGGGATGGGTTCACGGCGGGTCCTGCAAACCCACCCACACCGCGCCAAACCCGTAAGACGGAATGTCCTGCGCTTTGAGGCTCTGCCTTTGAGGCCTTGAGGCCTTGAGGTCTTGAGGTCTTGAGGCTTTGAGGCTTTGAGGCCTTGGCTCTCGGCTTCCCTACACGCCGACCCGGCATCAGAGGACACGGCCCGTAGCCCGGGCAAGGTAAACTAGCGCGATGTCTTCCCGCCCCGCGCACGACCTGCTCAGCCGCATCTTCGGTTACGACGAATTCCGCGGTCCGCAGCAGGCGATCGTCGAACATGTCGCCGCCGGCAATGACGCGCTCGTCCTCATGCCCACCGGCGGCGGCAAATCGCTCTGCTACCAGGTGCCCTCCCTGCTCCGCGACGGCACCGGCATCGTCATCTCGCCGCTGATCGCCTTGATGCAGGACCAGGTCGAAGCCCTGCGCCAGCTCGGCGTCCGCGCCGAATACCTCAACTCCACCCTCGATGGCGACACCGCCGCACGGGTCGAGCGCGAACTCCTCGCCGGCGAACTGGACATGCTCTATGTCGCCCCCGAGCGCCTGCTCACCGGCCGCTTCCTCTCCCTACTCTCGCGCAGCAGGATCGCCCTGTTCGCCATCGACGAAGCCCATTGCGTCTCGCAGTGGGGCCACGACTTCCGCCCCGAATACCGCCAGCTCACCGTCCTGCACGAACGCTGGCCCGACGTCCCGCGCATCGCGCTGACCGCCACCGCCGATCCGCCCACCCAGCGCGAAATCGCCGAACGGCTGGACCTGACCAACGCCCAGCACTTCGTCAGCTCCTTCGACCGCCCCAACATCCGCTACACCGTCGTCCAAAAAGACAACGCCAAGCGCCAGCTGCTGGACTTCCTCAAGGTCCACCGCCAGGAAGCCGGTATCGTCTACTGCATGTCGCGGCGCAAGGTCGAAGAAACCGCCGAGTTCCTGTGCAAGGAGGGCTTGAACGCCCTGCCCTACCACGCCGGCCTCCCCGCCGAGGTGCGCGCCGCCAACCAGCGCCGCTTCCTGCGCGAGGATGGCATCGTCATGTGCGCCACCATCGCCTTCGGCATGGGCATCGACAAACCGGACGTGCGCTTCGTCGCGCATACCGACCTGCCCAAATCGATGGAAGGCTACTACCAGGAAACCGGCCGCGCCGGCCGCGATGGAGAGCCTGCCGAAGCCTGGCTCTGCTACGGGCTGGGCGATGTCGTGCTGCTCAAGCAGATGATCGAACAGTCCGAAGCCGGCGAAGACCGCAAAACGCTGGAACGGTCCAAGCTCGATCACCTGCTCGGCTACTGCGAATCCATGCAGTGCCGCCGCCAGGTCCTGCTGGCCGGGTTCGGGGAGACCTACCCCCAGCCCTGCGGCAACTGCGACAACTGCCTGCTGCCGCCGGATGCCTGGGATGCCAGCGTCGCCGCCCAGAAGGCGCTGAGCTGCGTCTACCGCAGTGGCCAGCGCTTCGGCGTCGGCCACCTGATCGACATCCTGCGCGGCGGCGACAACGAGAAGGTGCGCCAGTTCGGGCATACCGAACTGAGCACCTACGGCATCGGCAAGGATCTCGACGCCCGCACCTGGCGCAGCGTGTTCCGCCAGCTGGTCGCCTCCAGCCTGCTCGAAGTGGACAGCAGCGCCTATGGCGGCCTGCGCCTGACCGATGGCAGCCGTGAAGTGCTCAAGGGCCAGCGCAAGGTCATGATGCGCCGCGAGACTCCCAAGGCCGCCCGCGAGCGCGACCGCAGCGGCCAGCGCACGGGCCTGTCGGTGCTGCCGCAGGACCTGGCCCTGTTCAACGCGCTGCGCGGCCTGCGCGCCGAACTCGCCCGCGAACAGAACGTCCCGGCCTTCGTCATTTTCCACGACAGCACCCTGCGCAACATCGCCGAACAGCGCCCCACCAGCGTCGATGCGCTGGGGCGGGTCGGTGGCATCGGTGGCACCAAGCTGGCCCGCTACGGCGACCGCCTGGTCGAGATCGTCCGTGAGGAAGGCTGATGCACCCGGCACGTCCAGGCAGACCCGGCTCCAGAGTTGAACCAGGCGTTCAGCCGCAGGTGCGGTCGCGGGGCTTTGGCAGTAAGGTGAGCCCCATGTCCGCCAGTGGCCTTCTCCTGCGAGTGGTCTTGATGCTCAGCCTGTTGCTCAACGGGCTGAACGTGGCCATGGCCGGCCCGATGGCGCTGGCCCTGGCCGAGCCGACCCCCGCCAGCAGTGCGGCACCGCCCTGCCACGGCGACGCGCCGCCCCCCGCCGCACACGACCACCACGCGATGGCGGCCGCCGATGCCGGCGTACAGGCGCCGCACGATGGCGACCACTGCAAGATCAAGGACTGCCTGCGCAGCTGCGCCCAGCAGCCCAGCCTGACCGTCCAGGTCGCCTGGCTGGCCACGCCGCCGCCGGTGTCCATGGCCCCGCTGACGGCCGCGCATCCCACGCTGCCGACCCCGCCGCTGGACCGCATCACCCGCCCTCCGATCGCCTGATCCGCCGCGCTCTGCGAGCGCCCGCCTGAGCTCTGCCCGCGCGCCCCCGGTGTGCGGGCGTTGACGGCACCGCGTGTGCCATTCGAACCGGATTCGGAGTTGCAATGTCTTTCCCCAAAACACCCGGCACGGGCACCCCGCCCATGCCGTCACGTCGCCTGTTCGTGCAGGGCGTGGCTGCCGGCGGCGTGGTCGCCGGCCTGGCCGCCACCGGTCTGAGCCCGCGGGCGTTCGCCGCCGCCGGCCCCGGCCTGGTCGGCGCCCCGCAGGTGCTCAGCAGCCAGGACGTGCAGCTGAGCATCGGCGAATCGCTGGCCAACTTCACCGGCCGCACCCGCCCGGCGATCACCGTCAACGGCAGCCTGCCGGCACCGATCCTGCGCTGGCGCGAGGGCCAGACCGTCAGCATACGTGTCGCCAATACGCTGCAGGGCCATCCCACCTCCATCCACTGGCACGGCCTGCTGCTCCCGGCCAACATGGACGGCGTGCCCGGCCTGAGCTTCAACGGCATCGCCCCCGGCGAGGCCTATCAGTACCGCTTCACCCTCAAGCAGTCGGGTACGTACTGGTACCACAGCCATTCCATGTTCCAGGAACAGGCCGGCCTGTACGGCGCGCTGATCATCGATCCGCTCGAGCCGGCGCCGTACCACTTCGACCGCGAGCACGTGATCCTGCTCTCGGACTGGACCGACATGGACCCCGGTTCGCTGTTCCGGCGCATGAAGAAACTCGCCGAGTACGACAACTACTACAAGCGCACCCTGCGCGACTTCCTGCGCGATGTGCGCAGGGACGGCTGGGCCGCGGCCACCGCCGATCGCGGCATGTGGGGCCGGATGCGGATGACGCCGACCGACATCTCCGATATCAACGCCCACACCTACACCTACCTGCTCAACGGCACCGCCCCGGCCGGCAACTGGACCGGGCTGTTCCGCAGTGGCGAGAAGGTGCTGCTGCGCTTCATCAACGGCGGTTCGATGACCTACTTCGACGTGCGCATCCCCGGGCTGAAAATGACCGTGGTCGCCGCCGATGGCCAGTACATCCACCCGGTCAGCATCGATGAATTCCGCATCGCCCCGGCTGAAACCTTCGATGTGATCGTCGAACCCAGCGGCCAGGACGCGTACACGATCTTCTGCCAGGACATGGGCCGCACCGGCTATGCCGCCGGCACGCTGGCGGTCCGCCACGGCCTGCAGGCGCCGATTCCCGAGCGCGACGCGCGCCCGCTGCTGACCATGAGCGACATGGGACATGACATGGGCCATGCCTCGAACGCGATGGCGGGCCACGACATGAAGGGCATGGAAGGCGGCTGCGGCGCCAGCATGGGCCACGGCACGCACGGCGCCGATCCCAAGGCACCGCGTCACCCGGCCAGCGAAACGGGCAATCCGCTGGTGGACATGCAGAGCATGGCGACCGAGCCGAAACTGGATGATCCCGGCATCGGCCTGCGCGACAACGGCCGCGACGTGCTCACCTACGGCGCGATGCGCAGCCTGTTCGACGATCCCGATGGCCGCGAACCCGGCCGCGAGGTCGAGCTCCACCTGACCGGCCACATGGAAAAATTCAGCTGGTCCTTCGATGGCATTCCCTTCGCCAGCGCCGAACCGCTGCGCCTGAACTACGGTGAGCGCATGCGCATCGTGCTGGTCAACGACACCATGATGCAGCACCCGATCCATCTGCACGGCGTGTGGAGCGATCTGGAAAATGCGGACGGCGACTTCCACCTGCGCAAGCACACCATCGACATGCCACCGGGCACCCGCCGCACGTATCGCGTGCGTGCCGACGCGCTCGGTCGTTGGGCCTACCACTGCCACCTGCTGTACCACATGGAAGCGGGCATGATGCGCGAAGTGAGGATCGAAGAATGAGCCGCTCTCTTCTCACCGCAACGTCGGTCCTGAGCACCGCCCTGCTGCTGGCTGTGTCGGCACCGGCCTGGGCGCAGCCGCATGCCGGCCATGCCACGACGCCGACCACGACCACGGCCGACACACCACCGGCAGATGGCGGCAACGTCGATCACAGCCAGATGGATCATTCGAAGATGGACCACGGCAGCGTCGATCACGGCCAGATGGATCATTCGAAGATGGACCATGGCAGCACTGATCACGGCCAGATGGACCATTCGAAGATGGACCACGGCGCGATGGGTCATGGCGTGCCGAAGGCGCCTGCGCCCACCGAGCCGCTCGAGCCGATTCCGGCCGTGACAGCCGCCGACCGCCTCGCCGCGTTCCCGCCGATCGACCACGGCGCGATGGAGCATGCGCCGGAGATCCACAGCATGCTGCTGGTCAATCGCCTCGAACACTGGGACGGTCAGCACGGCACCGGCCAGGCCTGGGAGGCCAGCGGCTGGGTGGGCGGCAACATCAACAGGCTATGGCTGCGCAGCGAAGGCGAGCGCAGCGACGGCCGCACCGAATCGGCCGATCTGGAGGTCATGTACGGCCGCAGCGTGTCGCCGTGGTGGGACGTGCTGGTCGGCGTGAAGCAGGATTTCCGTCCGGCCGATTCACGCACCTGGGCGGCGTTCGGCATCCAGGGGTTGGCGCCGTACAAGTTCGAGACCTCGGCCACGGCCTATGTCGGCGAAAGCGGCCAGTTCGCGGCCACGGTGGAAGTGGAGTACGAGCTGCTGCTGACCAACCGCCTGATCCTGCAGCCGCTGGTGGAAGCCAGTTTCTCGGCCAAGGACGAGCCGGAGCATGGCAACGGTTCGGGACTCAACAAGGTCGAGGCCGGGCTGCGCCTGCGCTACGAGTTCAGCCGCCGCTTCGCGCCTTACATCGGCATCAGCCACGAGCGGCTGTTCGGCGATACCGCTGATTACCACGAGGCGGCCGGTGAGCGCGCGCGCGATACCCGCTGGGTGGCGGGCGTGCGGGTCTGGTTCTGATCCCGCGGCCGTGACAGGTTCCGGGTGCCCCAGGTACCCGGACCTCCTGCCGGTTGGAGCGATGGCGTAAGCTGCCGACCCGATCTGCCTGCCTTGCGCCATGACGTTGACCCTCCGCCGCGCCACCCTTGCCGATGCCGACGCGCTCTCGGCGATCGCCATCGCCACCTATACCGAAACCTTCGGCGATTCCTACCCGCCGCAGGATCTGCGCGAATTCCTGGACCGTCACTACGCGGTCGAACCGCAACGCCGCGAACTGGCCGATCCACGCAACGCCGCATGGCTGCTGGAGGAGGGCGGCCGCGCGGTGGGCTATCTCGCGGCGGGACCGAACGGGCTGCCACATGCCGAGGCCAGCGAGGGCGATATCGAGCTCAAACGCCTCTACCTGCTCGCCAGCCACCAGAGTGGCGGCCACGGCGCGCGCCTGATGGACGCGTTCCTGGCCTGGCTCGATCAACCGCAGCGGCGCACGCTGTGGGTCGGCGTGTGGTCCGAGAACCTCGGTGCGCAACGCTTCTATGCGCGCTATGGCTGCAGCAAGGTGGGCGAATACGATTTCCCGGTCGGCGACAGCGTCGACCGGGAGTTCATCCTGCGCCGCGCCTGAGCGCCGCGCAGGCGTGCATCAGAAATCGAACAGGTCCGACAGGAAGCTCTCTTTCTTCTTCTTGCGGTAGCCGTGCTGATCGCCGTACGGCTGTTGGCCCAGGTGGCGGGTATCACGGTGCTGCACGGCGGCCGGCGGCGGCGGTGCGGCAGCGCGTACCGGGGCGGCTGCAGGCGCGGCGGCACCGGCGGAGCGCTCGATGATCTTGTCCAGTTCGCCACGGTCCAGCCACACGCCTCGGCACTGCGGGCAGTAGTCGATCTCGATGCCCTGGCGCTCGGACATCTGCAGCGCTTGGGTCTTGCATACGGGGCATTGCATGGGCGGTTTTCCAAGGGGCAAAGTCGCACTCTAGCCGGTCGCACCTGACCGTGGTGCAACGCGGCCATGACCGATGGCCCCCCCCCCCGACCTATGCAGGCGGTGATCTTCGGTGCGATCCACTGGTGGTCGTTCGGCGGCGGCGGGGTTGGCGGTCGGGCTGGTGTGGGCCTGGCACCGTGGACGCCGGCGGTCGGCGGCCGTTGCCTGAGCGCCATGGGCGCTACGGGCGGTACGATCCCGCCCTCGATTCACCCGGCATTTGGTCGCCGTCGACGGTCTCCTCACCGGCGGCCCGCGATACTTGCGCGCCCCTCTCCGGGGGTAAGCAGGAACCACGCTCCATGTTGTTGTCCAAGCACCATCCCGAACCGCGCGTGCTGTTGATCGAAGACACCGAAGACACCCGCGAACTGAGCCGCATGGCGCTGGAAAGCCAGGCCTGCGAGGTCGTTGCGGTCAGTTCCGCCGAAGCCGCGCTCGGCCTGCTGCAGGCCGGCGAGCGCTTCGATCTGGTGTTCACCGATGTCTGCCTGGGCGAAGTGAGCGGCATCGAGGCGGCGCATCGGGTCAAGCAGGAACAGCCCGGTCTGCCGGTGCTGGTCACCTCGGGCCTGGAGCCCTCCGTCGTGGTGCCGCAGCTCGGCCCGGGCATGCATTTCCTGCCCAAGCCCTACACGATGAGCGAACTGCTCGACGCGATCCGTGCCTGCTTCCAGCAGCCGTTGGCGGCCTGCGCCTGAGTCGACCCGCCTGCGGAGCGACCTTCATCCGGATTTCATGTCCACGTGCCCATCGTCGGTGCCAGGGAACGGGGGGTTCCGCTTCCAATGCGATGCGACGCGCTCCTTTTCCCTTCCGGAATCGACGACATGCTCTTCCGTATGCTGCTGGCCACGCCCCTGCTGTTGATGCTGCCGTTGGAAGACGCGCGCGCGGACGACTTCGTCACCTGCGAGAGCCGCGACAACCGCTATCAGTCCTGCACCCTGCCCCGCGCGGGCTACGTCACCCTCGACCGCAAACTGTCCGGTGCGGACTGCCGCCAGGGCCGCAGCTGGGACTACGACCGCCGCGAGGTCTGGGTCGACGATGGCTGCCGCGCCTCGTTCCGGGTGCACGGCGGCGGCGACCGCGATGACCACCATCACGATGACAACCACGACGCAAAGGTCGCCGCCGGCGTGTTGATCGGCGCGGCGATTCTCGGCGCGTTGGCCCACAACGCGAACAAGGATGACGCGCGCTACGACGACGAGAACTACCAGGGCGCCCGCCACACGTCCTATGTGCCCGACTGGATGATCGGCGAGTTCGAGGGCTACAACCCGACCTTCAACGCCGACATCCGCATGCGCATCGACAGCGACGGCCGCATGAGCGCACAGACGCGTGGGCAGTCGTTGAACGGCTGGGTCAACGGCGGACAGCTCAATGTCGGCAGCAGCGTGTTCGACATCAGCCAGAGCCGCGACGGCTTCGTCACCACCGAAGTGGGCGACCGCCAGAACGAGGTGCGCTACCGCCGCGTGCGCTGAGCGACGCGGCGGCGCCTGCCCTTACCTGGCGACCTGGCACTGCAGCGTGGTGCCATAGAACTCCAGCGTGGTCTGGTCGTTGTGGATCCGCAGGTCCACGCCTTCGCGCCCCCAGCGACCGCCGTTGTTTTCCTCGCGGGTGACCGGCACCGGGAACACGATGGCCTGGTCATTGCCCCAGCTGATCACGGCCGCGGTCGGATCGATGTCGTTGTAGAACACCGCCGTCACCGGCTTGCTGTTGTCATCGCAGCGGTACTCGACCTTGGCCGGCACCTGGATGCCGCCGCCGTTGATGGTCAGCTCGACCAGACGGGTCTGGTAGGACTCCACCAGGCAACGGTGCGGATCGACCGCACGCGAACAGGCATCGCGGCCTTTGATCCAGCCACGCTGCTCGGCCGCGATGTCCAGCTCATCCGGGCTGGTCTGCACGCGCTTGTAGAGCGCGGCCAGCTGGCGATCCAGCGCGGCAAGGCGGGCGTCGCCACACACCTGCTGCTCGGCCTCGGACTGCGCCTTCGCACAATCGAACGACGGCGGCTGCAGGGTCGGGCTGGCCGGAGTGGCGGGCGCGCTGGCCGCGGGGGCCGACGTGGCCGGCGCGGCCGGTTCTGCCGGAGTCGCGGTATCGGACGGCGCCGGCTTGGAACAGGCCGCGAGCGCAAGCGCCCCCACACCCAGCAGGACGAAACGGTTCATGGCACCTCCAACAACGATCAACGAATGACTGGCTATTGTGCCCCCATAACCGGTTCTGCGGTGTGCACAGGCAGATCGCTCAGGGGGCTGCTGCTGTACCTGCTGCAGTGCGGTGCACGGATGCAGCCACTGATGGATACGTGGCTGACCGTTGCAACGCCCGCATAGCTCGCCGGGGTGGGACCGGGCGGCACCGACACCCTTCGCCGCAATGCGCAACGCCAGTATCTGGAGATGCTGGAGGTGATGCGTGCCCAGCCGGCGGGCAGCACCCTGAAGCGGCGCTGGAAGATGTAGCAGCCTGTCGATCAGCGTCACCTCCGCACGCTGGATCCAGCCCGCGGTGGTCGTATACGAAAATGTGGATTTCACACCCGAAGACGACGGCGTTCCCTGATGAACATCGACGATGTTCTGCGGAACCATCCAAGTTGCCAGCCTTGGACATCAAAAACGGGAACGCATATGAAATCCGCACTTTTCACTTTACTGATCGCCCTGCTCTCTTCAACAGGGACATCATCGACGGCGTCGGCCGCCGGATCGTCGCCCCACCTGTCTACGGTCGTCGTCCCAACGCGGACATACGCCAGTGAGGACGTCCAAGCCGGGGAGCTACTCGACTGGATTGCGACGGTCTCTCCGGACCACGCTCCCGTGGGGCGGGGAACGGTCACTACCGAGAGAATGCAATTGTTCGATGATGGGATATCGAACGCCCTCTCCAGCACCCCCCAGCCGCCCGGCAGGCTCCCGGAAAGAGGCCTCCCGGGAGAAGAGTACAAGGTCGAGAACACGCTTCCCGATGGCACGTTTCAGTCCTGGACCTACAGGTGGGTTCAGCCCCGCACGGGCCACGGTGGCCGATGGAACCTGACGGGATATGAGTACAGGAAGGGAGAGCATTTTCAGACCCGTCCAAGGTGAAGCCCAGTCGTGTATCCGGAACGCCATCGGCGATCACATCCGTCTTGGGCGATCACATCCGTCTTGGGCGATCACATCCGTCTGGCGTTCCATTTCAACATGAGACGACCCTGACCCCATGCTCATCCCAGTGCGACCCTCGCGTAACAGCGGCAGGTCCACGCTGGGGTTGCGACATCACGTCGCCTTGGAGTCACACCATGTCCAACATGCAGAACAACGAAAACAACGTCAAGAATGCCGCTGCTGCACAGAAAGGCCCGCAGTCCGAACAGGATCGCAAGGACGCGCAGGCCAAGCAGCAGAAGCAGGAACAGGACACCAGGAACGCCCCTGACGCAGGCAACAAGCCGCAGCAGAAGTAATTCGTCTGCCGCATGGTAGGGCTGCGCATCCGCGCAGCCCTCACATGCAGACGGCGCCCAAGCGTAGTCGGCGCCCTCTGGCATCCTTCAACTTCTGGCGTCCTTCAACCTCTTGCATCTTCACTACGAAGCTCATTCGCGACGCTGTCGATTCGCGACGCTGCGCATGCGCGTGCTTCTTTGAAGGTGTTGGTTTCGGTGTGTGTGTTACTACACATCCCGGCCCCGCAGGTCATCTACCTGCTGGCGCATGTCGTCCCAACCGAGTCGCGTCTCGAGCAGCATGCCGTTGAGCGTTCGTCGCGCGTGCGCCGTCAGTGCGCCATCGCGCGCGGCCACGTCGAGTGCCCTCACCAGACGCGCTTCGGCTGCCTGGCTCTCGCTGGCGTACTGGATGCCCGCATCCCCGAGTACGGTACCCAACCTGCCGAAGCCGCCACGGAGGCTGCCGGCCAGGGTACCGTGGCGGGCGGGCTGACCACCGGCGTCGCGCACCAGCCGCGTGACCCCATCGATGACCTGGATTTTCGCGGCGGCCATCCGCATCATCAGCGCGTTCAGCTGCGGATCCTGCGTCCCGTCGTCGGCGACGGCTCTGGCGTAGATGTCGTGGCCATCGCGCGCGATGCCGATGATCTGGTTGAGTTCGCGTATCGCGTGGCCGGATTGGACGGTACTCATCACACCGCTCCGTGGGATCGTGGGCCCACTGGGGCCGGGTATGACCTGATCGTGCGCCCGTCGTGGGGACGGTGGCGTGATGCGACACCGGGACTTCCGGGGAACACGCGCATTGGCTACGATCGGCCGGAATCGATCGCACACACGATCCCGTCACCCTTGCCCCGTGCGGCACTGCGCCGGGTCGCAAGGAGGCTGTATGGCAGGGATGAGTGGCATTGTATTCATGCTCGCGATGCTGGGCGTCGCCGCGCCGGGGGCATCCGTTGCCACGCCGGCATTCGATCGCAGTGCCTGGCAGGCCGACCATGTGGCGCTCAAGCGCGCCTTGGAGCAGGACTACGCGCATCTGGCATGGGTCGCCTCGCCACAAAGCGGCGTGGATCTTCCCGCCCTGGATGCCGCGGCGCAGCGTGCGCTGGCTGAAGCACGTACGGATAAACAGGCGCGCCAAGCCCTGCGCACTTTCCTGGCCGGGTTCCAGGATGGTCACCTCAGCCTGCTCGACCCGCTTGAACAGGCGTCCGACACGGCCTCGCCCACTGCCGTCGACCCGCGCACGCTGGGCGCGAGCGCAGGGTGTGCCGCGCTCGGCGTTGCCGATGAAGGCCGGCATGACTTCAGCCTGCCGCTGGAAACGCTGGCCGGTTACCACCCACTCAACGACGACCCCGATCCTGTGCTGCGCGCCGGCATTCTCGCGCTGCCGGATGGGCACACGATCGGGCTGCTGCGCCTGCATGAGTTCGACGCCCTGCGCTATCCGGGTCTCTGCCACGCACTGTGGTCGCAACTGCGGCATGCGGACTCCACCGACGACATGCGCGGCACCCTGGCCCAAGGCTGGGTCGCGGTGATCGCTGCCAGCCTGCGGCGTTTCCAACAGGACGGGGTGGACGCCGTGCTGGTGGATGTCGGCGACAACCCGGGGGGCGACGACAGTGGCGATACGCTGGCGCGGCTGTTCACCCCGCAGCCGGTGGCCTCGGCCGTGCTCCAGGTCAGCCAGTCCCCGGCCGGCAAGCCCTATCTGGACGAACAATTCGAGCGGCTCGACGACGCACTGCGCAATCACCGCCCCAACGCCACAGCGCGCAGCCTTCTCACTACAGAGCGGCGGGCGTTCCAGGCCTCGCGGCAGGCCGCGGCACTGCCTGCCTGCGATCTGTCCTGGGCCTGGCAGGTACAGCACGACTGGAACGGCCCCACGTGCCGGCGCCTGGTGCCTGCAGGTACCTCCGGCGGCCCGTTGCCGAGCCCTGCCGTGGACACCCTCGATGATTTCCTCATCGCGCACCGCCTGGATTGGTCACAGGATCTGCGCGAGCACTGGGGCGCCTGGAAAGGCCCGGTGTATGTCCTCACCAATGCGAAGACGGCCTCCTCCGCCGAGATGTTCGCCGCGCGGATGCAGGACAACCACATTGCCCGCATCATCGGGACGCACAGCGGAGGGTACGGCTGCGGTTTCATGAGTGCGCAGGCAATGCCTGAACTACCCCATTCGCATCTGCGCCTGCGTGTTCCGAACTGCGTGCGCCTGCGTGCCGATGGCAGTGACGAGGTGGCCGGCATCCGTCCGGACCTGCCGATCGCGCCGCGTCGTGGCGAAGGCGCACGGGCCCGCGCGCAGCGCCTGATCGATGCGCTCATCGCCGATAGCGCCGACAGCGCGCTGCATTGAACCCGGACCGCGGCGAAGCGGGCGCATAGGCAGGCACACGATGAGCGCCGCTACACTGTGTACGCTGCAGCTTCGCGGCCTTCGGCAACGCCTGTCCCATGGAAAGAAGCTACTTCGCCACCCTGCTTGCCCTGATCCTCCATCAGATCGACGCCGCGTTCTGGCGTGAGTGGGAGATGTTCCTGCTGCCCGGTGGCGTGCAGGGCTTCCTGGTCTTCAACCTGCTGGCCGTCGGCCTGGTGCTGCTCGGCTACCGCCACGTGCTGCTGCAGACCAGCAAGGCGCGTGGCTTTGCGATGGTCTGCGCGGCGCTGGGCATGGGGACGTTCGTCATTCACCTCGGCTTCGCCATATTCGGCCACCGCGCCTTCCACCTGCCGTTGTCGCTGACGGTGATCGCGGCCTGCCTGGTCTCGGCGGTGTGCCTGTTGCGATCGCTGCGCATCGTTGCGCGGATGCCCACGCGCACCTGACCGACGCTTGGGAGGCACTGCGCCGGTGTCGGGCACAGGTGTGGAACCGGCCAGGCCGTCCGACCTGCCGGCGTGCCAATGCCGAGCGCGCAGCAGCACACCAAACAGGGACAGCACCGTCGCAAAGACGACGGCGGTCTGCAGAACTTCCATCACCAGTGACATTGCAGTGCTCCGGATCGACCGTCGGCATGCACGCGTTCTCCGGGAAGCGGCATGTCGTGCTCAAGGTCGGGAGGTACAGCGTGCGCGTACGGGCGATGGACAGGCATCGGTTGTTGCCCTGCTGCGCCTCGGTGAAAGGCGCAATTCGCTGTGATGCAGCTCGGTAGCGCCCTTCCCATTGGACGATTGAAAGACTCCAAGCTTCTGCATTGCCGCCAACAATCAATGCCGAGTTTTTGCCCGCGCAGGACGTGGCGATCGAACGCAACCACGCCTATTTCCCGGTCTCCGAGATGGACGGCCGGTCGCTCCCGGGGCCGATCCCTGACGTGCGCAAACCGTCGTAAGAAGCGGTCCGTGGACGTGATAACGTTCGCCCATGATCACCGCCCTCGCCCTCCTGTTCGTAGCCATCCTGCTCGGCGTACCGCTGCTTCTGTTGCTCTGGTCAGCGGCATTGCTGGTCAATCTCGTGGCTGCGGTGTTCGAACCGCTGGATACACCCGAGCGCTGAACAAGGATACCGGCCGACGACTTCGCACCGGGCATCACCTCTTGGCGGCCACGGCACGCTTGGCGACCGCCGCATGCTTCGGCTCCGTCGCCGATCGCTTGGGCTTACGCCCCACTACCCAGTCCTTCAGCACCGAGTCGATCCTCGTCTGCCAACCAGCACCGGTTTCGCGGAAAGCATCCAGCACCTCAGGCGACAGCCGAATGGTGATGCGTTCCTTGGTTTCAGCCGCCTTCGGGCGACCACGCAGCTTGCCCTGCAACCCGGCCGGCAACCGAGTGAACGCGACCGCACGGGCCGCATCGGCTGCGGTCCATTCGGGATTGTCCTTGTCAGGTGCTTCGCTGTTCTTGTGCTTGCTCATAGCTCTTCACCTCTCGTCTGTTGGCCTTGCGGAAGCTGATGACCCGGATGCCTTTGGGGGTTTCGGTGAAGACCAGGGCGTGTACCCGCTCGCCTACCAATCCCAGCCCCCGGTAACGCACCTCGCCGTACTCCTTTCGGTCATCAACGACGAACAGGGCGCTCTGGAAATCGAACGCTTGCACCTGCTCGAAAGAAAGACCGCGCTCTTCCACGTTACGGGCATTCTTGGCGGCGTCGTAGGTGATCTCCACGGCATTTATTGTATGCACATTAATTCGATAGCGCAACCGCGAGAACACCCCGCCCTCGTTCAACCAGTAGCCTCACAGGCCTGTCCAGGCCGTCACCGTCGCGATGAGAGGCATGCGACGAGCTCGTGGATCGGCGCAAGCGAATCTGCAACCGCAACGGCTGCGAACGGCCAGTTCCCCTACGCGCGTGCAGGATCAGTTCCTGCTTCGGGCAACCCGATCGCAAGTCCTCGGTGGATAGCGGGGGCAACGCCTCATCACCGAAGCGATGCATGTCGGCGTGATCACCGAGTCGGAGCGGATCGCCCTGCACGGCTTGAAGCATCGCGGCATCACCGACAGCGAGAACAAGGCGGCGACCGGGCACAAGTTCGAAGCGTTGCGGCAGCTGTACGACCACGAAGTGCCGCTCGTGAAACCACCGCGCAAGCGCTGAATTTTTCCGGCAATTTTCCCGGAGACACAAAAAAGGCGCCCATCGGGCGCCTAAGTTGTTGATGCAATGGTGGGCCGTGATGGATTCGAACCATCGACCAAAAGATTAAAAGTCTTCTGCTCTACCAACTGAGCTAACGGCCCATTGCATCCCCGACGTGACGCCGGGGGTGCGCATTCTAACGCATCTTGGCGCTCATGCGTACCCGTCCGGCATCACGCGTAATGGGTCGGGTCCGGCACGCCGGCCTCCGTGAAACCCTGCGCACGCAGGCGGCAGGCGTCGCAGTGACCACAGGCGCGGCCCTGGTCGTCGGCGTTGTAGCAGGACACGGTCAAGCCGAAATCCACGCCCAGGCGGACGCCTTCACGCACGATGTCGGCCTTGCTCAGGAATTGCAGCGGGGCGTGCACCTGGATGCCGGCGCCTTCCACGCCCGCCTTGGTGGCCAGGTTGGCCAGCGCCTGGAACGCCTGGATGAATTCGGGGCGGCAATCCGGGTAACCGGAGTAATCCACCGCATTGACGCCGCAGAAGATGTCATTGGCGCCCAGCACTTCGGCCCAGCCCAGCGCGACGGACAACATGATGGTGTTGCGCGCCGGCACGTAGGTGACCGGGATGCCCTCGCCGCCCGCTTCGGGGACGTCGATGTCGTCGGTCAGCGCGGAGCCGCCGATGCTGCGCAGATCGATGTTGACGGTCTTGTGGGCGACCACACCCAGCGCGCTGGCGACCGCGGCGGCGGCATCGAGCTCGGAGGTGTGGCGCTGGCCGTAGCGCACGCTCAGGGCGTGGACGGCGAAGCCCTGTTCGCGGGCCATGGCGACGACGGCGGCGGAGTCCATGCCGCCGGACAGGAGGACGACTGCTTTTTTCATGGGGTGTTTCCGGTGGTTTGCGGGGAACCAGCACGCTGTCCCGCGCCGGGTACATCAGGGTACGTCGAGACGGAGTTACCTTCCGGGCTCGTCGTCCCAAAGCAGCTTGTGCAGCTGCATCTGGAAGCGGACCGGCAGGCGGTCGGCGACGATCCAGTCGGCCAGTTCGCGCGGACTGACCTCGCTCTTGCTCGGCGAGAACAGCACCATGCTGCGCTCGTTGAGCCGGTGCTCGCGGACCATGCCGCGGGCCCATTCGTAATCCTCACGGCTGCACAGGACGAACTTGATCTGGTCGCGCCTGGTCAGCAGCGGCAGGTTCTCCAGGCGGTTGCGGGCCATTTCGCCGGAGCCGGGGGTTTTCAGGTCGACCACCCGCGAGACGCGCGGATCCACGCCGCTGACATCCAGCGCACCGGAGGTCTCCAGCGAGACGTCCAGGCCGGCGTCGCAGAGCTTCTCCAGCAGCACCAGGCAGCGCTTCTGCGCCAGCGGCTCGCCACCGGTCACGCAGACGTGGTGGACGCCCTGGGCCAGCACTTCTTCCACGATCGCGTCGATGTCCCACCAGGTGCCGCCATGGAAGGCGTAGGCGGTATCGCAATAGGTGCAGCGCAGCGGGCAGCCGGTCAGACGCACGAACACGGTTGGCCAGCCGGCGGTATCGGCTTCGCCCTGCAGGGACAGGAAGATCTCGGTGATCTTCAGTCGCGGCAGCGGGGACTGCACGATCTCACTGGGGAGAGCGGCGGCAGCGGACAGGGTCGTGGTCATGGCGGTGATTCTTGGGGGACGGCTTCGGAAACGACAACAGCCGGGCATGGCCCGGCACGGAGGACCGGGCAGCGCCCGGTTGGCGATCAGACAGTATACCGGGCCCGGCCGCTCCAGCGGCCCGGGGCGGGTTCAGCGGATCTGCTGACCCAGCCGGATCGACTGCAGACGGTCCTGCGCGGTGCGCGCGGCGTCGGAGCCGGGATACGTGGACACGACCTGTTCGAGGGTCGCCTGGGCCTGGTCGACCTTGCCTTCGCCATACTGCGAGAGGCCGATCTTGAGCAGGCCACCGGACGCCTTGTCATGGGTCGGGTAGCGCGAGAGGAGGTCGCGGAACTGCGCCTCAGCCTGCGGGAAATTGCGGGTGGCGTAATAGCTTTCGCCCAACCAGTACAACGCGTTGGGGGTATAGACGCCGTTGGGATACAGCTCGAGGAAGCTCATGAACAGCTGCGCCGAGTCATCGTACTTGCCGGCCTTGAGCGAATCGAAGGCGACATTGTAGGCCGTGCGCTCGTCGCCACTGGCAGCCAGGCTGCCGGCATCGCCGTGCACGGAGGGCGGCCGCTCGGAAGCGGCCGTTGCCGGTTTCGGGGAGGCAGCGGGAGCGGCTGCGGCCGGGGCGGCGGGAAGCACGGGGGCCCCACCTTCCAGGCGGTTCAGGCGGCTGTCCAGGTCCAGATACTGGTCCTTGGCGGACTGCTTGAGCTGCTCATTGTCGTGCTGCAGCTGCTCGACCTGCGACTGCAGGGCCTGCAACTGGGTACGCAGCTGATTCAGCTGATTGAGCATGTCCATGTTGGACTGGTTGTTGTTCGCCTGCTGCTCAAGCGCGCCGACGCGGTCGGCCAGACTCTGGCGCTGCGCATTGGCCGGTGCGGCAGCCACGAGGGCTGCCGCAACGATCATCGATAGAAATCGAAAGCGCATCTATTACTGAGCCGTGTACACGATCTCGACGCGACGGTTCTGTGACCAGCAGGACTCGCCCGACTCGGTGCAGACCGGACGCTCTTCACCGTAGGACACGACGGTCAGCTGCGAAGCCGAGCCACCGTTGGCCTGCAGTGCCGAGGACACGCCGTTGCCACGACGCTCGCCCAGGGCCTGGTTGTAAGCGCGCGAACCGCGCTCATCGGTGTGGCCCTGCAGGGTCATGCGCGAGGACGGACGGTCACGCAGATACTTGGCGTGGCACGCCATGATGGCCTGGAATTCCGGCTTCACTTCTTCCTTGTCCAGGTCGAAGTACACCACGCGCTGGCGCAGGCAGGAATCGGTATCCAGATCACCCGGACCGTACAGGCCGGAGGTGGACGGGCCGGTCGGAGCGGTGGTGCTGCCGGTATCAACCGGGGCAACAGGCGTTTCCTTGACCTTCTTGGAACAACCGGCCAGGGCGGCCACGGACAACAGGGAGACAAGCAGAACGCGGGTGGTCTTGTTCATGGCGATACCTTTGAGGCTCCTAAAGCCGGATGAGGGATGAATACGGCGAAATCTTAACACTCTGTTAGCGCTTTGTACGGTATGGCGACCAAGAAGGCTCACGAACATCACCGTCTGCCAGAACCAGCCGCTGGCGCACGCGCGCATCGGCCGAAACGGCGTACAACACTCCACGACCACCCTCGCGGGCGGCGTACAACACCATGCTCGCGTTGGGCGCAAAGCTCGGCGATTCATCCAGCGACCCCGGCGACAGCGTGTTCCAGCGGGCCGAGCCCGTGCTGCTGTCCATCATCGCGATCTTGTAGGTGTTGCCGCTGCCTTGGGCGACCACCAGCTTCTTGCCGTCGTAGGACAGGCTCGGGGTGGCGTTGTAGTTGCCCTGGAAGGTCACGCGCGAGGCGCTGCCGCCGCTGGAGGCCACCTGGTAGATCTGCGGGCGGCCGCCACGGTCGGAGGTGAAGTAGACGCTGCTGCCGTCCGGGCTCCAGGTCGGCTCGGTATCGATGGCGAAGTGGTTGGTCAGCTGGGTCAGCTGCTTGCTGCCCAGGTCCATCACGTAGATCTCCGGGTTGCCACTGCGCGACAGCGACAGGGCCAGGCGACGGCCGTCCGGGGAGAACGACGGGGCGCTGTTGATGCCGCGGAAGCTGGTGACCAGCTCACGGGCGCCGCTGGAGATGTTCTGGATGTAGATCGCCGAGTTGCCGCGCTCGAAGCTCACGTAGGCCAGCTTGTTGCCGTCCGGGCTCCAGCTGGGCGAGAGCAGCGGCTCGGCCGAGCGCACGATGGTCTGCGGATTGAAGCCGTCCGAATCGGCCACCATCAGCGCATAGCGCATGGCATCGCCCTTGCCGCTGGCGGTGACATAGGCGATGCGGGTCCAGAAGGCGCCGCGCACGCCGGTGATCTTTTCATAGATGGCATCGGCCATCTGGTGGGCGACATCGCGCATGGCATTGCCACGGGCGGTCATCGCCAGGCCGAGCAGGCGCTCACCCTTGGGCACGTCGTACAGCTCGTACTCGACGCGGTAGGCGCCGGCACCGGCGTCCATGACGCGGCCGACCACGATGTAGTTCTGCTTCAGCGCCCGCCAGGTAGCGAACTGGATCTCGCTGCCGCGGGTCGGCTTTTCGACGATCTGCGCTTCAGGCAGGTTGCGGAACTGGCCCGAACGGTCCAGATCGGCACGGACCACGGCGGCCACATCGGTCTGCGGTGCACCGGCCGACCCCTGGTACGGCATGGGGACGACGGTGATCGGCGTGGCGGAGGCGTTGCCGCCGATGATGTCGATATCCAGCCCCTTCTGCTGCGCCACGGCAGCAAAGGGCAACAACAGGGCCGCAACAACGGCAAGCCAGCGAGGCATCTTTTTCATTGAGCGCTCAATAGGGGGAAACCAGAACGAGGGATAACAGGACGGCGGTGAACAGTTTCGCAATCATGAACCAAGGCCGTGTGAATTCCGAGTCACTGACTGCGCAAAACTCACAGGCCGTTAACGACAGGGTCCCGCCCGGGATCAATCCTGGGCGGTGAAGGTGAAATTGATCGTGCGCGCAAACACCGACTCGAAACCGCGGTACGGCAACGGCTGGGCGTTCAGCACGGCGGCCTCGATCGAGTGGCGGCCGGCGTCGTCGAACGGGCAGTTGCCGCTGACCTTGGCCTGGATGACCTGCCCGCCGGGGATCTGGGTGATCGAGACCTGGCAGCGCTGGCCCAACGGGACTGAGTCCGGCCGGGTCCACTGGGCGGAGACCTTCTGCTGGATCGCGGCGGCGTACTTGGCGCTGAGGTCGTCGCTGGTGCCCCCTGCCCCGGCCGCCGGCTTGGCCGCACCGGTGGCACCGGCGGTCGAGGCCGAGGCATTCGCGGCCCGCGCGGCGGTGACCTGGCGCAGCTTCTGCTCGGCCAGCTTGGCTTCGTTCTCGGCCTGCGCCCGCTTGCGGCGGATCTCGGCCAGCTTCTTGTCGCGCTCGGCATCGGCCTTGGCGTCGTTGGCCTTCTGTTCCTGCTCGGCCAGCTTCTTCTTTTCCGCCTCTTCCTGCTGCTTGGCCAGGCGCAGCTTCTGCTCGGCCTGTTCCTGGCGCTTGCGCTCGGTCAGGTCGATCTGTTCCTGGCGGCGCTTGGCTTCCTGCTCCTGCTTGGCCTTTTCAGCCGAGATCGCCAGCGCGTTGACCGCTTCCTGGTCGACCTTGTCGGGCTGGGCGATGCGCTCCTGCGCCTGCGACTGCTGCGGGGTCGGCGCGTCCTGCGGGCGCGGCTCGGGCAACGGCTGCGGCGGCGGCACGGTGTCTTCCGGAATCGGCTCGGGCTCGGCGACCGGCTCGGGCAGGTCCGGCAGCGATTCGGAGGCACGCAGGGCCTGGCGCGCGGCCGAGGCTTCGGACGCGGACAGCTGCAGGCTGGCTTCGATGGCCGGATCGCCGGCGGCCGCTTCGGTGGTGCGTTGCGGCGACCACAACCAGGCGGCGATGAAGATCAGTGCCAGCAGCAGATGGACGCCGAGCGCCAGCGCGATCGGCAGGCCCCACTCCTCATCCCGTGCGCGCTGCGGTGGCAGGGCTTCAGTGTGCATCGGTCGCCAGGCCCACCTTTTCCACGTTGGCGCGCTTGATCACGTCCATGGCCGCGACCACCTTTTCATAGGCCACGGCCCGGTCGGCGGCGACGATCACGCGCAGGTTCTTGTCCTGCGAGGAAAGCGCGGACAGCTGGGCCTGCAGGCGGGCCGCATCCATCGGCTCCGGGTCCTTGGCCTCGGGCAGCTTCAGGCTGAGCTGGCCATCCAGGCGGACGGACACGACGACGGGATCCTGCTTGCTCTCCAGCGCCTTGGCCTGGGAGGTCGGCAGATCCACTTCAAAGCTCAGCGTGAGCAGCGGCGCGGTCACCATGAAGATGATGAGCAGCACCAGCATGACGTCGATGTACGGCACGACGTTGATTTCGGATTTGAGCTTTCGGCGCTTGCGGCGGCCAATGGCTGCGGTCATGGCAGGACTCCTGTGCTGGGCGCTTACTCGTCGCCCGCGGTCTGGCGCTGCAGGATCGAGCTGAACTCTTCTGCGAAGGTTTCAAAGCGCACCGACATGCGCTCCACGCGGGTGGTGAAGCGGTTGTAGGCCCACACGGCCGGGATCGCCACGAACAGGCCGATCGCGGTGGCGAACAGGGCTTCGGAGATGCCCGGGGCAACCGAGGCGATGCCGGCCTGCTCACCGCTGTTGATCATGTCGTGCATGGTCACCATGATGCCGAACACGGTACCGACCAGGCCCACGTACGGGGCGGTCGAGCCGATGTTGGCCAGCAGCTCCAGGCTGCGCTCCATCTGGTCCACTTCACGCGTATAGGTGGTGCGCATGGCGCGCTGGGCGCCCTCGAGCTGGGCCCGGCCATCCAGGCGACGCTTGTCGCGCAGGCGGGTGAACTCGCGGAAACCGGCTTCGAAGATCGCTTCCAGGCCGCCGACCTTGCGGTTGCGGTCGGTCGCCGCGCTGTACAGCTTGCCCAGGTCCGCGCCGGACCAGAAGCGGCTTTCGAACTCGTCGGCCTCACGGTTGGCGGCGTTGAACACGCGCGCCTTGCGGAAGATGATCACCCAGCTGATGAACGAGCCGGCCAACAGCAGCAGCACGATGATCTTCACCGGGATGCTGGCCTTGATCATCAGGTCCAGGTAATTGATGCCACCGCCATGCGCGGCTTGGGCGACAGTCTGCGCCGCGGCGCTGGTGACTTCCTGCGGCAGCGCTTCGGTCACCGTGGCCTGCAGGGCCAGGAGCATTGCGATCATCCGTTGTTCCTCAGTGTGCGGATTCTGGAAATTCGAGGTGTTTCAGCGCGGCATGCAGTGCGTCATCCATGCCACGCGGCTTGAAGGTGGTTGCATCGAGCGCGGCGATCTTCACCTGCGCGGTCAGCAGTGTCTGGTCGCCCCGGCACACGGCCTGGGCGAACACCATGCTGGCGCGCTTGCACTGCACCAGCGTGGCGGTGACATCCAGCGCATCATCCAGGCGCGCCGGTTTGAGGAAATCCATGGTCATGCTGCGCACCGCGAACACCAGGCCGTGGTCGCAGCGCATGCGCTCCTGACCATACCCCAGTGCACGCATCCATTCGGTGCGCGCCCGTTCCATGAAGGCCACGTAGCGGGCGTGGTATACGACCCCGCCAGCATCGGTATCTTCCCAGTAAATGCGTGTCGGCCAACTGAATCGCGGCTCAACCCGGGGATCAACCGACATCCGGGACCTCCGCGAACAGGTCGGCCGGCGGGTTTTTCGGCTTCAGGCCCATGTGCCGGTAGGCCTTGTGCGTGCACATGCGGCCCCGCGCGGTCCGGATCAGGAACCCCTGCTGGATCAGGTACGGCTCGACCACGTCTTCCAGCGTGCCGCGTTCTTCGGACAGGGCCGCGGCCAGCGATTCGATGCCGACCGGGCCGCCGTCGAAGTAGTCGACCATGGTCCGCAGCAGGCGCCGATCCAGCTCGTCGAAGCCTTCCGGGTCCACCTTGAGCATCTGCATCGCGGCCTGGGCGACGTCCTGGTCGATGTGGCCGGCGGCCTTCACCTGGGCAAAGTCGCGCACGCGGCGCAGCAGGCGGTTGGCGATACGCGGGGTACCGCGCGAACGCCGTGCGATCTCGGCCGCGCCTTCGGCGGTGCAGTCGATGTTGAGGATGCTGGCCGAGCGCCGGACGATCTTCGTCAGCTCTTCGGGCGTATAGAACTCCAGCCGGTGCACGATGCCGAAGCGGTCGCGCAGCGGCGCGGTCAGCAGGCCTGCACGGGTGGTCGCGCCGATCAGGGTGAACGGCGGCAGATCGATCTTGATCGAGCGGGCCGCGGGGCCCTCGCCGATCATGATGTCGATCTGGAAATCTTCCATCGCCGGGTACAGCACTTCTTCCACGACCGGCGAGAGGCGGTGGATTTCATCGATGAACAGCACGTCGTGCGGCTGCAGATTGGTCAGCAGCGCGGCCAGGTCACCGGCTTTTTCGATCACCGGGCCGGAGGTGACGCGCAGCGCGACCCCCAGCTCGTTGGCGATCACATGGCTCAGGGTGGTCTTGCCCAGGCCCGGCGGCCCGAAGATCAGCACGTGATCGAGCGCGTCGCCACGGGCCTTGGTCGCCTCGATGTAGATCGACAGCTGCTCGCGCACCGGCGCCTGGCCCAGGTAATCGGCCATGCGCTTGGGGCGGATGCTGGCGTCGGTGCCCTCGTCTTCGCGGGTGGCACCGGCGGCAATGATGCGGTCGTCGGTCATTCGGCAATTATGCGGCAAAAGCGGCGCGATCCGCGCCCAATGGTGCCGGCCGCTGGCCGGCGCCGCGCGATGCAGATGTCATGAGGAGCCGGCCAGCGGCCGGCACTACCGGGAACGCATCGCCAAAGGCGCGGGGATAAGGGGGAATGCCGCCGGGGCCCACGGTTTGCATCGCAAACCGCGGGGTAGCGGCCGACCGTTGGTCGGCCGTCCGGTCAGATCTCCACCTGCGCCCCGAGCTCGACCAGCCGATTACCCGGAATCCGGAAGAACCCGGTCGCCGGTGCCGCATTCCGGTGCATCAGCGCGAACAGCTTGTCGCGCCAGATCGGCATGCCGCGATTGGCGGTGGCCACGATGGTCTCGCGGCTGGCGAAGAACGTGGTGTCCATCGGGTCGAAGTAGATCCCGCCGTGGTCGCACGAGCGCATCAGCGCCAGCGGCACGTCCGGGGTCTCCATGAAGCCGAAGCGCACGTAGATCCGGTAGAACTCATCGCCCACCGACTCGATCTTCAGGCGCTGGCCCGAGGGCGCGTACGGCACCGGCAGCGTCACCACGTGCAGGAACACGTTGCGCTCGTGCAGCACCTTGTTGTGCTTGAGGTTGTGCATCAGCGCATGCGGGGCCACCGAGGGGTCGGCGGTCAGGAACACGGCGGTGCCCGGCACCCGCACCGGCGGAGCCAGCATCAGGCCCGGCAGGAAGGTGTCGATGCGGATGCCGTCCTTGCGGATCTCATCGCGCAGCAGCTCGCGCCCACGCCGCCAGGTGCGCATCATGGTGAACAGCACGATGCCCAGCACCACCGGGAACCACGCACCCTGCAGCAGTTTGGCGCCGTTGGCGATCACGAAGCCCAGGTCGATGACGAAGAACACCACGCACAGCGGGATGATCCAGTTGCGGGCCTTGGGCCACAGTGCACGGGCGACCAGCGCCAGCAGCAGGGTATCGATCAGCATGGTCGCCGAGACCGAGATGCCGTAGGCCACCGCCAGGTTGGAGGAGCTGCGGAAGGCCAGCACCAGCCCGATCACCATCACCGCGATGCCCCAGTTGATGCCCGGGATGTAGATCTGCCCGATGGTGTCGTGCGAGGTATGGGTGATGCGCATGCGCGGGATGTAACCCAGCTGCATGGCCTGGCGCGAGACCGAGAACGCCCCGGTGATGACCGACTGCGAGGCGATCACCGCGGCCATCGTGGCGAGGATGATCATCGGGTACAGCGCCCAGTCCGGCACCGCTTCGAAGAACGGGTTCTTGACCGCCTCGGGGTTGTTGAGCACCAGCGCGCCCTGCCCCAGGTAGTTCAGGACCAGGCACGGCAGCACGAAGAAGTACCAGGCATGGCGGATCGGCTTGGCGCCGAAATGGCCCATGTCCGCATACAGCGCCTCGCCACCGGTGACGGCCAGCACCACCGCGCCGAGGATGAAGATGCCGTGCCAGCCGTGCTCCATGAAGAAGCGCAGCGCCCACATCGGGTTGAAGGCCTTGAGCACTTCCGGGGCGTCGACAATGTTCCAGATGCCGATCGCGGCGAGCGAAATGAACCAGATCGAGGTGATCGGCCCGAACAGCTTGCCGATTTTCTCGGTGCCGAAACGCTGTACGGCAAACACCGCCAGCAGCACCACCACCGTGATCGGCACGATGAACGCATGCAGCCCGGGCGCCGCGACCTCCAGGCCTTCGACCGCACCCAGCACCGAGATGGCCGGGGTGATTACGCCGTCGCCGAAGAACAGCGAGGCGCCGAAGATGCCGAGGATGCCGACCACATAGGCCGAGCGCGACCCGTTGCGCAGGGTGCGCTGGGTCAGCGCCATCAGCGCCATGATGCCGCCCTCGCCGTCGTTGTCGGCGCGCATGATGATGGTGACGTACTTGAGCGTCACCACGATGTTCAGCGCCCAGAACGCCAGCGACAGCACGCCCAGCACGGTGTCATGGTCGCTGGTGAGGCCGTAATGCGGAGAAAAGGCTTCTTTCAGCGTGTAGAGCGGGCTGGTGCCGATATCGCCGAACACCACGCCGATGGCGCCGATCATCAGCGCCATGCCGCCGGCCGCCGGCGCGTGGCCGTGCGGGGTCTGGCCGTCGCTGTGCTGGGGGGAAGTGGTGGACATGGGGCTCCGGGCGGATGCAGTCGTTGGTGTCGTTAGCTAGGGAAAGGCGCGCGGCTCAGCGCAGCGCGGCCTGCAGGGCCTTGCGGATGACGGTGGCGACATCGTCGCCCTCGGCGTTGGCATCGCGCGCCATGCGCGCCGCTTCCACCGGCTTGTAGCCGAGCTGCTGCAGGGCCACGGTCGCCTCGGAAACCGGGTCGGTCGCCGGTGCGGCACCCGCGATCGGCGCGCCGCCACCGCCGAAATTGGCGGCGCGGTCGCGCAGCTCCAGCACCATGCGCTCGGCGGTCTTCTTGCCGATGCCCGGAATGCGGGTCAGCGCGGTGATGTCACCGGCCTGCAGCATGCGGGCGAATTCGTCCACGCTCACGCCGGACAGCACCGCCAGCGCGATCTTGGCGCCGATCCCGCTGACCTTCTGCACATCGCGGAACAGGCGGCGCTCGCCCTCGCGCAGGAAGCCGTACAGCGAGACGCTGTCTTCCTTCTGCGCGTAATGGGTGAACAGGGTGACCTCGCGACCCAGCTCGGGCAGGTCGTAGAAGGTGCTCATCGGCGCCTCCAGTTCGTAACCGACGCCATTGACGTCGACCATGAGCCACGGCGGCGCCTTGTAGGCCACGATCCCGCGCAGACGACCAATCATGCAGTGTTCCTCATTTCCGGCTCCAGGCCTGGCGCGCATTGACGCCCAGGCGCAGCGCCGTGGCCCGGACATGGGCGTGGGTGATCGCCACGGCCAACGCATCGGCGGCGTCGGCCTGCAGCTTGGTTTTCAGGTTGAGCATGAGCCCGACCATGTGTTGGACCTGTTGTTTTTCCGCGCCACCGCGGCCGACCACGGCCAGCTTGATCTCGGTGGCAGCGTATTCGCTGACCGGCAGGTCGCGCATCACCACGGCCGAGATCGCCGCGCCGCGCGCCTGGCCCAGCTTCAGGGCCGAATCCGGATTGCGCGCCATGAACACCTTTTCGATGGCCACTTCGTCGGGGCGGTATTCCTCGACCAGGGCGGTCAGGCCGACCACCAGCAGCTTCATCCGCTGCGGGAAGTCGTCGGCGCCCAGCAGGACCAGCGGCAGGTGATGCACGTGCACCACCTTGCCGGCGGCGTCCACATCAATGATGCCCACCCCGGTGCGCTGCGAACCGGGGTCGATGCCAAGAATGCGCGTCATGCGGCACGCACACGGCCGCCCGCGGCCCGGGAGGGACACATGCGGCGGGGATAACGGGGAACGCCTGGGGTCATCATGGTCCGCATTGTCCGCTCACCGGTCGCGCAAAGCGACCGATGAAGCGCCCGCTCAGGCGTAGGCGTCCGCGCCGAGGTCGGCGTTGGAGAACACATCCTGCACGTCGTCCAGGTCTTCGAGCATGTCCAGCAGCTTCTTGACCTGCAGGGCGGTGTCGCCCTCGACCTGGATGTCGTTGTCGGCGCGGTAGGTGATTTCGGCGTGGTCGGGCGTGAACCCGGCGGCTGTCATCGCATCCTTGACCGCGTGGTAGCTGTCGGCCGCGGTGACCACGTCGATCGCCCCATCTTCCGGGTAGACCACGATGTCGTCCGCGCCGGCCTCGATCGCCGCTTCGGTGACGGCTTCTTCGTCCGCACCGGCGGCGAAGTGCAGCACGCCCAGGCGCTTGAACATGAACGACACCGAGCCTTCCGTGCCCATGTTGCCGCCGCACTTGCTGAACGCATGGCGGACATCGGCCACGGTGCGCACGCGGTTGTCGGTCAGGCAGTCAACGATCACGGCCACGCCACCGGGCGCATAGCCCTCGTAGCGGATCTCTTCGTACTCGACGCCTTCCAGCTCACCGGTCGCCTTCTTGATGGCGCGCTCGATCACGTCCTTGGACATGTTCGAGGACAGACCCTTGTCCATGGCCACGCGCAGGCGCGGGTTGTTGTTGGGGTCGCCTCCACCGCCGCGCGCGGCTACGCCGATCTCGCGGATGATCTTGGTGAAAATCTTGCCGCGCTTCGCGTCAGACGCGTTTTTGCGGTTCTCGATGGAGGGGCCTCTACCCATGGGGTGACTCTCGTGTTTCTGTCAGGAACAGGGCGCGAATTCTACCTGATCCGCCGGCCGGCCCGTGTCAGTGCCCAGCCCGCTCAGGCGGCGTGGGCCGCATCATCGCGCCGGAACCGGCCATCGCGCAGGAACGCAGCGGTCTGGCGCGCGGCATCGGGCGAGAACACCAGCCCGCTGTGGCTGGCCGGGATCACGCAGTGGTCGGCCAGGCCCGGCAACTGCGTCTCATCCAGCGCCACGGTGCCATCGGAGGCATCGCCACAGGCGCCGAGCAGGCTGCCCAGGCCGTGCGGGACCGAGCCGGCGATCAGCCCGACCTGCGCCCTGCCCTCCCACGCCGGCAGGCCATCCAGCAGCAGTTCCGAGCTGCGGCCGAGCGCCAGCGACCAGCCGTGATCGCTCAACGAGCGCGCGGTCACGCTGCCGCGCAGCGGCGAACCCAGGCATACCACCCGCGACACCGGCAGGTCGGGCGCCCGCCGCAGGGCCTCCAGCGCGACAAGCCCGCCCAGGCTGTGGCCGACCAGGGAAACCGGGCCACTGCCCTGGAGCCGCTCCAGCAGCTGGGGCACGGCCACGTCCGGGCCGCCGAACACGCTCGAATAGCCGAAGGTATCCACGGCGAAGCCACGGGCGCGCAGGCGCCAGGCCAGGGGGCCGACCCAGGCGCGTGCGTTCCAGATGCCGTGCAGCAGTAAAACAGGGGGATTCATGGTGTCAGCCTAGCCCGTTGGGCGGGGCGCCTGCAGAAGGAAACAGCGTCATTAGACGAATGGACCGGACAACGGCAGGTGAAGCCGCTGCGGGCTCTGAAGGCGTCGCGCTCAGGCCGCCGTGGGCGGGCGGCGCAGGATGAACTCCAGGTCGAGCACCTTGCCGACCGGGAACTCATAGGTACCGACCTTGCTGAAGCCGTAGCGGGCGTAGAAACGCTGCGCGCCGAAGTTCTCCGACCACACGCCCAGCCACAGCGTGCGCGGTCCCTCGCGTTCCAGCCAGGCCAGCGCGGTTTCGAACAGGCGGCTGCCCCAGCCACAGCTCTGCTGGTCCTTGATCAGGTACAGGCGCTTGAGCTCGCCATCGCCGGGCTGCACCTCGGCATGCGGCAGGCCACAGGGACCGGCGGCGGCATGGCCCACGGCGACACCGTCCAGCTCCAGCAGCCAGACCGCGTAATCGGGGTGTTCAAGAATGATGCGCTGGCGCTGCGCCGGGTACGCCTCATCGAGGAAGGCCTGGAGGTCCTCGGCCGGGTACAGATGGCCGAAGGTTTCCACGAACGTGCGCGTGGCCAGCACCGACAGGGTCTGGGCGTCGTCCGGGGTGGCGCGGCGGATGGTGTAGCGGCCTGGGGTCACGGCGGGAGCATCGGCATCGGCGAGAACGGCCAATTTACCTGAACGTGGCGGCGATGGCGCCCCACGACCCTCGAACATGTCGATCATGGCGGGCAGGATCCGCAGCAGGCACCGACCACCGGTCGGTACCTGCCACGTGTCGACGCCGACCGCGAGCCGGCGCGTCCCGGCTTATTCCTTGACGGCGCGCGGGCGGACCTGCACGTGCACTTCGGCCAGCTGCTCGTCCGGGATCGGCGACGGCGCGCCGGTCATCAGGCACTGCGCGCCGGTGGTCTTCGGGAACGGGATGACGTCGCGGATCGACTCGGTACCGGCCATCAGCGCGGCGATACGGTCGATGCCGAACGCGATGCCACCGTGCGGCGGCGCGCCGAAACGCAGCGCATCGAGCAGGAAGCCGAACTTGCCCTCGGCCTCTTCGGCGCCGATGCCCAGCAGCTCGAACACCGCACTCTGCATGTCCGAACGGTGGATACGGATCGAGCCGCCGCCGATCTCGTTGCCGTTGAGCACCATGTCATAGCCGCGCGACACGGCGGTCCTGGCGTTGGCGCGCAGGTCGGCGATGTCGTCCACCGCCGGGGCGGTGAAGGGGTGATGCAGGGCGACGTAGCGCTGGGCTTCGTCGTCGTACTCGAACATCGGGAAGTCGGTGACCCACAGCGGTGCCCAGCCGGCGGTGACCAGGTTGAAGTCCCTGCCGGCCTTCAGGCGCAGGGCGCCCATGAAGTCGGAGACCTTGTTGTAGCCACCGGCGCCGAAGAACACGATGTCGCCGTTGCCGGCACCGACGTGGGCGACCAGCGCGGCGAAGGCCTCTTCGCTGAAGAACTTGGCGATCGGCGAGCTGACTTCACCGCTCTCGCCGATCTTGATGTAGGCCAGGCCCTTGGCGCCGTACTTGGCGGCATGCGCGGCGTATTCGTCGATCTGCTTGCGCGACAGGCTGGCACCGCCCGGAACGCGCAGCGCGGCCACGCGGCCATCGGCATCGTTGGCGGCGGCGGTGAATACCGGGAATTCGTTGGTCTTGACAAGCTCGGCCACGTCCACCAGCTCCAGCGCGATGCGCAGGTCCGGCTTGTCCGAGCCATAGCGACGCATCGCCTCGGCCCAGGTCATGCGCGGGAAGCTGGCGGCCAGCTCCACGTCCACCACTTCCTTGAAGATGGCGCGGATCATGTTCTCGACGAAGTCCTGCACATCCTGCTCGCGCACGAAGGCGAACTCCATGTCCAGCTGGGTGAATTCCAGCTGGCGGTCGGCGCGCAGGGCCTCGTCGCGGAAGCAGCGCGCGATCTGGTAGTAACGGTCGAAGCCGGCCACCATCAGGATCTGCTTGAACAGCTGCGGGCTCTGCGGCAGGGCGTAGAACTCGCCCGGGTGCATGCGCGCCGGCACCAGGAAGTCGCGGGCGCCTTCCGGGGTGGCCTTGGTCAGGATCGGGGTTTCGATGTCCTGGAAGCCGGTGGCGTCCAGGTGGCGGCGCAGGGCCTGCACCAGCTTGATGCGGGTGCGCTGCATGCGCTGCATTTCCGGGCGGCGCAGGTCCAGGTAACGGTACTTCAGGCGGGTTTCCTCGCCCGGGTTCTCGTGCGCGTGGAACGGCAGCGGCTCGGCCTTGTTGAGGATGGTGATGGCCGTGGCGATCACTTCCACCTTGCCGGTGCGGAGCTTGTCGTTGGCCGCATGGCGCGCGCGCACCACGCCTTCCACCTGCAGCACGTCCTCATAGCCCAGGCTGGCGGCCACGGCGAACACGGCCGCGTTGTCGACTTCCACCGTCACCTGCACGATGCCTTCATGATCGCGCAGATCGATGAAGCACACGCCGCCCTGGTTGCGGGCGACGTCGGTCCAGCCGGCGAGGGTAACGGTTTGGCCAATCAGGGTCTCGTCGACCAGGCCACAGAAGTGGGTACGCATGGGGGTAAAGCTCCGCAGGAGAATGCCGGCACCAGGTTGCGCCGGACAGCCCTTTATTCTGCGGGGTCGGCCCGGCCGGGGCAAATCCCCCGCGCCATGTGCCGGCCCGGGGGCCCCGGATGGCCCGTCCGGGCGGCATCACGCCTTTTGAACCCCGACTCTCCCTATAGTCCGCGCACCAACGACCGCAAGGGATGCCGCCATGAACAGACGTCTGACCGTTGCCTGCCTGGCCGCCGCACTGGCCTGTACCGCCCCGGCCGCCCAGGCCCAGATGAGCACCCGCGCCTACGCCCCGGAAAACCTGTCGCAGCTGTCCAGCAGCGACCGCAGCCGGGTCATCACCCAGGAATACGCCGACCAGTCCAATGGCCGCCGGATTCCGGACGACCAGCTGCGCTTCTACCTGGCCCAGGTCAACTCGGGCTGGAACTTCTCGCGGATCAAGCAGGACATTGCCACGTCGCTGCGCGGCAATGGCAGCGGGGGCGGCTGGAATGGCGGCGGCAACGGCCCGGGCAACAGCGGCACGGTCCGCTGCGAAAGCCAGGACAACCGCGAGCGGGTCTGCAACACCGGCTGGCGCAGCGCCCGGCTGTCGCGCCAGATCTCCGGCACCACCTGTACCGAGGGCCGCAACTGGGGCTCGCGCAACGGGACGGTGTGGGTCAGCGGCGGCTGCCGCGCCGAGTTCGTCGAGGGCCGCGGCAACGGCGGCAACTGGGGCGGCGGCGGCGGTGGCACCGGCGCGACGATCCGCTGCGAGAGCCAGGACAACCGCGAACGGAGCTGCAACACCGGCTGGCGCAGTGCGACCCTGGTCCGCCAGATCTCCGGTACGGCCTGTGTCGAGGGCCAGACCTGGGGCGTGCGCAATGGCGCGGTCTGGGTCAACCGCGGCTGCCGCGGCGAGTTCGCGGAAGCACGCGGCAACAGCGGCGGCAACTGGGGCGGTGGCGGCGGCAACAGCAATTACAGCGTGACCTGCAGCAGCAACGACAAGCGCCAGCAGACCTGCGCCTGGGACGACCGCCAGGGACGTCCGGCACTGGTCCAGCAACTGTCCGGCACGGCGTGCGTGGAAGGCCGCAGCTGGGGCTACAGCAACGGCAGCCTGTGGGTCAGCGGCGGCTGCCGCGCCCGCTTCGGCGCGCGCTGAGCGCCCCCTCGCGAGGGTGGCCCCCGCGGGTGGGGACCCACCCGGCGGGCAAGGCGCCCAGACCCCGGCGGAACCCCACAGGGGTTAGGCGCCCCGG
>NZ_JBDJMB010000033.1:0-31924 GCF_039673645.1 Stenotrophomonas sp. TWI700 | reverse complement strand
CCGGTTATTCCGGTGCCCCTCCCCCGCCCCCCCACTACCCCTGGCGTGGCGCCGGCCCGTGGCCGGCACTACCCGGCGGCAGCGGGCGACGTCACCGACCGCCCACAAAAAACCCCGCCGAGGCGGGGTTTTTCGTTACGCCACCAACAGGGCTCAGTTGGCCTTGTGGATCGCGCGCTTGCTCACGGCCATCGCGGCGTCATGCACCACTTCGGACAGCGACGGGTGGGCGTGGCAGATGCGCGCCAGGTCGTCCGCCGAACCGCTGAACTCCATGGTCAGCACACCTTCGTGCACCAGCTCGGAGACGTTCGCGCCGACCAGGTGCATGCCCAGGATGCGGTCGGTCTCGGCATGCGCCAGGACCTTCACGAAGCCGGTCGGCTCGATCATCGCCACGGCACGGCCGTTGGCGGCGAACGGGAAGCTGCCCGCCTTGTACGGGATGCCTTCGTCCTTGAGCTGCTGCTCGGTCTTGCCGACCCAGGCCAGCTCCGGCTCGGTGTAGATCACCCACGGGATGGTGTCGAAGTTGACGTGGCCCGGCAGGCCCGCGATCAGCTCGGCCACGGCGATGCCTTCTTCGAAGCCCTTGTGTGCCAGCATCGGGCCGCGCACGCAGTCACCGACCGCCCAGACGCCATTGACGCCGGTGTGGCAGTGCGCGTCCACTTCGATCTGGCCACGCTCGTTGATCTTGACGCCGGTGCCTTCGGCCAGCAGGCCCTTGGTGGCGGCGCGACGGCCGACGGCCACCAGCAGCTTGTCCACGATCAGGTTCTTCTCGCCTTCACCATCGGTGTAGGTCAGGGCGACTTCCTTCTTCTTGCCCTTGCCGGTCACGTCGGCCTTGGAAACCTTGGCGCCCAGGCGGATGTCCAGGCCCTGCTTCTTGAATTCCTTCAAGGCGGTCTTGGCCACTTCGGCATCCGCCGCGGCCAGGAAGTCCGGCAGCGCTTCGAGGATGGTCACTTCCGAACCGAGGCGCTTCCAGACGCTGCCCAGTTCCAGGCCGATCACGCCGGCACCGATCACGGCCAGGCGGGCCGGCACTTCGGTGAAGTCCAGGCCGCCGACGTTGTCGACGATGGTCTCGCCGTCGAACTTGGCGAACGGCAGTTCGATCGAATCCGAACCGGCGGCGATGATGACGTTGGTGCCCTTCAGCTCGACTTCCGAGCCGTCGTGCTGCTTCACCTTGACGATGTTGCCCGGCTGCAGTTCACCGAAACCGTAGTACGCGGTGACCTTGTTCGCCTTGAACAGCATGGCGATGCCGCCGGTGAACTGCTTGACGATCTTGTCCTTGCGGCCAACCATCGCCTCGACGTCCATCTTGGCGTCCTTGAAGCTGATGCCGTGGTCGCCAAAGATGTGGCCCATGTTCCAGAACTGGCGCGAGGAATCCAGCAGCGCCTTGGACGGGATGCAGCCCACGCGCAGGCAGGTGCCGCCCAGGGCCGGCTTGCCGTCCTTGCCCAGCGCAGCGTCGATGCAGGCGGTCTTCAGACCCAGCTGCGCGGCGCGGATGGCGGCATGGTAGCCGGCCGGACCGGCACCGATGACGACGACGTCGAATTGTTCAGCCATTGATAGTTCCTTGTTTCTTTACCAGAACCCCTCCGCGCAGGCGCGGAGGGGTGGGAGGTCTTACAGGCCGAACAGCATGCGGCCCGGGTTTTCCAGCTGGTTCTTGATGTCCACCAGGAACTGGACCGAATCCTTGCCGTCGATGATGCGGTGATCGTAGGACAGCGCCAGATACATCATCGGCGCGATCACGACCTGGCCGTTCTGGGCGATCGGACGTTCCTTGATGGCGTGCATGCCCAGGATGGCGCTCTGCGGCGGGTTGATGATCGGGGTCGACAGCAGCGAGCCGAAGGTGCCGCCGTTGGTCACGGTGAAGGTGCCGCCCTGCAGTTCTTCCAGGCTCAGCTTGCCGTCACGGGCCTTCTTGGCGTAGTCGGCGATGGTCTTTTCGATGTCGGCGAACGACATGCGCTCGACGTTGCGCAGCACCGGGGTCACCAGACCCTTCTCGGTCGACACGGCGATCGAGATGTCCGAGTAGCCGTGATAGATGATGTCGTCACCATCGATCGAGGCATTGACCAGCGGGAAGCGCTGCAGCGCGTTGGCGGCGGCCTTCACGAAGAAGCTCATGAAGCCCAGCTTGATGCCGTGGGCCTTGACGAACTCGTCCTGCAGATCCTTGCGCGCGGCCGAGACCTTGGACAGGTCGACCTCGTTGAAGGTGGTCAGCATCGCGGTGCCGTTCTTGGACTGCATCAGGCGCTCGGCGATGCGCTTGCGGATGCGGGTCATCGGCACGCGTTCTTCCGGACGTGCGCCACCGGACTTGCCGGCGCCACCGTTGCGGGCGAAGTTGACGATGTCTTCCTTGGTCACCGCGCCGCGACGGCCGGTGCCGTCCACGTCGGCGGGGTTCACGCCTTCGGTGATGGCGGTGAAGCGCGCGCCCGGGGGCAGGGCGTCGGCGCCGGACTTCGCAGCCGGGGCCGGCGCTGCAGCAGCTGCCGGAGCGGCGGCCTTGGCCGGGGCGGCCTCGGCCTTCTTCTCTTCAGCAGCCGGCGCCGGAGCATCGGCCACGGCGCCTTCTTCGATGATGGCCACGATCTGGCTGGAGGTCACGGTGGCGCCCACCTCGAACTTGATCTCCTTCAGCACGCCATCGACCGGCGACGGCACTTCCAGGACGACCTTGTCGGTTTCCAGATCAAGCAGGTTTTCATCGCGCTTGACGGCATCGCCGACCTTCTTGTGCCAGGTGGCGATGGTGCCGTCGGCGACGGATTCGGGCAGTACCGGGGCTTTGACTTCGGTGGCCATGCGGGAGCTTCCTGGTTTGTCTTTTCTAGAATGAGGGGGAGAGTTATTCAGCGACCGAGTCGTTGAACGGGTTGACCAGGGCATCGGCGATCAGCTTCTGCTGTTCGATGATGTGGTCAGCCATGTGTCCAGCGGCCGGCGATGCCGAACGGGCGCGACCTGCGTAATGGATGCTCTGGCCATCGGCCAGGCAGGCCTGCAGGTGGTGGCGGATCTGGTACCAGGCACCCTGGTTCTGCGGTTCTTCCTGACACCACACCACATCGGCCGCCTTGCCGTACTTCTTCAGCTCGGCCGCCAGCGCCACGCGCGGGAACGGATACAGCTGTTCCACGCGGATGATGGCGACATCGTCCTGGCCACGCTTGGTCTGGTCTTCCAGCAGGTCGTAGTAGACCTTGCCCGAACACAGCACCACGCGCTTGACCTTCTTGGCGTCTGCCTTGGCATCGCCGATCAGGTGCTGGAACTCGCCGTTGGCCAGTTCGTCCAAGGTCGACACGGCCAGCTTGTGGCGCAGCAGCGACTTGGGCGACATCACGATCAGCGGCTTGCGGGTGGTCATGCGCATCTGGCGACGCAGCATGTGGTAGGCCTGCGCCGGGGTCGACGGCACGCACACCAGCATGTTCTCCAGCGCACACAGCTGCAGGAAACGCTCCAGACGCGCGGAGCTGTGCTCCGGGCCCTGGCCTTCGTAACCATGCGGCAGCAGCAGGGTCAGGCCGGTGATGCGGCCCCACTTGGCTTCGCCGGCAGCGATGAACTGATCGATCACGACCTGGGCGCCGTTGGCGAAATCGCCGAACTGGCCTTCCCAGATGCACAGGGTGTTCGGATCGGTGGTGGAGAAGCCGTACTCATAGGCCATCACTGCTTCTTCGCTGAGCAGCGAATCGATGATGGTGGCCTGTTCCGGCGACTCGACCAGCTGACGCAGCGGCAGGTAGTAGTTGTCGGTCTTCTGGTCGTGCAGGATCGCGTGGCGGTGCGTGAACGTACCGCGGCCGACGTCCTGGCCGACCAGGCGCAGGTTGTTGCCTTCGTCGAGGATCGTGGCGTAGGCCAGGTTCTCGGCAAAGCCCCAGTCGCCCGGGATCTCGCCGGCGGCCATCTTGCGGCGGTCGTCGTAGACCTTGGCCACGCGCGAATGCAGTTCCACGCCTTCCGGCACGGTGTTGATCATCTGCGCCAGCTGCTTGACCTTCTCCATGCCCACCGCAGTGGTGATGGCATCGGAGAGCTTGCCGTTGAGCAGCTTGGGCCAGTCGACGTACATCTTGCTGGTGGCCGGGGTCTTCTCGACCTGGGCCAGCTCGGTGGTGACTTCACCGGCATCGAGCTTGTTGCGGTACGCATCGACCAGCGCCTTGCCACCACCGGCTTCGATCACGCCGGCAGCTTCCAGCGACGCGGCGTACAGCTCGCGGGTGGTCTGGTGCTTGCGGATCACCTGGTACATCAGCGGCTGGGTGATCGCCGGTTCGTCGGCCTCGTTGTGGCCCCAGCGGCGGTAGCACATCAGATCGATGACCACGTCCTTGCTGAACTTCTGGCGGAACTCGAAGGCCAGCTTGGCGGCGAACACGACCGCTTCGGGATCATCGCCGTTCACGTGCAGCACGGGCGCGGCGATCATCTTGGCCACGTCGGTGCAGTACAGCGTGGAACGCGAGTCTTCCGGGTTGGAGGTGGTGAACCCGACCTGGTTGTTGACCACGATGTGCACCGTGCCGCCGACGGCGAAGCCGCGGGCCTGGGACATCTGGAACAGCTCCATCACCACGCCCTGACCGGCGAAGGCCGCGTCGCCGTGGATCAGGATCGGCATCACCTGCTTGCGGGCGGTGTCGCCACGGCGTTCCTGGCGCGAACGGACGCTGCCGGCCACGACCGGGTCGGCGATTTCCAGGTGCGACGGGTTGAACGCCAGGGCCAGGTGGACGGCACCACCGGCGGTGGCGACGTCGGCCGAGAAGCCCATGTGGTACTTCACGTCGCCGGCGGAGGCGTGGTCGTCGTGCTCGAACTTGCCTTCGAACTCGTCGAACAGCTTGCGCGGGCTCTTGCCGAGGGTGTTGACCAGCACGTTCAGGCGGCCGCGGTGGGCCATGCCGATCACCACGTCCTTGACGCCATCCTTGCCGGCGTCACGGATGATGGTGTCCATCATCGGGATCAGCGAATCGCCGCCTTCCAGCGAGAAGCGCTTCTGGCCGACGTACTTGGTGTGCAGGTAGCGTTCCAGACCCTCGGCAGCCGTCAGGCGCTCCAGAGTGCGGCGCTGGGTCTCTGCGTCCAGGTTGTAGTTGCCACCGGCCATTTCCAGGCGCTGGTACAGCCACTGGCGCTGCTCGACCTCGGAGATGTGCATGAATTCCGCACCGATCGAGCCGGTGTAGGTCTTCTTCAGGCGCTCCAGCAGGTCGCGCAGTTTCATGCGCGGCTGGCCGGCGACACCGCCGGTGCTGAACTCACTGCCCAGGTCGCTTTCCGACAGGCTGTGGAACGGCAGGCCCAGATCCGGCGGATTGGTCGGCGCGGTCAGGCTCAGCGGGTCCAGGCGGGCACCGAGGTGGCCACGCGAACGGTAGGCGGTGATCAGGCGGCCGACATTGCGCTCGCGCTCGTCGCCGGCACCGGCGGCGGTGCCGCTGTTGACGGCCTTCTTGGCGGCGTCGGCAATGTGGGCGATGACGGCCGAGTGCGGAATATCACCGGCTTCGCGGCCCTGGAAGCCGTCGAAGTAGGTCTTCCATTTGGGATCGACACTGTCCGGAGAAACGAGGTACTGCTCGTACAGATCCTCGATATAGGAGGCGTTGCCGCCGGCGAGCTGCGAAGATTGCGCAAACTGCTTCAGTTGATTGTCCACGATGGAGAGTCGGATTCGCTTGTGGGGTAAGGCTTCGATGATCCGGCAGGGAAAAGTGAATAGCCCTGCGCGGGCGGTATCTAACACCCCAAATTGTACCCCCATCGAGACAGGAAGGGGCACCGTACGGTCCAGTGCGGGGACCGCGGTGTCATTCCCAGACAGGTTCGGGAGCGTGGGGTGAGCTACAGGCCCAGCGCGCGAAGTTCGCTGCAATCACGCGAACGTTCCCATACGCGCTGCAAACCCTCCCGCAACGGTCGCGAACGTGCCGGTTGGGCCAACCCGGCCTCGCCATCGAAGGGATGGCCGCTCAGACGAAAGTAGTAGTCGCCGGCATCGTTGAGCAGGCAGGCCGATGCGGTGGTGCGGTCGATCGGGTCACTGACCTCGCGCACGCGGAAGACGCTCGGCAGGCGCTGGAGCAGGCCCAGCACGGGCGAGCCGGCCTGGCGGATGGCGGCGCTGTCGTGGACGATCAGCCACGCCTGCTTGTCATGGCGGGCGGTGGCGTAGCGGCGCAGGGCCTCGAGCACCGGCGGCGCATCGAGCAGGCCGGGGTCGAGCTGGCGGCTGTGGATCCAGAGCTGGCGACGGGCGCGGTGGACCAGCGCGGTGGTGATCGCCACCGCCTCGTCGGCCCGTGCGATCGCGACCGGCCCGGACAGGGCCAGCCGCATATGCTGGTGGGCGATGCCGGCCTCTTCGAACACCTCACCGTCGGGCAGGAAACCCTGCCGGGTGTAGAACACACGGGCCGGCAGCTGCGCGTGCAGCGCGACCTCCCGCCAGCCCCGGGCCCGGGCCTGGTCGACCAGGGCCAGCAGCAGGGCTTCACCGACGCCCTTGCCGCGCCAGGCCGCCAGCACCGCCATGCGCCCGATCCGGCCGTCCGGGGTGAGCCGGCCGGCACCGATCGGGGAACCGGCGGCGTCGCGCGCCAGGGCGTGCACGCTCAGCGGGTCGAGCGCGTCGATCTCCAGCTCGGCGGGGACCTGCTGCTCGTCGACGAACACGGCGGACCGCACCCGGTGCAGCGCTTCGTGCTGCGCCGGGTAGTCGACCACGTCAACCTGAAAGCCGGAGACGGTCATGGCGGGCAGGGCGCTCAGCCGCGCGGGGGCGCGTCCTTGCCGTCGGGCTCGTCGCTGTCGTCGAAATCGACGACGACTTCGATGCCGTCGTCATGGATGGTGACTTCGTGCACGTCGGCCTCGACGGCCTCGTCATCGACGACGTCGACCGCGTCGGTGCCATCGACGATGTCGTACTCGGCGACGTAGTCGTCCTCGTCCTCGAACCCGGCGTCATCCACCAGCTGGTAGAAGCCGCCGGCGACCAGCGCCTGCACGGCGTCACGGCCCTTGGCCGAGAGCTTCTGGTAGAGCGCCGCGCCGACCTGCTCGGCCCCGGCCAGCACCTGGGCGTCCTTGACCGGCAGGGCGAAGTCCAGGCCGCTGCAGTACAGGCTGGCGCCCCGCTTGGCACGGCGCCAGGCCAGGCGCGCCCAGGGGTGGCGCTGCAGTTCCACGCCGGCGCCGAGGGCGGCTTCGATCTCTTCGCGCGGCAGCGGTTCGCCATGCGCCATCACTTCCCCGGCGGCGCGGTAGGTGGTGATGAAGCGGCCGAACCAGTCACCGAGCTTGTCCGGGTCGTTCATGCGGATCGCATTGAGCGCCTCGACCACGCGGTTCATCGAGACCACGTCGATTTCGTTCGGATCTTCCGGGACCTTCAGGTCCGGATCCTGATAGCGGATGGACTCGTCGGCGCCTTCGATCAGGGTATCGAGGTAGTCGCTGATCAGTTCGGCCGAGGCCGGGGCGCGCATGCCGAAGGAGAAGGTCAGGCAGGGGTCTTCGGCGACGCCGTTGTGCGGCACGTTCGGCGGCAGGTACAGCATGTCGCCCGGGGCCAGCACCCAGTCGTGGGTCGGCTTGAAGCGGCGCAGCAGCTTGAGTTCGACGTCGTCGCGGAAGTCCAGCGGCGGGCGCTTGCCCTTGATGGATTCGCTGGCGTCGATCTGCCAGCGGCGGTGGCCGTAAGCCTGCAGGAGGAAGACGTCGTACTGGTCGACGTGGGCGCCGACCGAACCGCCGGTGGCGGCGAAGCTGATCATCACGTCATCCATGCGCCAGCGCGGCAGGAAGTCGAAATGGCTGATCAGGGCGCGCACGTCGGCGTCCCACTTGTCCACGTCCTGGACCAGCAGGGTCCAGTCGTGGTCGGGCATGCCCGGGAACTCTTCTTCCTGGAACGGGCCGGTACGCACGCTCCAGCCATCGGTGGCGCGATCGTGCGTGATCAGGCGCGACAGCGCGCCTTCCTCGCAGGCCAGGCCGGCGAGGTCTTCGGGCTGGACCGGCGTTTCGAAATCGGGGAAAGCGCCGCGGATGAGCAGCGGGCGCTTCTGCCAGTAGTCGCGCAGGAAGGTGGCGGCGGGCATGCCCAGCGGCAGGCCGGGGCGGGCCTGGACTTCGATGGCGGGAGTTTTGATCTTGCGTGCGGCCATGGGGGAGGTCCTTGCAGCGTGTAGACGGAAATTCGGGGGCGCGGCGGTGCCGCGCCCGGGCCCTCAGATCGCCCTGGCCAGATCCGCAGCCAGGCCGATGTAGCCGCCCGGGGTCAGGGCGCGGAGGCTCTGCTTGGCGTCGGCCGGCAGGTCCAGGGATTCGACGAAGGCCTGCATCGATTCGGTGGTGATGCCCTGGCCGCGGGTGAGGGCCTTGAGCTGTTCATAGGGATTGGGCAGGCCGTGGCGGCGCATGACGGTCTGCACGGCTTCGGCCAGCACTTCCCAGGAGGCGTCGAGGTCGGCATCCAGGCGCTCCGGGTTCACGGTCAGCTTGCCCAGGCCCTTGGCCAGCGAATCCAGGGCGACCTGGGTGTGGCCGAAGGCGGTGCCGACCGCGCGCAGCACGGTGGAGTCGGTCAGGTCGCGCTGCCAGCGGCTGATCGGCAGCTTGGCGCTGAAGTGCTCGAACAGGGCGTTGGCGATGCCGAAGTTGCCTTCGGCGTTTTCGAAGTCGATCGGGTTGACCTTGTGCGGCATGGTCGAGGAGCCGACTTCGCCTTCCTTGAGTTTCTGCCTGAAGTAGCCCAGCGAGATGTAGCCCCAGACGTCGCGGGCCAGGTCGATCAGGATGATGTTGGCGCGACGGGCGGCATCGCCGATTTCGGCGACGTTGTCATGCGGTTCGATCTGGGTGGTGTACGGGTTGAACACCAGGCCGAGGCTTTCCACGAAGCGCTGGGCGAAGGCCGGCCAGTCCACGTCCGGGTAGGCGATCACGTGGGCGTTGTAGTTGCCCACCGCGCCATTGATCTTACCGGTCAGCTCGACCGCGGCGATCTGGCGGCGCTGGCGCTCCAGGCGGGCGACGACGTTGGCGACTTCCTTGCCCAGGGTGGTCGGCGAGGCGGTCTGGCCGTGGGTGCGCGACAGCATCGGCTGGGCAGCCTGGGCGTGGGCGAGGGTACGCAGCACGCCGGCGATGTTGTCCAGTGACGGCAGCAGCACCTCGCGGCGGGCCTGCTCGAGCATGAGACCGTAGCTGAGGTTGTTGATGTCTTCGCTGGTGCAGGCGAAATGCACGAACTCCAGCGCCGGGCCCAGCTCCGCATCGGCGGTGAGCTGTTCCTTGATGAAGTACTCCACGGCCTTGACGTCGTGGTTGGTGGTGCGCTCGATCTCCTTCACCCGCGCGGCGTGGGCCGGGGCAAAGTCATCGGCCAGGGCGCGCAGGCGCGCGGTGGCGGCGGCCGAGAACGGCGCCAGTTCGACGATGCCCGGCTCGTTGGCCAGTGCCAGCAGCCATTCCACTTCCACCTTCACGCGGGCCTTGATCAGGCCGTATTCGGAGAAGATCGGGCGCAGGGCGTCGACCTTGCCGGCGTAGCGGCCATCGAGCGGGGACAGGGCGAGCAGGGCGAATTCGGACATGGCAGGGCGCAGGTCGTTGGCAGCGGGGGCCGTCATTCTACGCTGCCCCGGCGTCCTCGGCCTGTGCCATGCGCACCGTCACCGCCTGGATCCGGTGCCCGGCCATGCGCTTGATGGTGAACAGGTGCCCGTCGATCTCCAGCTGCTCGCCCTCCTCGGGCAGGCGCTGGAGCTGGTGCACGATCAGCCCGCCGACCGAATTGAGGTGGTCCGGCGCGGCCAGGTCATGCCCCAGCAGGCGCTCCAGCCGGAAGATCGAGGTCGAACCGGCCACCAGCAGGGTGCCGTCCGCGCCGCGGGTCGGGGCGTCCTTGACGATATGCGGGTGCTCGTCCTCGATATCGCCGACCACCACTTCCAGCAGGTCTTCCAGGGTGAAGTAGCCCAGGATGCGGCCGTGCTCTTCCACGCACAGGGCGAGATGGGTGGTGCCGGTGCGGAACCGTTCCAGGACCAGCGGCACCGGGGTTTCCAGCGCGATCAGGTTGGCCGGGCGCAGCAGCGGGCGCAGGTCATCGGTCGGGTTGCCGCGGGCGATTTCCACCAGCAGGTCCTTCATGTGCAGGATGCCCAGCACTTCCTCGCCGTCGCGGTCGAACCAGGGGTAGCGGCTGTAGCGGCTCTCGGCGAACTCGGCCATGACGTCGGCCAGGCTCATGCCTTCGCGGAACGCGCGCATATGGTCGCGTGAGCGCATCAGGTCGCCCGCGACCAGCTCGGGCAGTTCCAGCGCGTGGCTCATCAGGGTGAGGTCCTGGTCCGGCGCGGTGCCCGTGGGCTGCTGGCGGCCCACGATGAGCTTGAGCTCCTCGCGCGAGTAGCGGTGCGAGGTGTGCTCCACATCACCCCAGCCGGCGAGGCGCAACAGGGCGTTGGCGCTGTTGTTGAGCAGCCAGATCGCCGGGTACATCGCCCAGTAGAACAGGTACAGCGGCGCGGCCGTCCACAGCGACATCGCTTCCGGGCGGCGGATCGCCATCGATTTCGGTGCCAGTTCGCCCAGCACGATGTGCAGGAACGAGATGATGCTGAAGGCGATGATGAAGGCGGTCAGGCGCGAGGCTTCCGGGGTCAGCCCGAGCGTATCGAACAGCGGTTGCAGCAGATGCGCGAAGGCCGGTTCACCGACCCAGCCCAGGCCCAGCGAGGACAGGGTGATGCCCAGCTGGCACGCCGAGAGATACGCATCCAGGTGCGCGTGCACGTTGAGCAGCAGGCGGCCTCGCCAGCCGTTGTTTTCGGCCAGGCCGACGGCCTGGGTGTGGCGCAGCTTGACCAGGGCGAACTCGGCGGCCACGAAGAAGCCGTTGAGCACCACCAGCAGCAGGGCCAGTACGAGGAGCAGGAGGTTGCCGATCATCCGCGGCCCCGCAGCGGTGCTGCCAGGGGCGGAACGGCACCCGCGGTCACCAGGGCGGTGAGGGCGGTCATCGGTGCGTGCGCGGCGGCACGCCCGGTACTACTGTCAGGATCGTCACCCATGGGGGCGGCAGGCTGTCTGAATGGAAACGACTTCCGAGTCTAGCCGATCCATCGCGGCCTTGGGTTTCAACGGCGCTTGGGAGTATCGTGATGCGAGCCGCCAGCCAGGGAATCAGGCCCGTTGCCAGCCGCAGGTTCCCTTTCATCCACGAAAGATGTGCGGAGTTGAAGCAATGAGCAAGGGTTTCAGGATTGAACACGACAGCATGGGCGAACTGCAGGTGCCCGCCGATGCGTTGTGGGGCGCGCAGACCCAGCGCGCCGTCGATAATTTCCCGGTGTCGGGCCAGCGCATGCCGCGTGGTTTCATCCGCGCGCTCGGCCTGGTCAAGGGCGCTGCCGCGAACGTCAACGTCGAGCTGGGCCATCTGCCGCGCAACATCGGCAAGGCCATCGAGGCCGCTGCGGCCGAAGTCGCCGATGGCCGCCACGATGCGCATTTCCCGATCGACGTCTACCAGACCGGTTCGGGCACCTCCTCGAACATGAATGCCAACGAGGTCATCGCCACGCTGGCCAACCGCGCCGGCAAGGCCGGCAAGACCGCGGTGCATCCCAACGATCACGTCAACCAGGGGCAGAGCTCCAACGATGTGATCCCGACCGCGCTGCGCGTTTCCGCGCTGCTCGGCGTGCATGAGCAGCTGCTGCCCTCGCTGGCGCATCTGCGCAAGACCATCGACAAGCGCGGCCGCGCGCTGCGCAAGGTGGTCAAGACCGGCCGCACCCACCTGATGGATGCCATGCCGCTGACCTTCGAGCAGGAGTTCGGCGCGTGGTCGGCGCAGCTGTCCTCCGCCCAGGATCGGATCGAAGACAGCCTCAAGCGGCTGCGTCGGCTGCCGCTGGGTGGCACGGCGATCGGCACCGGCATCAATGCCGACCCGCGCTTCGGTGCGCAGGTGGCCAAGCAGCTCAAGCAGCAGACCGGCATCAAGTTCGACAGCGCCGAGAACAAGTTCGAAGGCCTGGCCGCGCAGGACGATGCGGTCGAACTGTCCGGCCAGCTCAACGCGTTGGCGGTGGCGCTGATCAAGATCGCCAACGACCTGCGCTGGATGAATGCCGGTCCGCTGGCCGGGCTGGGCGAGATCGAACTGCCGGCGCTGCAGCCGGGCAGCTCGATCATGCCGGGCAAGGTCAATCCGGTGATTCCCGAAGCCACCGTGATGGTCTGTGCCCAGGTGATCGGCCACCACACCGCGATCACCGTGGCCGGGCAGACCGGCAATTTCCAGTTGAACGTGACCCTGCCGTTGATCGCCGCGAACCTGCTGGACGGGATCAATCTGCTCGCCAACATCACCCGCCTGCTCGCCGATACCGCGATTGCCGGGCTGAAGGTGCGCGAGGATCGCGTCCGCGAGGCACTGGATCGCAATCCGATCCTGGTCACCGCCTTGAACCCGATCATCGGCTACGAGAAGGCCGCCGCGATCGCCAAGCGCGCCTACAAGGAGCAGCGCCCGGTGCTGGACGTGGCCAGGGAAGACAGCGGGCTGTCGGAGGCCGAGCTGCGCCGGCTGCTGGATCCGGCCGCGCTGACCGCCGGTGGCATTCATGCCGGTGGTGGTGGGGGCGGTTGAGCGCACGCGGTTCCTGAAACGAAAAACGGGCCGAAAGGCCCGTTTTTTTGGTGCGGAGCCGGCCAGCGGCCGGCACTACCTAGTGGCGGTCGGCCTGCAGATTGCCGAAGGTCTCGGTATACGCCTTGAATTCCGGGATCTTCGTGGTCAGGTCCGGCGGGATCGGCTGCATGCCCTCGGGCACCTGGATCTTCACCGAGCGCTTGGCCGGGTCCGGCGGGGCATCGGTCAGGGTGTTCTGGCGCAGCACCTGCAGCTGGCCGAACATGCCCTGCAGCATCGCCTGCTGCTCCTCGTTGAGCGGGATTTCGATCTCATCGATCTTCATGTGCCCGTTGGGCAGGATGATGATGTTCGGCGCGGGCGCGCGGCGCACGGTGACCATGCCGTCGCTGACGGTGATCTTCGGCTTGCTGCGCTCGGCGCGGTGATTGCGGTACTCCTGATCGCAACCGGTGGCGACCAGGCAGAACAGGGCGAACAGCAACAGACTCAGCTTCTTCATGAGCAGGCAACGCGTGCGACGGGAGGGGAGATTGTAGTCCTCCCGCCCCCGGAAGGGCCTGCCTGCGACGCATCGTCGCAGGCAGAGGCCGGTTTACTTGCCGCAGTCGTCGATGTCGCTCTGGTCCATCGTCGCGTAGGGCTGGAAGGCCGGCAGCGCGGCCGCCAGCGCCTGCTGCCTGGCCATCATTCCCGGCAACAGGCCACACAGCTTCTGGGCCTGGTCCTCGATCTTCTTCGCTTCATCATTCACCCGCGCTTCGATGCCCTGGGTGTCGCCGGAGAACATGCCCTTGATCGCTTCACCGGCGGCTTTCACGCCCAGATTGGCACCGGCCACGCCGATCTCCATGCCGGCACTGGCCAGCGATTCGACCTGCTTGCGGTAGTCCAGCAGCAGCGCACGCTGCCGGGCGTCCACGGCGACCGCCTTGCCATCGATGAGCAGGTCACCCTGCGGGCTGATCTCGGCCTTCGGGGATTTCCCGTTGGAGATCGAGATGTTGCCCTGGGTGATTTCCTTGCGGGCCTTGTCGGTGGCCTCCTGCACGGTCTTGCCGATGCCATCGGTATCCAGCGCGCTGGTCGCGGGGGCGGATGCGCTCTGGTCGGCGGGCGCTTTGCCCTTGCCGCTGTCAGGGGCGTTGCAGGCAGCGATCGGCAGGCACAACAGCAGGGCAGGCAGCAGCAGTCGAGTCGTCATGATGCGTATCCGTAAGAGGAGATGAGAGGCTTACTTGCCGCGCGGCAGTTCAACCCGGCCGCGCACGTTGCTGTGGCGGATGTCGCCGCTGCCGCTGTTGGCCACGCGCAGGTCGCCGCCGACGTCGCGCGCGGTCACGTCGCCGGAACCGTGGCGGTCCACGGTGACGCTGCCACCGATGTCGCGCAGTTCGGTATCGCCGGAGCCCACGGTGCCGACCCGTACGTTGCCCTTGGCCTGGCGCACAGTGGTGTCACCCGAGCCGACCACGCCGATCTCGACGTTGCCGCCGACCGTATCGAGTTCGAAGTCGCCGGAGCCGATCGTGCCGACCTTGGCATTGCCGCGGACGTTGCGCGCCGTGAAGTCACCCGAGCCGACCGAGAGCAGGTTCAGTGCACCGGCACCGTCGAGGACGACATCGCCCGAGCCGACCGCCGCGGTCACCAGGCCCTTGATGTTCTCGAGCTTGATATCGCCGGAGCCGACGTCGGCGCTGAGCGAATGCGCGCCGGTGACGCTGGCGTCGCCCGAGCCGACCTTGAGCTGGACCAGGATCGTGTCCGGCACGGTGCCGCGCATGTCCAGGTAGGCATAGCTGTTGCCGCTCATGGAGAGGCTGCGGCCTTCGCGCTGCAGGCGGACGACGAGCTTGTCGCCGACCTTCTGCTGGGTCACGGTCAGCTCGCGCAGCCAGTCGGCGTTGGAGGCGCAGGCGCGCCCCCCGAGCTGGGCCGCGCCCGGGCCGGCCTGCAGCACCAGATCGTGCTGGTTCACTTCGAACACCACTGCCTTGGCACCGGCCAGGTCGAGCTTGAGGTCACGCACTTCGTTGAACTTGCACTGCGGTTCATCGGCGAGCGCGGTCAGCGGCAGCAACAACAGGGAAGCAACAGCGAGCTTGCGGATCATGGGTGGGTCCTCGATGAAGGGCAGGGATCAGATTTCGCCGGCGCGGCGGCGCAGGCGGATGGCCAGGAACAGGAACACCACACCGAAGGCGGCGCCGATCCACAGTTCCGGCATCGCGAAGGCACCCAACTGGTGGCTCGGGCCCAGTTCGTTGACCAGGTTGTCCATGTTGCCACTGCCGCTGAACAAGGCGTCGCCACGGTAGAACTGGTCGGTCGCGGGAACCGCGCTGAGCAGCAGGCGGCCGACGATGTGCTTCCAGAACCAGCCACCGGTCAGGTCGAACAGGGTCATCACCTTGGTGGTGCTGACGATGATGCCGGCGAACAGCGGCAGCATCACCGCCCACAGGAATGGCTTGGTCTTGGCCCAGGCCGAGCACAGCAGCAGCCAGCCGACGGTCGGCAACGCCCACAGCAGGTAGACCGGGATCCAGGACACGTGGCCGGCGATGATGGTCAGCGGGCTGGCCGGACCCCAGATCAGCACCATCGGGTCACCGCCGTGGGCGATCACCACGATCGAGATCATCACCAGGAAGCCGAGCATGGTCAGGGCCGAGGCGATCACCGCGATGATCGGAGCGATCAGCAGCGCGCTCAGTGCCTTGGACAGCACCGTGGACGTATCCGACAGCGGCAGCGACTTCCAGAACAGGATGCTGCGGTCGCGACGGTCGTCGTACAGGGCGCCGAGGCAATAGAAGAACACCACGAAGGCGAGCACGATCAGCGGCCAGCCCGAGCTCAGGATCAGGGTCAGGTCCAGGCCATTGGCCAGGTCATGCAGATTCTTGGCATCCAGCTTGCTGGTCAGCAGGCTCAGGTCCAGGCCGTTGATGCTGACGTTTTCGTCGTTGAGGTGGAGGCCACCGCTCTTGACCGCGCGGTGCATGGCGACCAGGCCGAACACGATGCCGAGCAGGCTCATCACCAGCGAGATGCCACCGGCGATCACCGGCGCATACAGGAAGCCGCCGCGGTTTTCCCAGTACTCCCGCTTGAGCAGCCACTTGAACGCACTGGCCTTGCTGATGGGATGGTTGACGGTGTTCATGCGTAGGTTCCCTTCATGATGGCCACGAACAGATCCGCCAGCCCCGGGCTGCGGATTTCGCCCAAGGGCGTGAGCTGGGCGCGTGGCACCCCGTCGAACAGCAGGACCGTCTTGCCGAAGGGCAGGGCGCGTTCGTCGATCGGCTTGAGCGCGCGCGCGGCCTCCACGGCGTCGGCCGAGACCAGTACTTCGGTGTAGCGCTCGCCGATGTCTTCCATGTCGGTTGTGAGCACGATGCGGCCATCGCGGATGAACATCACATCGGTGAGGATGTGTTCGATCTCTTCCACCTGGTGGGTGGTGACGATGATGGTCTTCAGCTCGTCGAAGTAGTCTTCCAACAGGCGCTGGTAGAACTCCTTGCGGTACAGGATGTCCAGGCCGAGCGTGGGCTCGTCCAGCACCAGCACCTTGGCATCGATGGCCATCACCAGCGCCAGCTGCAGCTGCACGATCATGCCCTTGGACAGTTCACGCACGCGCTGCTTGGGATGCAGCTTGGTGGAGGCCAGGAAGCGCTCGCAGCGGGCCCGGTCGAAGCGCGGATGGGTGCCGGCGACGAAATCGATCGCCTCGCGCACCTTCATCCAGCGTGGCAGCACCGCCACGTCGGCGATGAAGCACACGTCGTTCATCAGCGCGTTACGCTGCTCGGCCGGGTCCAGCCCGAGCACGCGCAGCTCGCCTTCCACCGCGGTCAGGCCGAGCAGGGCCTTGAGCAGGGTGGTCTTGCCGGCGCCGTTGGGACCGATCAGGCCGGTGATGCGGCCGGGGGCGATCGTGAAGCTGGTGTTGTCCAGCGCCACGGTCTGTTTATAGGCCTTGCGCAGGCCTCGAGCGGAAATGACGACATCACTTGCAACGGCATTCATGAGGATTTCCCCTGGGGCAGCAATTCGTCGAGGTTCAGGCCCAGGCGCTGGATGCGTTCCAGGACCAGTGGCCATTCTTCATTGAGGAAGCGGTCGCGCTCGCTGCTGCGCAGCTGCGTGGCCGCTTCTTCGGTCATGAACATGCCCAGGCCGCGGCGCTTCTCGACCAGGCCTTCATCGGCCAGTTCCTGGTAGGCGCGCGAAACGGTGATGGGGTTGAGCTGGTACTCGGCGGCTACCTGCCGGACCGAAGGCAGGGCGTCGCCGGGTTTGATGATGCCGTCAAGCATCATGGCGATCACGCGCTCCTTCAGCTGGCGGTAGATCGGAGCACCATCGCTCCATTGAATATCGCTCATGGTCAGCTCCGTGGGTTCAGCGACTGCGCGAATGAGAAGTAAGGCATGGACAGGGAGCTGTGCAGCCGGCGGGGGGGCGTGGGGGCGCCGTCGGCGGTCCCTGCCTCGATGACGCCTGCGTCCTGCGGGCCTTCAAACACATTGGCGCTGGCAGCATCGCCAGCGTCACCGGAGGGGAGGCCGAACCAGCCGAGCAACAGCAGCGCCGAGGCGGCGATGACGGCTTTGGCGGAGTGGTGGTGGCGCATGCGGTTCATGGGCATCCCCTGTCTAGGTGACTGGTGTTGTATGCAACTATAACACCGGCACGCCGAAGATCAACAGGGGGAGTGACCCCAACTGATGGCAGGGGTGCATGACAGGTGCTTTCTCTCCTCAAGTCCTTGAATGTAATGGGTATTCATCAGGTGCTTGCCGGCATTCTCCGCCAGCGCACATTCATTGATGTCAATGATATGGCAAGCGGAGAGCGCATTCAGGCGATCGATCACGGGCGGGTGCAACCGCGTGGACCCGGCCAGAGAGGTCACCGCTGACGCTGAATGCGCCTGTGCCCGGCTGCGTCTGGCAACCCGCCGCAGCTCCGCGCGCAGCGCATCGATGGCACGCGGACCAACGGCGGACGGCGGCTAAAACGCCGGTGATATAGTGCCCGCCGCAGTTCCGGCAGCGTCCGCCGGGCCCGTTGAGCCTCTCTTTTCCTTACCTGGAGTGTCGCGATGCACCACGTGTCTCTGTTGTCGCCCGTCCGTCGCGACCGCGCTCCGCGCCGCGCCCGCGCGTCCGTGCTGTTGCTGGCGCTCGGTCTGCTGGTGGGGACGTCGGCCCAGGCGGCCGATCTGCTCGATGTGAGCTATCGCCCGCTCGCCGGCAAAGGCGAGGTGAACCTGGCCAAGCAGTACGGCGGCAAGGTGCTGCTGGTGGTCAATACCGCCAGCAAGTGCGGTTTCACCCCGCAGTACGAAGGCCTGGAGGCCCTGCAGCGCAAGTACGCCGCGCGGGGTTTCTCGGTCCTGGGCTTCCCGTCCAATGATTTCAAAGGCCAGGAGCCGGGCGACGAGACCCAGATCCAGGAGTTCTGCACGCTGACCTACGGCGTGAAGTTCCCGATGTTCCAGAAGGTGGTCGTCACCGGGCCGGAGGCGACACCGCTGTATCGCAGTCTCGCCACCGCCACGGGCGTATCGCCGGGCTGGAACTTCCACAAGTATCTGGTCGGCCGCGATGGCCGGGTGGTAGCGCAGTTCCCGAGCAAGGTCGCCCCGGACGATCCCAAGCTGGTGGCGGCGATCGAACGTGAGCTGTCTGTCACGGCAAACAAGCGCTGACGATATCGACATCTCGGACGCGCGTGCGACAATGGTTGCTTTCGCGCCGACGTCGGCGTCCAGTCACTTCCAGGAATGCAGCGAATGAAGATGGGAATGCGCGGCGCCGCGGCGTCGGTTCTGATTCTGGCGATGGGTGCCACCGGTACCGCGATGTCGCAACAACCAGCCGCCCGCGCGGCTGTCAAGGAGACTTCCACTTTGAACTCCCAACGGGAAAAGCTCGGCTACGCCATCGGCATCGATGTGGCCAATTCGTTCGGTCCGATCTCCAGCGAGATCGACCTGGCCGCCCTGCGCCGCGGTGTGACCAATGCCTTTGAAGGCAAGCAGCCGCTGATCAGCCAGGAAGAGGCGCAGAAGACCGACGCCGCCCTGCGCCAGGCCGTGATGGCCAAGAACGGCCAGCCGGTTCCGGGCGTCGCGCCGGGCACCGCGCCGCCGAAGGTGGACCGCGAAAAGGTCGGCCTGATGCTGGGCAGCTTCGCCGTGGGCCCGTCGCTGGCCCCGCTGAAGGACGATCTGGACCTGGACGCGCTGTTCGACGCGGTCAGCACCACGTTCAACAACGGCACCCCGAAGATGACCGCCGAGCAGGCCAAGGCCACGCTGGAAGGCTTCATGAAGGGCAAGCAGGCTGAAATGGAGGCCAAGTCCGCCGCCCAGGCCGGTACCAACCGCGTGGAAGGCAACAACTTCCTGGCCAAGAACAAGACCGCGCCGGGCGTGGTGACCACCGCGTCGGGCCTGCAGTACCAGGTGCTGCGTCCGGGTTCGGGCGAACGCCCGCTGCCGACCAGCAAGGTGCGCGTGAACTACGAAGGCAAGCTGCTCGACGGCACCGTCTTCGACAGCAGCTACCAGCGCGGCCAGCCGATCGAGTTCGGTCTGGACCAGGTGATCAAGGGCTGGTCGGAAGGCGTCTCGCTGATGCCGACCGGTTCCAAGTACCGCTTCTGGATTCCGGGCGAGCTGGCCTATGGCGAGCAGGGCACCCCGGGTGGCCCGATCGGTCCGAACGCCACGCTGACGTTCGACGTCGAGCTGCTGAACGTTCTTCCGTAACGGATCTGGAGCCCCACCGCCCATGCGCGTTGCGATTTTCGGTACCGGCTACGTCGGTCTTGTCACGGGTACCTGCCTGGCCGAGGTCGGCCACCAGGTGATCTGTGTCGATATCGACCAGGCCAAGGTCGACGGCCTCAACAACGGGATCATCCCGATCTATGAGCCCGGCCTGGAGCCCATGGTGAAGGACAACCACGCGGCGTCGCGGTTGACCTTCACCTCCGATGCCGCCACCGCGATCGCGCATGGCCAGGTGATCTTCATTGCCGTGGGCACGCCACCGGACGAGGACGGCAGTGCCGACCTGCAGTACGTGCTGGCCGTGGCCCGCACCATCGGCCGGCACATCACCGTGCCGGTGGTGGTGGTGAACAAATCGACCGTGCCGGTAGGCACGGCCGACAAAGTCCGCGAGGCCATCGCGCAGGCGCTGGCCGACCGCGGCGTGGAGATCGCGTTCGACGTGGTCTCCAACCCCGAATTCCTCAAGGAAGGTGACGCGGTCGCCGACTGCATGCGGCCGGACCGCATCGTGGTGGGCGCGTCCAATCCCGATTCGATCGCGTTGATGCGCCGCCTGTATGCACCGTTCAACCGCAACCACGACCGCGTGGTGGAGATGGACGTGCGCTCGGCGGAGCTGACCAAGTACGCGGCCAACGCGATGCTGGCGACCAAGATTTCGTTCATGAACGAAATCGCCAACATCGCCGAGAAGGTCGGTGCCGATATCGAGCAGGTCCGCCAAGGCATCGGTTCGGACCCACGTATCGGCTGGCACTTCATCTATCCCGGCGCCGGTTATGGCGGCTCGTGCTTCCCCAAGGATGTGCAGGCGCTGGCCCGCACCGCCCAGCAGTACGGCCATGAGCCGATGCTGTTGAACGCCGTCGAAGCGGTCAACGAGCATCAGAAGGGCCATCTGTTCGCCCTGATCCAGCGCCACTACGACCGTGGCGAAGACGAAGGGGTGCGCGGCAAGACCTTCGCGGTGTGGGGCCTGGCATTCAAGCCGAACACCGATGACATGCGCGAGGCCTCCAGCCGCCGCCTGCTGGCGCAGCTGTGGGAAGCCGGTGCAAAGGTGCGCGCCTATGATCCGGAAGCGACCGAAGAAGCGCGCCGCATTTTCGGCGAGCGCGATGACCTGGTGTTCTGCGCCAACGCCTATGACGCCCTCGAGGGCGCCGATGCGCTGGTCGTGGTGACCGAATGGAAGCAGTTCCGCAGCCCGGATTTCATCCGGCTGCGCGAGATGCTCAGCGATGCGGTCGTCTTCGACGGCCGCAATCTGTACGACCCGCAGGATATCGAAGCCGCGGGCCTGGCTTACTACGGCATTGGCCGGGGACGTTCGTTGAATGCATGAGTCCACACCCTCCGAGCGCGAACAGGCACTGGAAGCACGCCTGGTCGAGCTGGAAATGCGTGTCTCCTTCCAGGAGCAGGCGCTGGCCGAACTGAGCGAGGCCCTGGCCGATGCGCGCATGGAAGGCAACCGCAATGCCGACCTGACCCGCATCCTGCTCGAAGACCTCGGCAAGGTCCGCACCGCGCTGTATTCCGATTCGGCCGAAGAGCCGCCGCCTCCGCATTACTGATCTGACGTCATGAGCGATACTCTCCGCGACCAGCTGCTGGGCCTTGGCTTCAAAGCCGCGCCCAAACCCGAACGAACCAACGACCGCAAGCCGGATCGTCGACCCGATGCGCGCCGCGATGGCCGCCCGGCCGGCAAGCCGCAGGGCGCACGCCCGGCCGGCAAGCCCGGCGAGGGCCAGCGTCCCGCCCGCGACGGCGACCGCCGCCCGCAGGGCAAGGGCCGTCCCGCCGGCGCCCGTCCGCCGCAGGGCGCGCCCGGCAAGCCGCGCTCGCGCGAGGACATCGACCTCGCCAAGGCGTATGCGATCCGTGCGCAGAAGGAAAAAGACGACCGCATCGAGGCCGAGCGCCTGAAGCAGGAAGAGGCGCGCCTGCGTCGCGAGGCCAAGGCCAAGCTGGAGGTCCTGCTGGAAGGCAAGTCCCTCAACGCCGAAGCGGCCGACATCGCGCGCCATTTCCCGTATGGCGGCAAGATCAAGCGCATCTACGTGACGGCCGAACAGCTCAAGGCACTCAATGCCGGCGAGCTCGGCGTGCTGCAGCAGAACGGCCGCTACGTGCTGGTGACCGCCGCAGTGCTGGCCGAGGCCGAAGCGGTGTTCGCCCCCTCGGTGGCGCTGAAGGTAGACCCGGATGCGCCGGCTGGCGAGGATCCGTATGCCGATCCGCAGTACCAGGTGCCGGACGACCTGGTCTGGTAAGCCAGCGACACCTTGGTTGAACGCACTGGGCGCCGTCAGGCGCCCAGTGCATGTCAGGAGCAGGGCCATGCAGGAACGCAGTCCCGGGTACTTCCCGCATATCGATGGCCTGCGTGCCATCGCGGTGCTGGCGGTGATCCTCTATCACCTCAAGGCCAGCTGGCTGCCCGGCGGCTTCACCGGTGTGGACGTGTTCTTCGTCATCTCCGGCTTCGTGGTCAGCGCGTCGGTGGATCGACTGCCGGCGGTTGGCGGCTGGGCCGGGCTGGCGCGCTTCTACGCGCGCCGCATGCGCCGCATCGCCCCGGCACTGGTGGTGTGCCTGCTGGTAACGGCGATGCTCAGCGCGTTGCTGATTCCCGAATCCTGGCTCAGCGAGACCAGCGACAAGACCGGGCGCATGGCGTTCGTGGGCTTGAGCAACTGGGTGCTGGCCAGCACCGGCAATGACTACTTCTCGCCGCGCACCGAGTTCAATCCGTACACGCACACCTGGTCGCTGGGCGTGGAGGAACAGTTCTACCTGCTGTTCCCGCTGTTGTTCCTGGCCTGGGCCAAAGGTCCGCGCGGGCGCTGGCTGTCGCTGGGGCTGTTCGGCGTGGCCACCGTGGCATCGCTGGGGTATGCGGTGTTCCGGGCGCGGCAGGGCGGCCATGAGATCGATGCGTTCTACCTGACCACCACACGGTTCTGGCAGCTGGGTGCGGGCGTGCTGCTGTTCCAGCTGTTGTCGTTGAGCGGGCGGTTTACGCCACCGCCGGTGCCACCGCGTGGCTTCGGCTGGCGCTCGCCATTGCTGCTGCTGAGCCTTGTGGCGCTGGGTTACGGTTTGTGGGCCGCACGCCCGGGCCATTCGCCGTGGATCGACGGCCTGTGGCCGGTGCTGGGTACGCTGGGGCTGCTGGGTCTTCTGCAGGGCTCGCCGGGCGGCTGGGTCGGGCGCGCGCTGGCGACCACGCCGATGGTGACGGTGGGTCGGCTGTCCTACTCGTTATACCTGTGGCACTGGCCGGTCTTCGTACTGTTCCGCTGGACCGTGGGCCTGGAGACGCTGGCCACCGGCGCCGCGGCGCTGCTGTGCGTGGCGCTGCTGTCCTGGCTGTCGTGGCGCTGGGTGGAGCAGCCGCTGCGACACGGCGCGCGCTGGCGCGTCAGCAACGCGCGCTGGGTCGCGGTCGGGCTGGGCGTGCTGGTGCTCGGGGCCGGGCTGCAGTCGGCGCTGGTCAAGACCCAGCAGTACACCTCGCTCAGCGTGGTCAGCCGCGCCTCGCTGGACTGGTATCCGTATGCCAAGGGGCTGAAGAAGGACATTCCCGAGTGCCGCGTGCGGGTCGGCAATGTGCCGGTGGCCGGCGGGCAGGCGCGCCTGTACGAGCGCGGCGAGTGCCCGGGACGCACCGCATCCACCCGTCAACTGTTCGTGGCCGGTGATTCGCACGCGCTGGCGTACCACGAGCTGCTGCAGCGCCTGGCCGTGCTCGACGGTGCGCCGATCCGCCTGTACGGCAGCGGCGGCTGCGCGCTGGTCGGGCTGCGCGCCTGGCAGGGCCCCAATCCAGCCTGCGAGGCTTATGCGCGCAACGTGCTGGAGGATATCCAGGCGCGTGCGCAGCCGGGCGATGTGGTGCTGCTGGCCGGGCTGCGCCTGCCGCGCCTGTCCGAGCAGTACGCCCTCTTCGACGTCGCCCAGGTACGTGCCGAACATCTCAGCGAGGCGGCCGATGCAGGGCGCACCGCTGAAGTGGCGCACTGGGTCGAGCAGCTCACCCCGCTGGCCGAACGTGGCGTGCGCATCGTGCTGGAAGCGCCCAAACCGGTGCTGCCGGCGCCTCCGTACCGCTGCTCGGATGTGTTCAACCGGCACAACCCGATCTGCGCCCACGGCATGACCATCGCGCGCAGCGAGATCGAGCAGTTGCGTGCGCCGGTGCTGGCCGGCCTGCAGCAGGTGGCTGCCGGTCTGCCCGGTGCGTCGATCTGGGATCCGATGCCGTTGCTGTGCCCCGGTGCGCAGTGCCTGCCGACCCGCGACGGCAAACCGCTGTTCTTCGATGGCGATCATCTCAGCGGCTACGGCAATCGTCTGCTGCTGCCGGATTTCCAGGCGCATCTGCGCCGCTTGGAGGCGACGGCGCCAGCCGCTGCCCCGTGAGTCGCCAGCCACGCATGGCGTGGCGCTACACGGCTGTGCGTTTCCGGCGGCCGGCGCGCAGCAGCGGCAGGCTGATCGCGAAGAAGCACAGCAGGGCGCCGGCCAACGCGAATCCGCTGCCGGCCAGGAACGCCGTGCGGCCCTGATCGATGGGCCACAACTGGCCGGCAATCAACGCGCCGAGCACGCCGCCCACGCCGGACGAGAACCCGTACAGCAGGCCCTGGCCATGGCCGTTGAGGCGGCCGGGGAAGTAGGTCGCCAGCATCTGCATCGCGGCGGCGAAGAAGGCCGCGAAGCCCAGCGCATGCGCGGTCTGCGCGATCAGCATCACCGGCAGGTTCTCCGGGAACAGCGCGGTGACCGCCCAGCGCACGGTGGAGCTGAGCAGCGCGATCAGCAGCATCCAGCTGGCGTCATAACGGCGGAAGAAGCGGCCGATGGTGAAGAACACGCCTACTTCGAACACCACCCCGATCGTCCACAACACGCCCAGCGTGGAGGTCGCGTAGCCGTGGTGATCCATGTAGACCGAGAAGAAGGTGTAGTAGGGGCCGAACGACAGCTGCTCCATGAACGCGGCCAGGAAGAACGCCAGCACCTGTGGCTTGCGCACGATCTGCCAGAAGCCGCTCGCGTCGCCGTCGCTGCGCTGCAGGTTGCGCGCGTAGCGGTTGGCAAAGCCCGAGGCGGTGAGCAGGCCGAACAGCGGCAGCATCAACCACGGCAGCAGATGCGCGTTGCCGGCACCGCCGTCGCCTTCGATGATCCAGCCGAACAGCATCACCACGGCGATGAAGCCCAGCGAGCCCCACACCCGGATCAGCCCGTAACGGTGGCTGTCACTGCCCAGGTGGGTCAGCGTGATCGATTCGAACTGCGGCATCACCGCGTTGTAGAAGAAGCAGAACGTGATCATCGCCGGATACAGCCACGGTTGCGGCAACGGCAGCAGGAAGGCACAGAACGTCAGCAGGGTCAGCACGCAGCCCAGCCGCAGCCAGAAGATCGGGCGCGGCGAGGCGGCGGCGAGGGAGGTCCAGGTGGTGGGCGCGACGATGCGGGTGGCGTACCAGAGGCCCATCATCACGCTGATCGCGGTAACGCTCATCCCGCGCGAGGTCAGGAACAACGACCAGTACGGGGTGAACGCGCCGAGGGCGGCGTAGTAGAAGAGGTAGAACGAGGACAGGCGGACGGCCGGAACGGCGTCGCGGGGGAGGGCGGTCATGCGGGATCTCGGAGGGCGCGCACCCACCAACAGCGGGTGCCTACCCGGGCATTATGCCGTCAGCACCCGACCGTGGGTCGGGTGGCACGCTCATTCCGGATCGTAATCCAGGTTCGAGGCCAGCCAGCGCTCGGCCTGCGCACGGTCCACGCCCTTGCGCTTGGCATAGTCGACCACCTGCTCACGGGTGACCCGGCCGACCACGAAATACTGGCTCTGCGGATGGCTGAAGTAATAGCCCGACACCGCCGCGGTGGGCAGCATCGCGAAACTCTCAGTCAGCTGCATGTCCGCGTTGCGCTCGGCATCAAGCAAGCGGAACAGCGTGGCTTTCTCGCTGTGCTCTGGACAGGCCGGATACCCGGGGGCAGGGCGGATGCCGGCGTACTTTTCGGCGATCAGCGATTCGTTGTCCAGCTGCTCGTCCGGCTGGTAGCCCCAGTAATCCATGCGTACATGCTGATGCAGGCGCTCGGCCAGCGCTTCGGCCAGGCGGTCGGCCAGCGCCTTGAGCAGGATCGCGTTGTAGTCGTCGTGGTCGGCCTCGAAGCGGGCCACGTGCGGGTCGATGCCGATGCCGGCGGTCACCGCGAACGCGCCGATCCAGTCCTGCCTGCCGCTGTCGGCCGGCGCGATGAAATCGGCGAGGCAGAAATCCGGGCGTTCGATTGGCTTGTCGACCTGCTGGCGCAGGAAGTGCAGCACGGCCGGGCCGTTGTCGGTGCGCAGGTGCACGTCATCGCCGACGCTGTTGGCCGGCCACAGGCCGAACACGGCCTTGGCGGTCAGCCACTTTTCCGCGACGATGCGGCTGAGCATCGCGCGGGCGTCTTTGTACAGGTCGGTCGCCTGGGGCCCGACGATCTCATCGGTGAGGATCGCCGGATACTTGCCGGCCAGTTCCCAGGCCTGGAAGAACGGCGTCCAGTCGATCACCTCGACCAGATCGGCCAGCGGGTAATCGTCGAGCACATGCAGCCCCGGCTTGCGCGGCGCCGGCGGTGTGTAGGTGGCCCAGTCGCCCACGAAGCGCTGGGCGCGCGCCTTGGCGAGGGTCACCAGTCGCTTGGCGTCGCCACGGTTGCGGTGGCGCTGGCGGATGTCGGCGTAGTCGGCCTCGTTGGCGGCCACGAAGGCATCGCGCAGCTCGCGCGAGATCAACGACTGTGCCACGCCGACCGCGCGCGAGGCATCCTTCACCCACACCGTGGGCGCCTTGTAGTGCGGGTCGATCTTCAGCGCGGTGTGCGCGCGCGAGGTGGTCGCGCCGCCGATCATCAACGGCATCGTGAAACCCTGCCGCTCCATCTCGCGGGCGACGTGGCTCATCTCTTCCAGCGAGGGCGTGATCAGGCCCGACAGGCCGATGATGTCGGCGTTCTCGGCGCGCGCGGCATCCAGGATCTTCTGCGCGGGCACCATCACGCCCAGGTCGATCACATCGAAGTTGTTGCAGGCCAGGACCACGCCGACGATGTTCTTGCCGATGTCGTGCACGTCGCCCTTGACCGTGGCCATGATGATCTTGCCGTTGCTCTTGGCGGTGTCGCCGCTGCGGGCCTTTTCCGCCTCGATGTACGGCAGCAGATAGGCCACCGCCTTCTTCATCACGCGCGCGGACTTGACCACCTGCGGCAGGAACATCTTGCCGGCGCCAAACAGGTCGCCGACGATGTTCATGCCGTCCATCAGCGGCCCTTCGATGACATCCAGCGGACGCGTCGAGCGCGCACGCGCTTCTTCGGTGTCCTGCTCGACCCACGCGTCCATGCCGTGCACCAGCGCATGCGCGAGGCGATCATTGACCGGCTTCTCGCGCCAGGCAAGGTCTTCGCCGCGCACTTCGCCCTTCTTGCCCTTGTAGCGCTCGGCGATCTCGAGCAGGCGCTCGGTACCGTCGCTGCGGCGGTTGAGGATCACGTCCTCCACGCGCTCGCGCAGCTCGGCGTCCAGATCGTCGTAGATCGGCATCGCACCGGCGTTGACGATGCCCATGTCCATGCCCGCGCCGATGGCATGGAACAGGAACACCGAGTGGATCGCCTGGCGAACTGTTTCGTTGCCGCGGAACGAGAACGACACGTTGGAGACACCGCCGGAGACATGGCAGTGCGGCAGGGTGCGCTTGATGATGCGGGTGGCTTCGATGAAGTCGACCGCGTAGTTGTCGTGCTCTTCGATGCCGGTGGCGACGGCGAAGATGTTCGGGTCGAAGATGATGTCCTGCGGCGGGAAGCCGACCTGTTCGGTCAGGATCCGGTAGGCGCGGGTGCAGATTTCCACCTTGCGCGCGCAGGTATCGGCCTGGCCATCCTCATCGAAGGCCATCACCACCGCAGCGGCGCCGTAACGCAGCACCTTGCGCGCCTGCTCGATGAACTGCGCTTCGCCTTCCTTGAGCGAAATCGAATTGACCACGCTCTTGCCCTGCAGGCATTTCAGCCCGGCCTCGATCACGCTCCACTTGGAGGAGTCGACCATCACCGGAATGCGCGCGATGTCCGGCTCGGACATGATCAGGTTGAGGTAGCGCGTCATCGCCTTTTCGGAATCGATCAGGCCCTCGTCCATGTTGACGTCGAGGATCTGCGCACCGTTGGCGACCTGCTGGCGCGCCACTTCCACCGCCTCTTCGTAGCGCTCTTCCTTCACCAGCTTGCGGAACTGCGCGCTGCCGGTGACGTTGGTGCGCTCACCGATGTTGACGAACAGCAGGTCCGGAGTGATGACCAGCGGCTCGAGACCGGACAGGCGGGTGTAGCGGGAAGACGTCATGGGCAGGCGGGCACGGGCTGGCGGAGGAGGGTCAACGACAACGACGACGGGAGCGTGGGGCGGACGCGGTCATGCCGCGTCTTCCAGCGGGGGTGCCGGCAGGCGGCGGGGCGGTAGATCGGCGACCGCCTCGGCGATCGCGCGGATGTGCGCCGGGGTGGTGCCGCAGCAGCCGCCCACCAGGTTGAGCAGGCCGGCACCGGCGAATTCGCGCAGCGTGGTGGCCATTTCTTCCGGGGTTTCGTCGTACTCGCCGAAGGCATTGGGCAGGCCCGCGTTCGGGTGCGCGCTGACCAGGCACTCGGCCACGGTGGACAAGGTCTCCACGTGCGGCCGCATGTCGCTGGCACCGAGCGCGCAGTTCAGCCCGATCGACAGCGGCCGGCCGTGCGCGACCGAGGCGTAGAACGCTTCGGCCGTCTGCCCGGACAGGGTGCGCCCGGAGGCATCGGTGATCGTGCCGGAGATCATCACCGGCAGGCGCCCACCGCGCGCATCGAACACCTCTTCGATGGCGAACAGCGCGGCCTTGGCGTTGAGCGTATCGAAGATGGTTTCCACCATCAGGGTGTCGGCGCCGCCGTCGATCAGGCCGTCGATGGCTTCGCGGTAGGTTTCGCGCAGGGCATCGAAGCTGGTGTTGCGGAAACCGGGATCGTTCACGTCCGGGCTGATCGAAGCGGTCCGGCTGGTCGGGCCGAGCACGCCGATCACGAAGCGCGGCTTGCCCGGCGTGGTCGCCGCAACCGCATCGCAGCAGGCGCGCGCCACCGCGGCGCCGGCTTTGTTGAGCTCGTAGACCAGGTGTTCAAGGTGGTAGTCGGCCTGGCTGACCGAGGTCGCGTTGAACGTATTGGTCTCGACCAGATCGGCACCGGCTTCCAGGTACGCGGTGTGGATGCCGCCGATCACCTCCGGCCGGGTCAACAGCAGCAGGTCGTTGTTGCCCTTGAGGTCATGCCCCTGCGTCGCATCGCCCGGCGCGGCATGGTCGCAGCCGGGCCCGTGCTGGTGGTCGTAACCGCCGGCGAAGCGCTCGCCGCGGTAGTCGTCCTCTTCCAGACCATGCCGCTGGATCATCGTGCCCATGGCCCCGTCGATGATCAGGATGCGCTGGGCCAGCGCCGTTTCCAGCGCGTGCACGCGGTCGGGGTGGAGCCAGGGCAGGGATGACATGGGCAGACCTCAGGGCTTGCTGGCGATCAGCGAGATGACTTCGAAATGCGGCGGGCGCTTCTCGCGGGTCACGGTTTCCAGGCTGGAGACGACCAGACCGGCCTTCTCCACGAACTTGCGTAGTTCCTTGTCGCTGAAACCGAGGTTGACGTGGCCATAGGCATCCACGGCCGCACGATGCTCGTGCCGGGCCAGGCTGCACAGCAGCAGGCGACCGCCCGGGCGCAGCACGCGCGCGCCTTCGGCAACGGCCTGGGCCGGTTTGGCCGCGTAGGTCAGCGCATGCATCAGCACCACCAGGTCGAAGCTCTGGTCGGGGAAGGGCAGGGCATGCATGTCGCCTTCGCGCACTTCCACGTTGGCCAGCCGGCGCAGGCGCTCGCTGGCGGCGGCGACCACGCGCGCGCTGGTGTCGATGCAGATGTAGCGCTTGGCGTGCGGCGCCACAAGCTCGGCCAGCACGCCGTCACCGGAGGCGATGTCGAGCACGTCGCCGGTTTCCAGCAGCGGCAGGGCAGTGCGTGCCAGCGCTTCCCAGGTGCGGCCGGGGGAGTAGTGGCGTTCCATGTCGCCGGCGACACTGTCGGCCCAGTTCTGGTCGGCGGCACGGCTGGCCATCACGGCGGCCACGCGTTCAGCGTCCTGGCGCAGCAGCGGGTCGTCGCTGCCGGTGCTCAGGGCATGCCACAATGCGCGCTGCGCCGGGTCCAGCGCCGCGTCATCGAAGCGGTAGTACGCCGAGACGCCGGAGCGACGGTCACGGACCAGGCCGGCCTCCTTGAGCCGGGCCAGATGGGTGGACACCCGCGGCTGGGCCAGCGTGGTGATGGCCGACAGCTCGGCCACGGTGAGTTCTTCCTGTTCCAGCAGCGCCAGCAGGCGCACCCGGGTGGCGTCGGCGAACACTTTCAGCCGGACGGACCAGTCCTCGAGATCCATAAATATCTACCTATCGCGATATAGAGATATTTTCGTCCTTTGGCGGCGGTCCGGTCAAGTCAGGCGTGCCTCCCCGCCCCCCGGTACAATCGCCCGACCTGGCCGCGCTCTGCGCGGCCATATCACTAATGTCCCCGGGAGGGTGTTGTGGATTTCAGCTTTACCGAAGAGCAGTTGATGCTGCAGGACGTTGCGCGCCGTATCGCGCAGGAAAAGATCGCGCCCAGCGCCGAACACCATGATCGCACCGGCGAGTTCCCGCTGGAGAACATCCGCCTGCTGGGCGAAAACGGTCTGATGGGCATCGAAGTGCCCGAAGCCTACGGCGGTGCGGGCATGGACCCGATCGCCTACGTCCTGGCGATGGTGGAGGTCGCCGCCGGAGACGCCGCGCATTCGACGATCATGTCGGTCAACAACTCGTTGTTCTGCAACGGCATCCTGACCCATGGCAGCGAAGCGCAGAAGCAGAAGTACGTGCGCGCCATTGCGGAAGGCGAAGCGATTGGCGCGTTCGCGCTGACCGAGCCGCAGTCCGGATCGGATGCGACGGCGATGCGCTGCCGCGCGGTCAAGCAGGCCGACGGCACCTACGTCATCAACGGCAAGAAGAGCTGGATCACCTCCGGCCCGGTCGCCAAGTACATCGTGCTGTTTGCGATGACCGATCCGGACCAGGGCGCACGTGGCATCACCGCGTTCATGATCGACACCGACAACGCCGGATTCCACCGCGGCAAGACCGAGCCGAAGCTGGGCATCCGTGCTTCGGCGACCTGCGAGATCGAGTTCCAGGATTACGTGGCTGCTGCCGATGACGTGGTCGGCAAGGAAGGCGAGGGCTTCAAGATCGCCATGGGCGTGCTCGATGCCGGCCGTATCGGTATCGCTTCGCAGGCGATCGGCATCGCGCGTGCCGCGTACGAAGCCACGATCGAATACGTGAAGGACCGCAAGGCCTTCGGTGCCGCGATCGGTACCTTCCAGATGACCCAGGCCAAGATCGCCGACATGAAGTGCAAGCTGGACGCAGCGCTGCTGCTGACGCTGCGCGCTGCATGGGTGAAGGGCCAGGGCAAGCGCTTCAGCAATGAAGCGGCGATTGCCAAGCTGACCGCCTCGGAAGCAGCGATGTGGATCACCCACCAGGCCGTGCAGATTCACGGCGGCATGGGCTATTCCAAGGAAATGCCGCTGGAGCGTTACTTCCGTGATGCCAAGATCACCGAGATCTACGAGGGCACCTCGGAAATCCAGCGGTTGGTGATCGCGCGCAACGAAACCGGATTGCGCTGAGGGAGCGCGGCCACGACCCACGGTCGTGGCCCGCCGGCGGAGGCTGTAGCGTGGGGGCCGCCCGCCGGGCAGGTGCCGACCGTTGGTCGGCACGCGGGGTAGTGCAGAATGTGCGGTCCCGTTCTACAGGTCACCCCATGGTTATTTATCGAGGCGCAGGATTCCTGACCCTGCTCACCCCCGTCGTCGCGTTGTTGCTGCTGATGTGGCTGTGGCCCGATCCTGCTGTTGCCAAAGGCAATACCTCGCTGGCGCAGCTGTTGATCGGCTTCGGCATCGGCGCAGCGATCAATGTCGTGCTGGGCATGGTGCTCAACCGCGGCCCGCGCGCGGAGGGCGAGCCTGCCCGCCATCATTTCTTCTACCTGCCAATGCAGTGGCCGTCGCTGGCGATCGTGGTGGCCTGTGCAGCGGTGGCGCTGCTGCGTTGAGACGTTTGGTGGTGCGCTGAGACCGTGTGGTAGGGCCGGCCGCTGGCCGGCAACCAGGCGGTCAGGGGGCTCACGCAATG
>NZ_JBDJMB010000032.1:0-36075 GCF_039673645.1 Stenotrophomonas sp. TWI700 | reverse complement strand
GGGTGGGGGGGGGGGGGGCCGGGGCTCCCCCCGGCCGCCCGGGGGGGTGTCGGCGCCGTCGCGGCCGGCCCCCCCCCCCCCCCCCACGCCTCGTACTGCCTGCCTTCGCTGCACCGTATCGCCCCTCACTGCGGCGTGCACGCGCACGCCTGTCTTTCGCCCATCGCCCCCTCATGAGGTATCGCATGGCTTACGCATCCACTCCGCAGGCATCCCTACATTCGCGATTCCGCAACCTTCAGATCGGCGTGCTGCGCGCGTCGCTGTGTGCCGCGCTGGTACTGCTGCTTGCCGGCCCCGCAGCGGCGGCAGACCGCGAAGACGCGACGATCCGCGCGGCACTCGCCTCCGGCCTGCGCCCCACCGTGGTGCCGGCCAACGCAGAGCTGCCGCACTGGTCGCTGCAGGAACGCATGGCCCAGCACCATGTCCCGGGTGTTTCGATTGCTGTCCTGCGCGGCGGCAAGCTCGTGCACAGCGCCGGCTACGGCACACGCGAGGCGGGCACCCAGGCTGCCGTGAATGCCGACACACTGTTCTCGGTCGGTTCGGTCAGCAAGGTGGTGACGGCCGCCACATCCCTGCGACTTGTCGCCGATGGCACCCTCGCACTGGACCAGGACATCGCCACGTATCTGCGCAGCTGGAAAGTCCCGGCTACCCCGTCGGTGCCGGCACCGCAGCTGACCCTGCGCATGCTCATGTCCCACACCGCCGGGCTGGGCGTGCACGGCTTCGCCGACTACCTGCCCGGCGAGTCGCTGCCCACCCTGCTGCAGACACTGGACGGCATCGCCCCGGCCAGAAACAAACCCGTCCGCCTGATCCACCCGCCCGGCGAGCGGGGCGATTACTCCGGTGGCGGCGTGATGGTCGAACAGCGCGTGCTCGAAGACGTGACCGGCCAGCCGCTGGACACGCTCGCACGCAAGCAGGTCTTCGAGCCACTTCATATGCAGCGCAGTCGTTTCACCGATCCACCCTCCAACACCGACAACATCGCTAAAGCGCATGACGGCGACGGCAAGCTCACCGCCCTGCCGCGCGGCTGGCAGTCGTTCCCCGAACAGGGCGCCTCCGGCCTGTGGACCAGCGCCAACGACCTGGCCGTATTCGTTGCTGCCCTTACGGCCAGCTACCGTGGCCAGGGCGACATCCTGCCGCGGCCCATCGCGACCGACATGATGACCGAGGTCTCGCCGAGCTGGCACGGCCTTGGCCCGCGCCTGGACGGTGCCGGGCAGACCCGGATCTTCCACCACGGCGGCTCCAACGACAGTTACCGGGCGTGGATCGAGGGGTATCTGGAGACGGGCGACGGCTTTGTGATTCTTACCAATGGCGAGAATGGCGCCGCGCTGGCGACGGAGATCCGCAACGCGCTGTCGGATGCGATCGGGCGTGGGGTGAATCCCGCCGTGCGCACGGTTGCGCTGGACCTGCGCGAGCCGCGGTATGCGGACTATGCCGGGGTGTTCGAGCAGGACGAGCGCGTGCCGATGGCGCAGCGCCGTGCGTTGGCGGACATCTTCGATGTGCCCGCGCTGCAGGTGAAGGTGGCTGATGGGGAGGTGCGGGTGGGTGTGGCTGGAACTAAGCGCGATGGACGTGTGCTGCCGGTGTCGCCGAATCGGTTCGTGTCACCGGACATCGATGGGCTGGAGATCGAGTTCCACCGGGATGCGTTCGGGAAGGTGGAGGCGTTGAGTGTGGTGTTTGGGGAGGGGCGGGGGTATTACGTGCGGCGGAAGCGGGATGCGCATTGACGTCTGACGCCTGCGTCATTCTGCCCGTACTGCAAGCGGCGCCTTCCACATGCCGACATCGATCCTGATGCTGCGGTCTGGTTGCACTGTCGCGGTGGAGTACACGCCATTGGCATGCAGCAGCACGCGCGTGCCTGGGGCGATGCCTGGATAGCGGGTCACCGCCTGATAGTCGCCATAGAACGCCGCCCACCTCGCCAAGCCCTCGACCGCTGACTGATACACCCGCAGGTGGTCGTGCAGCAACGCCAACCCCAGCAGTATCCCGAAACCGCCGAGCAGGTGCGCAAAGTTGCGGTGCATGCCTTTGGCAGCGTGCTGTGCCCACCGACGGACAATCGCCGAGGGCACCACTTTGAGCACGCTGTGCAGGATCATTCTGGCGAAGACAACCACTTCCCAGATCATAACGCCCACGCCAGCCACCGCAACAAACACCCCAAGCCACGCGAATGGATACAGCAGGAGAGACAATGCACTGGTCCCGAGCGTGAAGTCCTGACCCGGTAAGCCAGTGGCGCTGGTCATCAGGTTACGGGCGTACATCGCGGCAAGGACGAGCACGCCGATATGCGCAAGGAACACTAGTCGGCGGACAACCACGCTCTTCCAGGCCCGACGAAAGGCTGGTACGAGACGGACCAGCACGCCGGCGCCCATGAAGACGACGCCAGCAAACACCACCACCTGCCCCCATTCCCCCCATTTCCCCCATTGCATCATCGGGCCAAAAAAGCCGATAAACATGAGCGCGGCGCCCGTGATGTACAGCTTGGAATCCGTCCGCCACCTCCGGTACCAAGGCGACGAGGAATCAGGGGTCGAGTCGGTTTCCATTCGCGAGCCCAGTGAGAGGTGAAGGGGCAGTGTGGCCGATCCGTGGCGACGCCGGAATCAGAAATACAGAATCGACGGATGGACATTCTGCTCCCAGATCAGAAGCTCCACATCAATGGCTTTCGGCGCGAACCCCAATGGATAACGCTCTTTCGAAGAGACGGGTAGATCGACTGGGAGATCGGAGTGGCCGAAACTAACAAGAGGCTTCAGGACAGCCCCTGGTTGGTCAGGCACTGCCATAGCCATCCAGTGCCAGCCGCAGCTCCTCAGCAATTTCCTCGCGCAGGTGCACTGGCGCCTCTACCTGCACATGGCGGCCAAAACCCATCAGCCACCAGCGTAACGACTGATCATCTTCTACCGTTGCACGCAGACGCACGTGCTCGCCATCGAGCTCATCGATCATTTGGTCATCCGACAAGGGCGTGTCGCGCAGGTGCTCGGCGGCCGTCGCATGAAAGCGAACAACCAGCGACACCCGTCCGCGACCCTTGAACGATGTCGCCACGGTGGACGCATAGCGCTGGAACTCAAAATCCACAGGCGGCTTGGCATCCTCGTCCAGCACCTGCGTGCGGGAAAGCCGATGCAGCGCAAGGTGTCGCACATCTGGATAGTCGCGCAGCGTGCACACGAGATACTGCGCCGGGCCCCTTACTATCAAGCCCAGTGGATGCATCACCATTTCCTTCGGCTCATCAGTCCCCTTGCTGCGGTACCAACCCATCAGACGCCGCTGCAACAGGAGCGCCCGGTGAACATCCACCTGTACGTTCATTGCCACTTCCGGCGCTTTTAGCGGCATACCCGTTGGGAGAATGGCGGTCCGGCGGTGCCACTCGCTCCAGCCGGTGGCGGCAACCTCGCCACGCGCCATGTCGAACACGGGCATCAACTCGTTCATTGCCGTAGCTGGAAGCAAACTGCGAAGGTGAGCTTGCGAGAGCAACAGAGCGACGCTCTGCGTGGTGGACAATCGTGGCGTAAAGGCAAAGTTCGCGTTCTTGGCCCAGCTCCAGCCGAACGGCTTCTCGGCCTCGTCCACTACCAGCTGAAAGCGCGATGAAAGATTCTGCAGATCCCGCTCAATTGTGCGACTGCTGGTCGTAAAGCCCAGTTCAACCAGCGCGTGACGGATCTGTTTAACGGTTATGCGCCTGGGCGCACGCGGGATCAGCCGCAGCATCTCCCACTGGCGCATCAACGTGTCGCTGGAACGATCCTTCATTCGTGCAACCTTTGGCCCAGCCGTGCCGCATGGCGGAACAGCAGTACGAGTAATGAGAGTGTGAGCGGAAACCAGGCGCTCAGCACATGCCGATGCGCCCGGATGCCATCTGTCAGGCTGCCGTCGGCGAAGCCTGCTGCTGCAACTGGACGATCACACCATCCACATCACGCACCGTCTTCTCGGTGGAAAGCACCAGCGCGCCGTCCTTATCCAGGATTGGCGTATCGACCATCAGCTTGATCAACTGAGCGGTCTTGACGGCGCGGAAGATCTTCTCGCGGGTCTGCTCGGGATAGTTGCTGAAGTCCGGGCCATACTCACCGATGGCGGCACGGATGTCTGCAACGCCGCGGCGCAAAGGTACGCCGAGCTTGGAGAAGGTCTTGTTCGCAAGCGTGGTCACCACCTGGACCGCTGAGAGGCGCTCTGCAGCCAGCACGGCTTCGTCGTAGTGCGTGCGTGCCACCTGCTTGTTGCGCTTGGCATTGGCCAGGGTCGCTTCCGCCTTGGCACCCACCACGAAGCCAAATACCGCCAATGCCGGGCCCGCCACCAAGCCACCGAGCACCATGGTACCGCCGGCCATGCCAAAGCCGCCCGCCGATAGTGCGCCGCCTCCCAGCCACGCCAACGTTGCGTTGGTTGCCGCTGCGCCGCTCAATGTGGAAATTGCGGTTCCCGTACTCGCGCTGGCCAGCAGGAAAGTGCCGTTGTAGGCGCCAAATGCCAGGGCCGCGCCACTGCCCAGCCCGGCGCCAACGCCCAGCCCGGATTCCATCAGCAACTGATAGTCACGGCGCAGGCCCTCCAGGGAAACAACGGAGAAGTCACCATCCACCAGCCGTTCCAGCTCCGGCGACCTCAGACTCTCCACATTCTTCAGCTGACCGAACGCTTCGACGAAGTCTTTGATAGGACCATTGAAGGAGCGAAGCTTGCGCGCACCGTAGTCCTCCAGCACAGCATTGGTTTTCTTGCGCTGGTCGTCCAGCAGGCTGGTGCCGCGGCTGATCAGCTGACCAGCATCGGCATTTGCAACGTTCGCATCCTTGTGGTCAGACACGGCCTTGCCGCCCTTGTACAACCCGTAGATCGCGCTGGCGGCCATGGCCGCGCCCACAACAATAGGAATCATGTTCTGCTCCGGTTACTCAAGGATGATGGCAATGGTTCGGCTTGCTTCGGCGCTGATGGTCTTCGCGCGCTCCAACAGATCGGCATAGGTGTATTCGTCGATACCGAACTTATCTGCGAGCCATCGCAGCTGCGCCTCCTCCACAAGGGAGACTTCGCCATCGGCGAGGGCGAGCAGCATCAGTTCGTACAACATCACCTTCGGCACCGAAGGCTGAACGGATTCGGCCAGCGCTTGATCAACCAGTGTGCCAAGGACTTCACATGCCACCCGCGCGCGCTCAGCCGGTTCAGCCTGTCGCACCAGTGGCAGCAGCTTCAAGCGCGACAGCAGCTCTTTGGTAACGCCGTCCGAGCGGTACACCTTGCCGCACTCACGCGCAAAACTCTCGAAGATCGCACGCTCGTGCTCGGACTCGGCCAGCGATACGTTGCTCAGATCTGTGTCGCCAGTCAGTTCATCGTGGGCCTTGCCATCCCACAGCATCGGGTTGTCACTGACGCTCATCAGGCGAGCAACCTTGAGGAAGGTCGCCTGCTCGGCGTCGGGCAGCAAATACAGGAACATCGTCTCTCCGGAATTTCTGGATAACGCGCAGGAAATGTAATGGCGGCCAAGGCGCGTGTGTATTGACCGCCCGAAAGAGGATTCGGGTGCGGTCAGAGCCTAAGTGGGCGGTCACTGGCCATGAAGCATTCGAACTCGCCCATGCTGCTGAACTCCAACCTCGCGCCTAGCAGCGTGGCGTAGCTGTTGATCGCAACAGCGAATGCATCTGCCTCCAGGGCGGCTTCTGTAGCGTCCAACGCTGATACCAACTCGGCGGTTGCACGCTGCATCACCGGAAGTTCGGCGGCCATGAAGTCTGCGAGTGCAGTGCGTTGCCGGTGTACCTCCTCGCGCGCTGCCTCATGCAGTTCAATCGCCAGGTCTAGAGCCTCCTTGGCCAGCGTCGCATTCCGCCCCGCCAACATCGATTCGCGATAGAACATCGATGACAACGTGCAGCCAATCATGCCGCCAATGGCAGCCCCAACCAGAGGAATCGGAATGGCAATCTGCCCGAGGGCTGCCATCATCCCGGCGGCCAACATGCCGCTCCCCTTCTCACCAATCTCCTCCATGAACTCCAAGCCATCGATCTCGCCGTTGGCGTAGCGCTTGATGCTCACGCCCATGGTGATGCAGACGTTGACCACCATCGCCGGCGCAGCGGTGCGCGAGAGCGTTTGCAGTCCTTGATGACCAGACTGCTGCATCACCGAGGTCAGCGTTGAGCCAGCGGAGGCGGAGGCATAGCCCATCGCGCCCGCCTTGACGGTGTCCATGGCCACATTCGTCATGGCTGCGCTCATCTGCTGGCGCTCTGTGGCCACCAGAAAGGCACTGGTGGCCAAGCTGATGGCAGCACCAATCACGGCACCTCCCTTGGCGCCCTCAACACCGGCCCGATGGCTGGTGTGTGCCATATCCCGCAGCGTGGCGATGCGCGGGTGCGTGCGGTAGAAAAGCGCGTCCTCGCTGGTCAGGCCGGAATCTTTCAGGTTCGCGGCCAGCTGATCGTAGTTGTCGGCATGTTCGCGCAGGCGGGCCGCCACGTCAGGCTTGCCCAGCGCATCAACGGCCTCCGCATTCGTGCGCAGCTTGGCGGCTTCCGCGCGGCAAGTTGCCTCGGCTGAGGCCATCTGCTCAGAGGGCAGCTCCAGCTTAATGCCTCGGTAGCGCGCGAAATCGCCGTCCGGCTTTGCAATCTTGTTCAACAGCGCATCGCAGTTCTTGCCTGCAACGAACTTCATCTGACCCTCGCTGCCCATGACTACCTGGCCATCAAGCACTTGCAAGCGATCCACCACATTGTGATTGCGCTTGTAACTGGGGTGGTCGTCGCTACGTACAGTACGCACGGGTGAGCCGTTGATGATGGCTTCAGCGTTGTCGCGGCTGGTAGCCGCCACTTCGGCAGCATACCCAGCCTGGCTAGACAGCACCTTGGCGGCATGTTCGGCCGGCACTTTGTACCCGGCGATGGTCTTCAGCCCCAGTGCGAACTTCTGGCCGGTGAGCGCGTCCTTACCGGTATAGCCCTTGATGTACTCGGCGCCGGCGTTGCCATAACGCTGCACCACTTCGATCGTCGAAGCCGCCACGGCGGCGTTGAGTGATTCCTTGCTCACGGGCGCTGCGGCCTGATCGCTCTCGTCCTGTTCCATTTGCCGAGTCCTCCATGGAGCGTGGCATGTTGCGGGAGTTCCATCTTCATCGTGCATCGCGACAGTTGGTGTCGCAGCACGCCGTACCACGTGTAATCGGCAGGTCTCTTGTGATCTTTAGAGTGAATACCAGATGTCCGCTTCACTTGCATCGGTGCGACATGGCTTGTCGCACGGAAGAGAAGAATGGCTGTGGATGGAGTAGCGCTAGGCAGGGATGCCCCTTTTCTTAGACACTCTTAAAGGACGACCATGTTCAAGATCATTGGTGCGGTAGTTGTATACGGCTTTGCTCTGTATGGACTGGGGCAGTGGGTGTGCGATCAACAGGACGCTGCAGAGCGCCGTCACTAACGTTTCAGTTTCCTCAGTTCAGCTGCATCTCGGAGGTTGGTCTCTGGCTACCGTTGGTGCCGTACTCGCCAGGATGAATGCCCTTGATTCCGTTGCATTCTGCCAGTTGCCATCAGGCTGATTCTGGGACACGGCAGGGCGTGCGATTAAGTATATTCGCACACACTTTGCTGAGGAAACGCACAGCGTCACGCTTCTCAAGACGCATTGAAATTATGTCACTCGAGCCGCGCCGGGACACACTGTCCGGCGCCATCTCGGCGATGGAGTTTATCTGTACTTAGGTCAATCACGACATGCGAGTTAACTGATGCGAGTGCTCATGGATTCTTCGGCGGCAATGGGCAGGCAGCTACCAAAACGACAATTCAATGCGACCACCGTCTTCTGCAGCCCCGGCACGCCGGTAAGAATGGCTATCTGCATGCCCGCAAGCATTGCGAGGCCGTTGCTTTGCCTCACCGTTGCAATTGCCAACTCCAAGGGATAGCCATCGGCTTGACGGCGAAGTGGATGAAGGCCCGAATGGACGTAGGAATTCAGTGCCTTCCACGAGTGCAGTTTGAATTCCGAAAGGCACCTGACGGCTTCATTGGCCACCGGAACTTTGCCCAGCTGATCCAGCATGGCCCCAACGGATGGCAACGAACGACTGGCATCAGCCGACTCGTTATCCAACGGCCTATTCAACGATTCCAGTTGCGTTTCGCTTGCACAGTAGAGAGACCAAATACCTCTGGCCAGCGCTTCAAACTGACATCGCAGCATCGCTGGCGCACTGAGCGTCATGCCACTGCAGACGAGCACTCTCACAGCGGCAGCATGCTCCAGGCTCAGACACGTTGCCTGAGCAGAGACACCAAGGCGTGTACTGTCATCGTAAAGAGGATGCGCCAACAGCTCGCTCAGGTTCTGCATGAGGAGCTCGGAGCGATTGACCAGCAGTTCAATCTCCATGGCCGCACGACCTTTCGTCTGTGACGTTTCCTCCAGTGTGCGGACATTACGACGATCTGTGAAGACGCCGCCGTCCGGTGCCATGAGGCTACCGGACGGCTTCAGCCAGGTGAGCCTTACAGCGCAATCCGAGCAACAGACTCTTCGCTGCCCTTCGGCTCGCTGTCACCGCTCTTGACGGTCACGTACAGCACGTTCTTCTTGGCATCCAGCGCCAGGCTGTTCGGGTGCGTTGGCACCGCGTACGTCGCCAGCTGCTTGTAGGTATCGCTGTTGTACGCGGTCACGGTGCCGCCATCGCGATTGGTCACGTACAGGCGCTTGCGCGGTGCATCGAGCAGGATGCCCAGCGGGCCGGCGTCGGTCGGGATGCTGGCCAGTTCCTTGCCAGTGGTACGGTCCAGCACCAGCACGCGCTGGCCCGGGTGCTTCGATTCAAAGCCCGAGCTGCTGGCCTGGTACTTGCGGATCATCTCCGAGCCCTGATCGGTCACGAACAGGCGCTTGCCGGCCGGGTCCAGCGCGATGTTCATCGGCTGCTCCGCACTGACCTTGAAGCGCTGCTCGACCTTCCCGCTGTCGGTGCCGACAGTGACGACTTCGGCCAGCAGGTTGGAGGTGTACACGCGCTTCGCCTTGGCATCCAGCGCCAGACCCGGCGCCTTGGCATTGCCCAGGCCCGGAATGGTGTTGATGACCTTCAGCGACTGCGTATCCACCACGAACAGCACGCTGCCCTCACCCGAGTGGCCGGTGACGTACAGGCGGTTATTGGCGCCGTCGACGGCCAGCTCGCGCAGATCGTGGGTGTAGGCGGCCTTACCGTCCTTGCCGACCTTCTTCTCCATCAGCTGCACGATGCCGAGGGATTTGTTGGTGGCAGTATCGACCACGGTGACCGAGGTATCGACGGTGTTGCCGACATACAGGCGGTTGTTGGTGTCGTCCAGCACCACGCCGAACGCCTTGCGCTCCAGCGGGATGGCGGTCTCAACGGCCAGGGTTTCCGGGTTCAGGCGCAGGACCTGGGACGGAGCGGCGGCATCACCGAAGCCGCCCGAGGAAGCGACGAACACGGCGTTCTGCTTGGGGCTGAAGGCCAGCTCATAGAGGCCTTGGGCGACGGCTTTGCGCTGGACGGCAGTGGCGCTGGCGGATGCGGTGGTAGTAGTCGGCTCAGCGGCGAAGGCCGCCGGAGTGCCGAGAGTCAGGCTGACGGCGAGGGCCAGGGCGGCCGAACGGAACAGGGAACGAGGGTGCATGCGAGCTTCCTTGGATGGGCACGGGAGGTGTCCTGGCTCGCGGGCCGCTGGAAGCGGCCGACCACTATCGGAAGACGTGGACAGGCTGGCTGGCCGCTCATCTTAACAGGCGCGGCCAAGGCGTCGGTTTCGGCCCGGCCCCAAACGGTGAGGACGGCGCTGGCGTTCGGCAAGGACTACGACCTGGACCGCGCGTATGTGGTGTGGCCGCCGGTTGTGCTGCTGCTGAACAGCTGAGCCAGGCGCCGGCGCCGGGAGGTGGGTGAGCTAGCCGCCTACGCTGGCGGCCGCAATCTGCATGTCATGCTGCACTTTGTCATCTTCAAACTGCCGCTGGAGGTTCAGTTGCTGGTTGCGCTGTTCCTGCTCGTGCGCGACCACGTCAAACTGCTCCAGCGATTCCTCAAAAGGGGTCTTCACCGCCTGTTCGGTCAGCATGCCCGCGCGTAGGTGGCCGGGGTTGCCCATGTCGCCCTGCACGACGAACACGGTGTGCGCGCCGGGCTGCTGGGCCGTGGGACTGCTCAGCGCCACGTGGTCCACCCGGTCCAGACCGTTGCTCTTGGCCAGCACCAACAGGCTGCCGGTGAGGCGCTCGCTGGTCTGGTCGTAGGTGCGTCCGTGCGACTCGTCCAGCCTGGTGACTTCCTTGCGGATCTGCTGGTAGAGCGCATGGTCCGGGTGGTGCGGGTTGACGGGTGTCCAGGGCACTGCCTCGTCGGGTGGTGCTGGCGTTTCGGTCAGGGCTTCCTGTGGTGGAGGCACTTCCGTTGGCGCCACCTGTGCGTTGGCAAGCTCTTCGGATGGGCGGTCATTCTCGGGCGCAGCCAGCCGTTCGTGCTCCGCTGCATCGGTCGGAGACGGCTCCGCGTTGAAGCGCGCTGCCTGCAGCTCCGCGGTTTCAGCTGTGTGAGGCCTCGGACCTTCGGTCTCAGGCTCGACACTCGCTTCGCTTGTGGCCGTCGGGAGCTGACGAGTGATTTCGGTATTTTCGTTGCGGGCTGGGGCTTCAATGCGGGATTTCAGCAGCTCCACTTCCTGCGCTTGGCCGGCCGCGTACGCGCGCTCCGGCGCCTCAGTTGTCGGCAGCATTGTTCGTTCTGATCGCTCTGGCACAGAGACGAAATCCGCCGCCTGCTGCGCGGGTTGCTGTTGACGATGCAGCGCATTGTCTTCCCGGTGCAACTGGTCTGCATGCTCAGCGTTGCGGGCAGTGTGCTCCCTGCTTCGCTGTTGCTCCGCCATGGCAGCGGCGTCCTGCGTGGGCGGCCGGGGTGCTTCGGTCTGCTGCTTGGGCTGTGTGTCGTGATCAGGGAGCACAGGCGCGGCGGCGATGGCAGCCGCTGCGATCTGCGCGGGCGCGGCTGTTGCACTCGCTGCGGCAAATGCCTGCGACGGGACGGCCTGGACCACATCCTCGGGAAGCTGGGGCGCTCGCGCCTCGTCGACGTCCGCACCACCTGCAGCCATCGCCGCGAAAGTGGCGGCTTGCTGGGCTTCGGCAGTGGAGGCACCTTGGCGGTTCGCCTCGCGCAGGGCCTGTTGATGCGCTTCCTGTTCTCGAGGAGAGAGCCTGTCGATGCGGAGTTCGGGGGTGTCCGGGATTGGCGCCTGCTGCTGTGCCGACGCGACGCGATGCGCCACGCCGTCGGGCTCGGTTTGCGCCGGCCTGGGCGCAGTAACGGCCACTGTCCCCAACGTTGGAATATCGGTATCCACGCGAGCGATCGAAGGTGCAGCAGATTGCTGGTGCAAAGACTGGATCTTCGCGACGTCTTCCATGGTGGTGGTCGCCGTGAGCACCATTCGGTTGCCGCCAGCATCGCCAAATGCGGCGATGACGCTCTCCGCGCTGGGCGCACGGATGCGCGGGTCAGGGATCAGCTCCAGAACGAGGTCGGCCTGTCGTCCGTTGCTGGCGAGACTCTGCTCCACGGCCACCGCCGTTGCGGCCAGCTGCTCCTCGGTTCGTTCAATGCCGTAGTGCGCGTACAGCGCCGCCACCTGCCCGCGTATGCCTTCGGGCGCCACCTGCACGTTGGCCCTGATTTCCTGGGCCAAGCTATCCAGCCCGGCTACGCCCGCTTGCTGGCTCTGCCAGGTCACATCCAGCTGTTCGCTCACGTTGCGGTTTGCGGTGCTATCGAAGACGAGGCCCTTGCTGATCCAGCGGCCGTCCTGCTCGCGGGTGTAGCTGTTCCCGTCGCTGGCCTGCAGCGTGTCGGCACTGGCTTGTGCATGCTGGATGGCGTGCGGAATGGAAGGATTTTCCGCGTCGCCGAAGTCGCTCCAGCGCCCCTGCTCGTAAGCGACCATGTAGCGCGCCGCCATGGCAGCAGGTGTATTGGCAGCGTTCTGAGCAATCACGGTCCGCGATTGCTCATCGAGCGCCTGCGCGCGCTCGGGCGAGACGGCTTCGTGCCGTGTGACGGGCACGCGCCCATCCACCAATTGCTCGATTTCCAGCTCCCACTGCCGGGAGATGGGGTCACGTACAAACGTCCGCTCGGTTTCGAAGGGTGCGCGCGGTGGCGACTGCTCGCCACTGGCACTCAAGCGGTACGGGTCCTGCGGCGGCGGCGGATTGGCCAGCCCCAGCTCGTACGAAGCGTTGGCAGCCTGCCAGTTCAACTGGCGCTCCAGCGTGCCGCTGGCCACATAGCTGGCGCGGAAGGTGACATCGTCACCCTGCGCGGTCTGCACCGGGCGCACTTCCACACCGTTGCCCAGGTTGCTGCTCTGCACCTGCTGCTGATGGGCGCCCCGCAGCCAGCGCCCTTCCGGGTCGGCCGGGTCGCGGGTCCAGGTGCGGCCCATGGGGTCCACTTGAGTGTATATACGCTCGATGTCTTTCTGCTCAGCCCATCGTTCGCCTAGGTGGGCACCAAGGACGCCGCCGCCGATACCGACGACGATGGCACCCGGACCCGTCCAGGAACCCGACGCGAGGCCCACGCCGGCGCCGCCGATAAAACCACCCAGCGCCCCGCCCACATTGCGACCGACGAAGTGGGCTGCCGTGGAATCAGCGCCTGCCACGTTGCCTCGGGCATTGAGCTCGACCCACTTGTGACCGGACGTCGCAAAGTCGTGCGCCAGCAGCGCCATGCCGGCAACACCGGCCACCTTCATGCTGGGACTTATACCGGCGTGGGCGCCGTGCGGCGCGGAGTCCGCTGCCACCTCGGCGATGGTTGCGGCTGCGTTCGGTGGGCCGCGGGGTGCGCCCGGTTGGCTATGCCGCTGCGGCATCGGCTCGGGTAGATCGGCATAAAGCCGCGGACCGGTTGCCACGCCGTTGCGCGAGGCCACCCAATCGGCACGCGCATGCGTCATCTCGCCAAAGTGAAGGGTCTTGAAATCGTCCAGCGGGCGGTTGAACAGCGTTCGATCAGCGGCGTCGTAACCATCGATTGGCTTGAGATGGGCGCGCACTTGCGCCACCGTCACCGGATGACCGCTGTTGGTGGAAGCTTGCTGTGCGATGGCCCGTTCGAGCGTCTGATATTCGGCGGCCGAGTTGCTTACGAAGGTGAGCGGGTCAGGGCCGAAGGCGCTTACAGGGTAGCCGTTGATCCTTGCATCGGGGTGTTGGAGCGCCGTGGTGAGTTCGAAGTTGCTGAAGCCACGGTTGATGGGTGCGTTTTCTACAAAGGCCAGGATGGGCTTGCCGGTGGCGATGGCGTTTTCGAAATACTGCGGGCTGCCGGCGTTCCACATGATGTCGCGGAGGGCTGCGCCATAGTCCCCTCGGAGCGGCTCCACGCCCCGAGCATCCATGAAGCTCTGCAGCTTGCCTTCGACAACCATGAAGTCTGGATGTCGCGTTGGATTGGCTTCCAAATCGGTGACGTATGCCCCCCAAGGCGTGTCGCCGATGATGCCAGCCCTCCCGCCAAGATCACCAGCGTACTCGACGGCGTTGGCGTAGTTCGAAAGGTTCGCACGATCCGTGCCAGAGAACCCGACGTAGTCGACTCCAGCAGGTAACTTCGGAGGAAGTGCCCGCATCCTCCTATCCAGGAAGTCTGCGTAGCTTGTTGCGCTGTCAGGCCCTGATCCAGCTGACTTGAGGTAGTGGATAACACTCTCGACTTGCTGCACCGAAAGCGGGCTGTGATCTGCCACATTCCTTGCGCCGCCCAACGTGGTTCGGGCAAAGTCATCAAAGATGAAATTGGACATTATGCCTAGCCCTAGGCTGAAGTCGCGGGAACTAAAAGATCCGCCAGGATGATCCAGTCGTCGGAGACTGTGCCAGCTTCGTCTGGCACAGGAATCCCGGCCTGCACCAACGCGTCGATACGGGTGATGGCCAGATTGCGTTGGCTGAATCGGTTCCTCGCATTACGTGCGAAGACACCGACCAAACCTTCCGCCAGGCTCTGCAGGAAGTCGAAATCCTCACTGGTGTCCCCCAGCGCAGCCTTGAACTGCCGCACAGATTCCAGCACCCATTCCGGACTCAGATCGAGGGTGTACACCCGGTCACGCGACCCCTCAACGAACTCTTCAGTGCCAAAGAGCCCCAGGCCGCCAATCCGTGCGCCATCGCGTAGGAACGCGAACTGGTACTCGACACCCTCTCGCCCATCTGGAAAGGTGTGCGGAAGCATTCGCGGGAGGGCAATCGTTACGCTAGTGCGCTGTTCAAATGCCGACTCGACCCTTTGATCAATTGACATGTAAATTTCTCTTCCAAATCCCGCTGGCCGTGCTGCTGTTAGATCCGATGCGCTTGGGGAGCCGCTGCGGCGACTTTTCGAGCAACAACGTTGAAGACACTTTGCTCATAGTTGACCTCATCCAAGGATTGGAATAGAACGGCTCATGAACGTGATTTTTACTCGGCCGGCGTCTGAAAATCGTGACGGAGCTCAGTTTCCGCAACCTCGTCGATCCCATCCTTACCGGCACCAGGCTGGCCAGCGAGGATGATTGCCTTGGGCCGCTCGTGAGAGGTCAGTGAGTCAAAATTGCTATTTGGGGAGTATCTCTTCCCGCAGGATCCGAGCGTGCTCCTCCCTGCTCAGCTGGTCAGCCTTGCTACTCATTCAAGAAGTCATTTTACTTGCCGAAGTACTCCATGAGCTCCATGTCTCCAGACCAAGGTGCCTGAAGGACCAGCTTGGCCATGGCCATCTCCTTGGCCTTAGTCTTTGCGATCAGATCGGGGTCCCCCTTCTCCTTCGCGGCCTTCGACTCGGCCCTTGCCTCTTGGAGAAGCCTGCCGGCTCTACTTTCCAGAGCCCATATGAGCTCCTCATAACGCGACGGAACAGCACGTTCTCCAGCAAACGAAGCCATCAGCTCCTGAAGGTTGGTCATCTGTTCGGGATAGTCTTTCAGCATCTCCCGAAGTCTGACGGGAACCTGCGGCAGGGGAGCTGTCATAACTGGCCTCCTATCTTGGGGTGCTGCTAGCAAGTATTTGGGGTATTGACCGGCCTTGGGGTCTTGGACCGAGCTTCCACTCTCGTCCCGAGCGGCGATTCCATCATCCCTTTGGTTCTGGAAGCGGTGGAGTTCTGATGGAACGCTGCCCATCAAGAATGACCTCCGCCGGCGCCGGGCTACACTACAGGCTGCCACATGCGGCCTGTTTGGACTATCGGAAAATTCTGACTTGCTCCTCTGGAGCAAGAAGAAAGGACAGCGACTCAGCAGCACCCGTCTCGCTGCGTAAGGCCGCCACTGCATCAAGAGAGCAGATCACATCAGCGGCACCAGCAGCTGGGGCCTACCCAGGCTGCAGCGTAGTCGGCGGGAAGGCTCAAAGCGTTGCTGCGGATGGGCCCGGCGCTTACCGCTCGCAGTAGGGGCCACTGCTCCACCCGTGCTGCCGCCGCCCCATCTCATCCAGATCCCGGGCCACCGCATCTGGTACGCGGTTCGTCGCTATGGCTATGGCTATGGCTATGGCTATGGCTATGGCGCAGGGAGCGTAGCCGACCGGGCAGTTCTGCGCGGGATCATTGCCGTCCTGCTGCCAGTGGGAAGACCCGGAACCACGCCTGCTTGACGCCTCCCGGATCCGAGCCGCTACAGCCGCACCTCTGCAGAGCGTTTGAAATGAAGGTGGACGCCCAGGGCCTTTTCCACTTCGGCCTGGCGCGCGCGGTACGCCTTGAGGGTGTCTGGATCCACAACACCAATGTCGATGCGGCCCTCTGCAGCGTTCACGCCCATCCCGCCGGCGTTGGGAAAGTAGGACCGCAATCGGTTGGACGCCACGATCTGCTGCAGGTCCTTGCTTGAATGCCGCGCCCCCGGTGCAAACCGCACCTGGACAGGCCCCATCGCTGTGGCCACGATGCGGCCAGGCACGGCGCCGGCGCCTTTAAGGCGCACTGTCATCCCCAGGGGATCCCGCGTGATCACGCGCCCTGCGTAACGGTCGCCGAACTCCTGCACCAGCGCCGCGTTCACGGGCGCCAGCGCCCTTCTCTCAGCGATGCGCCGGCTTGCTTCTGCCTCGTCGACGGCCTCTGAAGACGTCATGCGCTCCACGGCGGCGTTCAGCTTTGGCGCAGGTGGCTCTGCGGCACCCAAGCGAGTGGCGATCAAAAACAGGATGCATGCGGCTGTTGTTGTTTTCATGCGCTTCTACATTTGCGTGGAGGTGCCAAACGATGTCAGTTGCTTGCTGCAGACCGTACCATCTGAGAAGCGACACATTCTGTAAACCCGTTCGCCTGACCTTAGCGGCCTGACAATCTCTCGAACCGCATCCTCTTTGAATTCTGCATGCGCATTCTTCACGAGCATTCAACGCCTCGAGACCAGCGGGAGCCCCACCGGCACCTCCTCTATAGTTGCGCAATCCAATGCAATGGAATGGCCCATGAGCGTGATGTCATCCGGGCGGTGCCTCACAGTGGCACTCGCCGTCGTCCTGAGCGCTAGCGCCTGCGCACGAACGCCGCCTACAGATCAGAAAGGGAACTCGAAGAGGCCGGAAGCGACTGAAACCGGTCGAACCATCAATGGACATACCTACACCGATGCGCCGGTAGATGTGGAGCTCGGGCCGAGTACCTTACGGATTCCGGCCAACTACCTGGATAGCCAGATTGCGCCGTGGCCCGGTGGAGGCGTGAGCCTGATCCTTGAGTGGCCGGACATGAGGCCCACTGCGCCAGGCGCTCGGGCAGATCCCCGGCCGAATGACTTCCGCAAGGAGATCGCGGTCTCGATCGATTACATCGACAGCGCTCCCATTGAAACCTCACTGGAACGGCTATCCTCCAATGAGGCCGTCACCGAGGCCGACTCGGTGGAGCGTGGAAATCCGAAGGATCGCCTGGACCTGCGCGTTGCCCAATCTGAGACGATGGGGCTGACTCCCTACGCTATCGACGAAGCGAAGATGGCCGTGTACTCAGGGCAGTACGAAGCCCGCTACCGCAAGCCCCATGCCCGCAATCCGGGCTTCGAGGATGACTGGTACGTGGCACGCGGCCCGGCCGGCAACCTCACGACCTTCATCAAGTGCGACAGCACCACCTTCCGCGAAGATGGCGTACGGCTTGAAGGTGACCAGGTCATCCATAAGCAGGGCACCGTTGCCGCCGGGTGCATCCATTACTTCGCCGATGTAGAGAACAAGCTCTCCATCACCCTCGACTACAGAAGGGCGTTCCTGAAAGACTGGAAGCGCATGGAAGACGCAGTGCGGGACCTCTTGGCACGCACCAAGGCCAAGTAACGCGCACGTACAGGAATCTGCAGCGGCCGGACGTGACAGGGCAGCCAGCAGGGTCAGCGTGAGGTTGAGCCGCAAAGTATGCGGATGGAGTGATTTTCTTTTGAAGGGAAACCAATGACCAATACGCCGCAGCAGCAACCACGCTCCTCCATCGAGAACGAGAGTGGCGTCAGAATCGTGCTGTCCAGAGTGCAGGGCGCGTTATCGGATGGTAGCGATCCCGCCCAGTACGAGTACGTGCTCCTTAAGGGCAGCGAGAGGGTCGGGGCCCTGGGTCTAAGCGGGGGTGAAGATCGCTTTCAGCTTGAACCGCGGCGGGAATGGACCTACTCGCTGGACATGACCCGTGTGGCGACATTGAAGTCCATGCTTGAAACGAGGTTCGTATTCAAGAGTGCCGAAGGCGACTTCGAGTTTCTTTGCTCTCTTGCGCACGGTCTTCTCTTCTCTGCACAAGAGCGCGGAGAGTCCTCTGACGATGTCCGCTACATCGCAATTACCACGCCCACAGCCTTGGCGGGTGCCGGCATTCTTTCCACTCCCGGCGAGGCCGTTTCGTCCGATGGCACCGTCGTCCTGACAGAGATATTCATCCCTGGGACCGCCACCTGACTGCGTCAGCTTCGCTCTGCTAAAAGCAATGGAACTACCCATGAGTCTGATGTCGATTTCATCCGGACGGTGCCTGGCAGTTGTACTCGGCGTCGTGCTAAGTGCCAGTGCCTCTGGACAAGCGCCGCCTACGGAGCAGGAAGGAGCCCCGGCTGCAACAGAGACCGGTCGAACCATCAATGGGCACACCTACACCGATGCACCGGTAGAGGTGACGTTGGGGCCGAACACATTCGAGATTCCGGCCAACTATCTGGACAGCCAGATTGCGCCGTGGTCTGGTGAGGGTGTCTCTTTGGTCATCGAGTGGCCGGACATGAAGCCGACGGCACCGGGAGCGCGCGCCGCCCCCCGTACAAATGATTTCCGAAAGGAGATTCGCGTGCTCGTCAGCTACGTCGACAAGGTTCCGATCGACAGCGTGTTGGAGCGGCTCTCTTCCAACGAGGCGATCACAGAAGAAGACTGGCTGGAGCGACGAAATCCTGCCGATCGTCTGGATCTTCGGGTTGCCCAGCCAGAGAGACTGGGTCTGACTCCATACGCCATCAACGAATCACTGATGGATCAGTATGCGCGCGCGTATGAAGAAAAATATGGCCGCCCTCTTCCGCGCAACCCGGCGTTCGAGAACGACTGGTACATCTCGCGCGGAGCGGGTGGCGCGCTCTCCAGTTTCATCAAATGCGACAGTCCGAAGCATTCGGGCGATGGCTTGGCGATCAAGGGCAAGGACATTATTGATGCCCCAGGTATAACAATTGCGGGTTGCACACACTACATCGTGGACATTGAGAACAGTCTGTCCATCAGCCTCAACTACAACCGCGTCTTTCTCAGAGACTGGAAGGCCATGGAGCAGGCCATACGTGATGTCTTGAACCGCACCAAGGTCCGTTGATGCCGCAAGCTGAGCCGCCCAGATCAGATCGATGCGGTCCTCGTCCGAATGCCGGCACTATCCCTATTGTTGAACGTACTCAGTGCAATGGAATGGCCCGATGAGCATGATGTCCTCCGGCCGGTGCCTGACGGTTGCACTAGCCGTCGCCCTCAGCGCCAGCGCCTGTGCCAAGGTTCCACCCACGGGAAAGGGAGAGAAAGAAGCTGCCATGTCTGAAGATTCCAGCCAGAGCCGCACGATTGACGGCTATATCTATACAACGGCGCCAGTGGTGGCCAAGCTGGGCCCGCATCGCTATGCCTTCCCGGCAAATCTCTACGACGACCAGATCGGTCCCCCCATTGGCGGCGGCGTGGCGCTTACCCTGATGTGGCCGGGTCTGAAGGCGGCGCCGCCCGGTACGCGTCCCACACGGACCATGACCGACCATTATCGGGCGGTCACCGCATCGATCGATTACCTCGATGCCATTTCTGCATCTGATTTGCTCCCGCGCCAGACCAGCACAGAAGCAACCACTGAAGATGGCTCGGTCAATCGCAATGACCCCCGCCGCCGCCTGGACCTGCGGGTACCTGGCGCCGAGCAGTTCGGCCTCACGCCGTATGCCATCGATGAACACCGCATGGCGGCGTTCTCCAAAGCGTACGAGGAGCAATTCGGACAGCCCGCTACGCGCAATCCGCGCATGGAAGACGAGTGGTATATCGCCCGCGCGCCGGATGGACAACTGGCGACCTTCATCAAGTGCGACCAACCTGAAGGTGGCCAGGAAGGTCTGGTCATCAAGGGTGATCTTCTGGTGCCGGATGACGCACCCAAGGTGGCCAGCTGTACGCACTACTTCGTGGACAGCAAAGACAACCTTGCCGTGAGCCTGTTCTATCCGCGGGTGCTGCTGAAGGACTGGAAAGCGATGGAAGATGCTACGCGCGCTACGTTGGCGCGTTACAGATTGCAGTAAGCCGGAACTGTTCAGGAGGAACCTGGAAGGCAATGGAGCAGGCCATACGGGAGGTCTTGAACCAGTCAAAGCCAAGTAGTTCCGCATCCATGGCTGACGAGGAACAGCGCCAGCCAGGACGTCGTGGCGGCTTGGGCTGCTGCGACCCCTACCCAAAGCTCATCGCAGACCGCTTCACTTCCTGCTGCCGCTCTTCGGTCTCGCGCTGGCTACTCAAGTGCCGCGCTTGCTCCTGCTGCTGCATCGCAACGTCGAACTGCGCCATCGACTGGTCGAACGGGGTCTTTACCGCCTGATCGGTTGGCATGCTGGCGCGCAGATGGCTGGGGTTGTTCATCTCGCCCTGCACCACGAATATCTTGTGTCCGCCCGCCTGGTCTGCCGTGGGGCGGCTGAGCACCACGTGGTCCACACGGTCCAGGCCGTTGCTCTTGGCCATCACCAGCAGGCCGCCCGTGACGCGTTCGCTGGTCTGGTCGTAGCTGCGGCCATGGGAGACGTCGAGTGCGGTGACTTCCTGGCGAATCTGCTGGTAGAGCGCGTGCTGGGGGTGAGGGGGATTTACTGGCGACCAAGGCTCCGCGTCAGTGCTTGCAGTGGTGGCCTGTTGCGGCGATGCCTGCTCCGTTGGCACGACGGGAGACGTCGCCACTTCCTGAGCCTGCCTCTCGGATTGCGAGACTGGCGAGGCCTGCCCACTGGCCTGTGCGGCAAAGGGCTCCGTGTGGAACTTGCCCTGCAGAAGCACGCGTGCGTCGCTCGGCTGGTTACTGAAAGGCGCGGCCTGCCCATGGTCGATGGGCGACTCCACTGAATGTGCCACCGGCTCCCACGCCACTGCGGTCGGGTCCTGCGGGACGCGTGCTTCATCGGAGCGATTCATTGCGTTGGCTTGTGCATGCAACTCAGAGGCCACAACGGCACGTTCGGCTGCCTCGGAGTTCGGCGGTGCTACGTGTCACGCGCGCAGTTGGGCATTGATGACTCTGCTATGCAGGATTCGAGCGTGTTCGTCCTTGTCGAGCTGCTCCTGACCGCCCACTCATTCGGCTTGTCCCTTGTCCTTCTTAAAGAACTCGATCAGACCGCTGTCGCCAATCCACTGTTGTTTCAGCGCGGCGCGATTCATAAGCATCTCTTTCACCTCGGCCTTCGCTACGTCGTCTGCGGAACCTGCCGAACGCGCAGCATCAAGCTCGTTCTTTTCCTCACTGATGAACGACTCCAACACGTCCTCTAGCGCCCATACGATGTACTCAGTCCGGGGCGCATTTGCGCCGCCAGCTGACGCAGCCTTCTCGATTGCTGCCCTCAGCCGTTCAATATGCTCCGGGTAGTTCTGCAGCAGCTCACATAGCCTCTTCGGAACTGGGGGCGGCAGAAGCGGCATGTCGTATGTCCTCGTCATTGGTCGCCATCTTTGAACTTACTGTCCGGAACGAGAAATATGGGTGGCATACGGAACCTCCAAGTGCGATCAAATTATCGCTTCTTGACGTCCGTTTCAGCGGAGCAGGTTCACTTGGTCACGAGGCGTGGCCCCGATCAGCTCGCGCGGGTACCACGATCTCGGATAGGACCAGCGTGCTGTCGGGCAGTACCAAACTGGTGTCGAATGTCACGACACCAGCACTGACCAGCGCTTCGGACGCAGTGATGGCCAGGTACCGAAGGCTTTCAACGTTATCGGCTCTCCCCGCATACGCAAGAAGCAAGCCACGCGCAAGGTCTCGGAGATAGGTCAGATCGTCATCCGTGCTTCCGAACGCTTCCTTGAAACTGAGCATGGAGCTGATCGTCTGCTCACAGGTGAGATCAAACGTAAACACCCACTCGCGACGCCCATTCGTCTCGACGATTGCGTCTGGCCCTTCGAACCCCAACCCACCAATACGCTTTCCGCCGCGGATGAAGGCGTACTGATACTCGGTGCCACGCTGGCCGCAGGGGAGGGTCGTTGGGAGAATTCGAGGACGCGGTATCGAAACGCCGCTCGCGAGATCAAAGGAAGAGTGTGAGCGCGACTGAAAATCAAGGGGCATGGTAGATCCTTGGGGGAACGTCGATTGGGCAGCCCCGATTGACTACCGCAACAGATCAAATTTCGCGCAATGTGGCCGGTAACGCCATCGATCGTCCGCGCTAAAGCTGAGTGCAATCGCCGCGCACCACACGTGCCTGTGTCCTTAATCAGGCAACTTCCGCAGCAACCTGCTCATATAGCGGCGTTCCCATGGTGCCTCACGAAGTCCATCAGTTCAGCATCTCCAAGCCAGTTGTCCTTCCATGCTGCATTGCACATGAGAAGCTCCTTCGCCCTCGCCGCTTCAACCGCATCGACATCGCCAGCAGCTACTGCCATATCGAGTTCATCCTTGGCCTCAAACACGAACGCATTCATTATGTCCTCTAGAGACCACAGTAGAACCTCCAGCATGGGCGTAGCAAGATATGACTTGCTAACCGCGCTGGATAGCGATGCCTGAACTCGCTCGATATGGTCCGGGTGGTCCCGCAGCAGTAGACGGAGCCCCGCTGGCACTGGCGGCGTCAGGAACGTCATTGCTGGCACTTCTCTCTAGACCATTCTCGAGGTGAGTATTGGGCTTCACTGCTACCGCTGCAACCGTCTCGACTGAGCAGCCTGCCATGACTTCTCCTTGCCCCGCTATCGGAAAAATCCGAGTTTTTCCCTCGGAGTTCTCCTGTGGCGACGAGGCCCCGCGGAACAGCCTTTGGCGAGCCAGCAACTTAGACGCGCGGCGTCCTGTCCCGTTGACGACCCTTTGCTTATAGTTGACCCCATCCAATGCAATGGAATGGCCCATGAGCGTGATGTCCTCCGGCCGGTGCCTGACGGTTGCACTAGCCGTCGCCCTCAGCGCCAGCGCCTGTGCGAAGGTTCCACACACGGACAAGGGAGAGAAGGAAGCTGCCATGTCTGAAGATTCCAGCCAGATCCGCACGATTGACGGCTACACCTATACGACGGCGCCGGTAGTAGCCAAGCTGGGCCCGCATCGCTATACCTTCCCGGCAAACCTCTACGACGACCAGATCGGCCCAGCCATTGGCGGCGGCGTTGGGCTGACGCTGATGTGGCCCGAACTGCAGGCTGCGCCGCCGGGAACGCGCTCGTCGCGCACCATGGCTGATCACCATCGGGCGATTTCGATGGCAGTGGACCACATCGACAAGGTGCCCATCACCGAGTTGCTGGGTCGCCAGACCAGCACCGACGCCACCAGCGAGGAAGGCTCGATTTACAGGAAGGACCCGCGCCGTCGCTTGGATCTGCGCAGACCGGGCCCCGAAACGCTGGGGCTGACGCCGTATGCCATTGATGAAGAGCAGATGGCGGTGTTTGCCAAGGCCTACGAGCTGCAGATCGGATTGCCGGCCAAGCGCAACCCGAATTTCGAGGACGACTGGTACATCGCCCGCGATGCCAGCGGCAAGCTGGAAACGTTCATCAAGTGCAGCAAGCTCAAAGATGGCCACGATGGGTTGGCCCTGGAGGGAGACCAGCTTGTGATCAACGAGAAAGCCGTGGTTTCCAGCTGCACCCACAACTTCGTAGATACCGACAACAGCCTGTCTGTATCCCTCTCCTACCCTCGGATCTTTCTGAAGGATTGGAAGAAGATTGAAGGTGCCGCGCGCCAGGTTCTGGCCCAGTACAAGGTTGAGTGAACTGGGACGTTCAGGAGACAACGTCGCACGGGTAAATTGGATCATCAGGGCGTAGACGTTCCGCATATCCGGAGCAGTTGGGGCGGAGCGGCCCTTGTACCCCTCGTTAGTCCTTCGCAAGGCACTGTGGGGCCGCTCGGGCCACCATCCATCCCTTTACCTCGTTCTACTGCCACAGCAATCGCCTGCTGTCCCGTTGACGGAGCTTTCCTTATAGTTGACCCCATCCAATGCAATGGAATGGCCCGATGAGCATGATGTCCTCCGGCCGGTGCCTGACGGTTGCACTAGCCGTCGCCCTCAGCGCCAGCGCCTGTGCCAAGGTTCCACCCACGGGAAAGGGAGAGAAAGAAGCTGCCATGTCTGAAGATTCCAGCCAGAGCCGCACGATTGACGGCTATATCTATACAACGGCGCCAGTGGTGGCCAAGCTGGGCCCGCATCGCTATGCCTTCCCGGCAAATCTCTACGACGACCAGATCGGTCCCCCCATTGGCGGCGGCGTGGCGCTTACCCTGATGTGGCCGGGTCTGAAGGCGGCGCCGCCCGGTACGCGTCCCACACGGACCATGACCGACCATTATCGGGCGGTCACCGCATCGATCGATTACCTCGATGCCATTTCTGCATCTGATTTGCTCCCGCGCCAGACCAGCACAGAAGCAACCACTGAAGATGGCTCGGTCAATCGCAATGACCCCCGCCGCCGCCTGGACCTGCGGGTACCTGGCGCCGAGCAGTTCGGCCTCACGCCGTATGCCATCGATGAACACCGCATGGCGGCGTTCTCCAAAGCGTACGAGGAGCAATTCGGACAGCCCGCTACGCGCAATCCGCGCATGGAAGACGAGTGGTATATCGCCCGCGCGCCGGATGGACAACTGGCGACCTTCATCAAGTGCGACCAACCTGAAGGTGGCCAGGAAGGTCTGGTCATCAAGGGTGATCTTCTGGTGCCGGATGACGCACCCAAGGTGGCCAGCTGTACGCACTACTTCGTGGACAGCAAAGACAACCTTGCCGTGAGCCTGTTCTATCCGCGGGTGCTGCTGAAGGACTGGAAAGCGATGGAAGATGCTACGCGCGCTACGTTGGCGCGTTACAAAGTGCAGTAATCCGGAACTGTTCAGGAGGAACAACGCGTGAGCGGATTGAATCAGAAGGACGTCGAAATACTGCGCGCGTACGCGACCGACGGTAATCGCGAGCGTTACTGGAGCTACCTGGCGCAGAAGGACGGATCTGATGGTTACGGACTTCTGGCGCTTGGCGTGGTACGCAATGACAACCTGCCTGGACAGGTTGCCAATGCCTATGCCCAGGTTGCGGCAAGCGACCAGCACGAACGAAACCCCGCGCTGCCCAACCGTGTTCTGACCGAGCGCGAGTGGGAGCATTTCGGGCAAACCCTGCTCCAGCGCGATCTGGAACGGCGGGAGCGATGGTTGGATGCAGGCAAGCCCGAATTGGCGCTCAACCTGCCTGGCCGCGACGTGCAGGTGGCCCACGACAAGGCATTTGTCGAACATCGTCTGGACCCGAACTGCTGGACCCCGCGCATCCTGCTGGAAGCCACCCGCAGGAATGTGAGCGAGGACGCCGCCGAGAAGGTCTGGCAGGAGATGCTCAACAACGACAACCGGGGTCTGAGCCGCGCAACGAGCACGGTGGGCCATGCCTACGCCGCCATGCCCTGGGGACAGGCAACCGCCTACGTGGCCAAGCTTGGGTTCTATGAAGCCACCATGGCTGACCAGGCCCTGCCTGCCAGCAATCCGAATGTGATCGGTATACGCAGCTCGTACCACGTGTATGACGAGAAGGCTGGCACGTGGCACCACCACCCCGAAGGTGGCTTCCCGATGCAGGAGCGCAATCCGCGGGTGCTCGAGGGACTGAACGAAACGCGCGAGGTGCGCCTGGAGCGCGAGCAGAAGGCGACCCAGTTCCATCCCGATGATTCCTACCGACAGCGGATCGAAACACCCAAGGTGGTGCTGAATGACCTGCCCGGGCAGGAGCCGGAGACCCGTTTGGCCGAGCTTCGCCCAGGCGATGCCCACTACCCGCTTTACCAGCAGATCCGCGGACATGTGGCCGCGCTCGACGCGAAACATGGGCGCAGCTTTGACGAGACCAGCGAACGGCTGACGGCCAGCCTTACTGCGCTTGCCGTGGAGAACGGGCTGGAGCGCGCCGACCATGTGGTGCTGAGCCAAAGCACCGCCGATAGCGCCGCCGGCCGCAACGTGTTCGTGGTGCAGGGCGACCTGAAGGACCCGGCGCAGCAGCGCGCTACTATGGCAACGGAGGTGGCCGTGCAGACACCTGTGGAGCAATCTCTGCAGCGGTTGGAAATGGCCGGACAGGAGCGCCAGACGCAGGCCCTGCAAACCGAACAGCGCAGCCAACAGGATCAGCGCGAGGTTGAAGTGCGCAGTATGCGGATGGGGTGAGCCCGCTATCTCCGCCGACTACGCTAGACCCCGGTGCTACTCAATAACGGGGGGGCGTCGGGGGCACCGGTGGGTGTCCTGACTCGCTGGGAAGTACATGTGACGGCCGGCCCGCATGTGTCTGCGCTCGCTCGGCTGGCTGGGCTGGCTGGGTTTGCGGGGGCATGGTAGCAGGCCGGGGCCGAAGCCGGGCCTGCTGCTGGTCAGTGGATATCCGCCAGATGTCGCACTGGCCTCAGGGCGTCGCTTATCCAGCTCCCCAGTAGGCGAGAACTGGGCCGCAACGGAGTGCCACTCCTATCGCGCAAGGCCAAGTATTGAAGCTCAGCAACTGCAGGTGCCGGCAGGATGTCGCCTTGAAGCCGCACACGAAGCAGATCCGCGCGCTGCAGTACACCACGCTTTCAAACGCCGGGCGGATGACTAAGCGAAGAACGAATCGAAATAAGAGAGGTAACTGCGTTGTTAAGCTCGGTCATATCTTCCTCCGAACCGTTAGCAGCACTTGACGAAACAGCCATTACCCGCTCTGCAATTCCCCTCATTAGAGGGCAGGAAGGGTCATAGGTTGGAATGTGAATATACGTGCTCACGCTGACCCCAAAACTAAGTGTAGCCCCATATGAGGCAACCGCCTTGGACACAAGCCTTGAGTTAAGAAAACCTGTAAGGAACGCGGCTTCATGCTCACTCTCCACCGGGATGAAATACAGCTTGTGATCAGGAACCACCACCACTGCGCGGCCATCGATGTCTGCACTCCCCACATATGCCACCTCAAACGAACTGCCTCCGATTTCCCTCCAGAGCACCTTGAATGGTGCGAAGGTGTAATCGCCTACTGTCCACAATGAATAAAATGGCTGACCACGCTGAAACCGCTTCAGGCTAGATCGAGCTTCAAGTTCTACCTTGAAGTTCTTTAGAAATGCGTACGATAGGGGACTATGCTCGTGCAAGTCAGGATCGCCGTGCATCGAACGCTGCGGAACAAAGTATCGCAACTCCTGCTCAGGCCTTGCGCTGAAGCGCGACACCCCCCTTCCCCTCAAGAGGGGAAACACGTGCCTGGATTCCACGGGAGAAGTAACCCTAGGAATTCCCTTGGTCTTCCCAATACCAGCCTCATTGGCGATGGTCAAAAGACCATCTATCTCAGCAGACAACTGTTTAACCCAGAATATTCCGTTGCGATCTGCTGTTACACCCTTTCGAGCTTGATACCTTGGATTTGCAGTGCCAAATACGGCATTTAGCTCACGCATCTCATCACGCATCCCGACTATCCAGGGGCGATCACCTCCGCCTGGAACAGGCCACGCATACAGGTCCTCATACTGAGCCAGCCTCTCAAATTCCGAAGCCGTACCAACACTACGAATTTCAGACGACTTAGCGCCACCGGTTAGCCAACGCTTATAACGCACGGGATACGCGGTCTCTCCTCCTTTTCGGATCAGGACTGCTCTCGGCATATTATTTACACCATCGAACGGCGCAATCTTATCGAAGTCTTGGACGCTCTCAATCGAGCAGCTTGTTTCGGAATGCCCCACTCGCATCCGTCGAAAACCCGCGCTGGAAGGCGTCTCGAAGACTGAACCAGGTAGAAGCAGGCACATCTGCCCGCCATCAGCAAGGTATGTCTGAATAGCCTGAAAAGCAACCACAGTGGACACATCGCCCTCGATGCCGCCCACCCATTTATCATTGCTAAACACTCCGAGCTCTTTGCAGAGCGGCTGGATCTGCTTAGTATATTCCCTTGGCAAGTTACTCCATTTTATCCACGGGGGATTCCCGCAAACATATCGCGACACCTCCACTGCACCAGCGGCAAACCGGTCCGCGACGATCGAACACCAGATGCCGTTCCATCCTTGCTGATGAAGCCCGATAAAAGACTCAATGGTTTCCGTCAACATCGTGGCGAAAGCACGATCCACACCGTATCTAGAAAGCAGCCTCTCGATATCCCCAACAATCAACCCTAACGCCTTATCCTCTTCAACAAGGTCGCGGATTCTTTTAAAAACGGGGTAAAAGGCGTCACTCTTAATTAAGAGCAACGGAACAGAAAAGGTCACTGGACCAAGCTCTGTGCTCAGGGAGTATCGGAAGGAGGGAAACAGACCACCACCAGGTCGCGCGGGGTTGATGCTATCTGCAAGATATACGGGTAGACGCAATGGTTCCTTTGGCTCAATATACGGGGCAACGAATACCGCCAAGGAAGCCTTGGCTGTTAAAACAGCAAGTGGATTGAGATCAACACCATTTATACCGTGAAGCAAGTCTCTAGCTGTCGTTAGCTCGCCCGATAGCAGACGCCGCCTCAGCGCCTCAAGTAAAAAGGTGCCTGACCCACATGCTGGATCGGTCAAAGCGTCATTTTCGGACCAATCAGTCATCGCAAGCGTGTGCTCGGCCAGCCAATCCGGCGTGTAAAATTCGCCGAGAGCGTGCCTGATCTCCCGAGGAATAAACTCCTGATATATGCCTTTGAAAAGATCCCGGGTAGTTGCAGGGTCTTTTTTCGCGACCGTAAAATCAATTCCAGCTAAGCGACCGACCATGTTGGAAAGGCCACTTTCCAATGAGCTCCAGGCGTCATTCTCCAAGTACCAGGAGAAGAAGTCACCATCGAGCATGTTAAGAATTCCGGAACCCTCGTAGAGACTGCCATTTTCGATAGTTACCAGCCTGTTCTTTATAGGAACAGAGGCATCGAGAACGTTTTGTGCGGCCCTCGGGAGTGCTGACGCCACCACAACCTTAGCGACGATTGCAACATATGTATTCAGAGCAAAGAGATATGCCGATGGATTCTCTTCGTAGGGCTGACCGTGTGAAAGCTCTTGTCGTCTCAGAAGACGCTTCATACCGTCGGGCTGGAAACCCACGACTTGAGCAAACAGCCTTCCCCATTCGGTGAAGAGCATTTTTGTTTTGCTGGAACTCTCCTTCAGGCTGCTACAAATCTGAGCGTACAGAAGTGGGATCAACTGAGTACCCGGTGCTGAGTCGGGCCCAATCAGAGATTGCAGGAGCTTGGGGTGGACCAGGGGCCTACCACTTGACTTCATCGCCACTAGAAGTCGCCGCGCCGCCTCGGTGTCGAAAGGAACAACCTCTTCCCAGCTGGTCAATTGATCTTGCGCCGAGTGCCTACCAAATGTAATCGAGGCACCATCCCACGCGACCAGCAAGTAGTCCCCCAGTGGACGCCCCTCTTCAGAAGATATCAGGCGCGAATATTCTTCAACTTGTTTACGGGCATGCCTTGCCTTGGCGTTTGAACCACCAACAAAGCAAAGCGGGGGCTCATACTCAATCAGGACCCCACCATGGGCAACATCAATAAACTTAGTGGAAGCGCCACTTCGCTTCAGCGCCCGCTCCATCTGAAAAGGCGTCCACGGAATATCGAGAGACGAGCACGCTGCGTGAAGAGCGATCTCGATTTCGTGCCTCAACTGAGCCTCATTTTTGGCTGCATTTGATGCAGCGGCTATTGCGCGGACCAGAGTTCCACAGGTTCCATCCATTAGACGCTCTTGTTTCATATCATCGGCCCTTGCGAACAGGCTTTCGATCAATCAACCCCTGCCCAGTGAACAAATGCCTGAACATGACTTCGGCGAGCATCGGGGGAACGGCGTTGCCAATTTGAGTGAATTTCGAATCCACATCGCCAACTGGCTCGAAGTCAGCCGGGAAGGTTTGAATCCGTGCGCACTCCCGCCAGGATAGTCGCCGCGGAGCATCTAGCTTCGGGCGAGATGCTCCCTCAACGAGGTGATCATACTCATTTGTGAAGTCCCATCGCTGCTTCCAGCCATCAGCCAAATTCGACCATGTCAACTTCATGGTCGGACTCGCCGGGTGCAGCGTGATGTGCCTTGAGTTTGCTACAACAGTAAAAGCCGGCCCATCCCATTTCGCCTTTCTATTGCGAGACATGAAGTACCAAGAGAAATGACCTTCTGGATCATGCGGCCGCTCGTAAAACTCCCCTTCTGGCCATAGCGGAAGATCCTTGATTGCTTCACCGTGCGATGTATAGGGCTTCAAGTGGGGAGATTTTTTTGTAGGCTTCCCATGCGTCGGCTCGGGGAATTTGAATTCTTGAGATAGGTCGTTTCTTATACCCACAATGAAGAGACGCTTTCGAGCCTGAGGAATCCCAAAGTCGCGAGCATTCAGAAGATGATGCGTTACCGTGTAGCCTGCCTCCTTGTAGGCCAGCTCTTGCTCTTCAAGAAAGCTGCCAGCGCCAAGCTGTTTGAGACCGGATACATTCTCGGCAACAAAATACTTCGGACGTACAATTTCGATCACCCTCAGGAATTGCTTGTACAGATTTGTCCTTGCATCCTTCTTGGGATCTCTATTGCCCGCCATAGAGAAAGACTGGCATGGATAGCCACCAACGACCACATCCGCCTCCGGGAACTCTTCGATCGACGCAATGTCACCACAAGACACTTGGGAATCTGGAAAGTACTTCCTAAGCGTGGCACAGGCATCAGGAAGTATGTCATTACTAAACACTATCTTCCCGCCGGCAGCTTTGACTCCAAAATCCATGCCGCCGCAGCCCGAGAAGAGTGAGATGACCCTTGGGGCAGCAGGACTGGCTTCGATTTGGCTACTCTTATTTTTCATCGTATTCAATATATGTTTGCGATCTATGCGCTTCGATAGCTAGTCACGTTGTCGAAGCATCGGCGACGACGTTCGCAGAGGTTGAGACTGGAAGAGCACTTTGCCTTTATAGCGCGAAAGGGCGGCCTTACGGCCGCCCTTTCGATTGACTCACACCCGGAGCAATCAAACCCCTACAGGATTAGCCTTCTCAGGATCAATCTTGTACTGCTTGATCGCCCGCGCCACATCCTTCCCGGTCATCTTCCCTTCCTTAGCCAGCGCCGCAATCGCGGCATGCGCGATGTAGTACCGGTCAACCTCGAAGAAGCGACGCAGGTTCGCACGGGTATCCGAACGACCAAAGCCATCCGTGCCCAGCACCGTGTACGACATCGGCACGAACGCACGGATCTGGTCCGCATACGCACGCACATAGTCGGTCGCGGCAATCGCCGGGCCCTGGCGGCCTTCCAGCAGCTCGGTCACGTAGGCCTTGCGCGGCTCGGCTTCCGGGTGGAAGCGGTTATAGCGCTCGGCATCGAAACCGTCGCGACGCAGTTCGTTGATGCTCGGGCAGCTCCAGATGTCGGCGGTGACGCCGAAGTCCTTGTCCAGCAGCTCGGCGGCAGCAATGGCCTCACGCAGGATGGTGCCCGAACCCAGCAGCTGCACGCGCAGCTCGCCCTTCTTCGGCTTGCCGGCGTCGGTCAGCAGGTACATGCCCTTGACGATGCCCTCGGCCGCGCCTTCCGGCATTTCCGGGTGGGTGTAGTTTTCGTTCATCAGGGTGATGTAGTAGTACTCATCAATCTGATCTTCCATCATGGCCTTGGTGCCGTGCTGCAGGATCACCGTCACTTCGAAGCCGAAGGTCGGGTCATAGCTGCGCACATTCGGGATGCCACCGGCGACGATATGGCTGAAGCCATCTTCGTGCTGCAGGCCCTCACCGTTCAGCGTGGTGCGGCCGGCGGTGCCGCCGAGCAGGAAGCCACGGGTACGCATGTCCGCGGCCTGCCAGGCGATGTCGCCCACGCGCTGGAAGCCGAACATCGAGTAGTAGATGTAGAACGGCAGCATCGGCACGTTGGAGACCGAGTAGCTGGTACCGGCGGCCATCCAGGAGCTGATCGCACCCGGCTCGCTGATGCCCTGCTGCAGCACCTGGCCGCTCTGGTCTTCGCGGTAGAACATCAGCTGGTCCGCATCGACCGGCTTGTACTTCTGGCCGAACGGCGCGTAGATGCCGATCTGGCGGAACAGGCCTTCCATGCCGAAGGTACGGGCTTCGTCGGCCACGATCGGCACGATGTGCGGGCCCAGTTCCTTGTCGCGCAGGGTGATGTTGAGGCTCTGCACGAAGGCCATGGTGGTGGAGTAGCTGCGCTCGCCGCTGGATTTCAGCAGGCGCTCGTAGCTTTCCAGCTTCGGTGCGTTGAAGCTCTTGGTCGCCTTGCGGCGGCGCTGCGGCAGGTAGCCACCCAGGGCGGCACGGCGTTCCTGCAGGTACTTCACTTCCGGCGAATCCGGGCCCGGGTGGTAGAAGGGCACCTGGCCATCGGCCAGCTGTGCGTCGGTCACCGGGATGTTGAAGCGGTCGCGGAAATGGCGGACGGCATCGTCGTCCAGCTTCTTGGTCTGATGGGTCGGGTTCAGTGCTTCACCCGCGCTGCCCATGCCGTAGCCCTTGACCGTCTTGGCCAGGATCACGGTCGGCATGCCCTTGGTGTTCACGGCCTGATGGTAGGCGGCGTACACCTTGTGCGGATCGTGGCCACCACGGTTGAGGCGCCAGATATCGTCGTCGGACAGGCCGGCGACCATCGCAGCGGTTTCCGGGTACTTGCCGAAGAAATGCTCGCGGGTATACGCGCCGCCGAAGGCCTTGCAGTTCTGGTACTCGCCGTCGACGGTTTCCATCATCAGCTTGCGCAGGACGCCATTGGTGTCCTTGGCCAGCAGGGCATCCCAGTAACCGCCCCACAGCAGCTTGATGACATTCCAGCCGCCGCCACGGAATACCCCTTCCAGTTCCTGGATGATCTTGCCGTTGCCACGCACCGGGCCGTCGAGGCGCTGCAGGTTGCAGTTGACCACGAAGATCAGGTTGTCCAGGCCTTCGCGGCCGGCCAGCGCGATCGCGCCGAGGGTTTCCGGCTCATCGCTCTCGCCGTCGCCGATGAAGCACCACACCTTGCGGTCGGACTTCTCGATCAGGCCACGGTTTTCCAGGTAACGCAGGAACTGCGCCTGGTAGATCGCGGCGAGCGGGCCCAGGCCCATCGACACGGTCGGGGTCTGCCAGTAATCCGGCATCAGCCACGGATGCGGGTAGCTGGAGAGGCCACCGCCGTCGACTTCCATGCGGAACTTGTCCAGCTGGGCTTCGTCGATGCGGCCTTCCAGGAAGGAACGCGCATAGATGCCCGGGGCGCTGTGGCCCTGGATGAAGAGCAGGTCGCCCGGGTGGTCTTCGCTCGGGGCGCGCCAGAAGTGGTTGAAGCCCACGTCATACAGCGTGGCGCCGGAGGCGAAGGAGGCGATGTGGCCGCCCAGGTCGCCCGGCTTGCGGTTGGCGCGCACGACGGTCGCCATCGCGTTCCAGCGGATGATGGAACGAATGCGCCATTCCAGTTCGGCGTTGCCCGGGCTCTTGGCCTCCAGGGTCGGCGCGATGGTGTTCACGTACTCGGTGGTGGGAGAGAACGGCAGGTAAGCACCCGAACGACGGGTCAGTTCCACCATGCCTTCCAACAGCTGATGCGCGCGCTCGGGGCCCTCGACATCAATAACGGCCTTCAGCGACTCGATCCATTCCTGGGTTTCCACAGGATTCGGGTCGTTGTTCAGCACCTCGTTCAACCAGTTCATTTGCGCTCCCATGACCGCACGCACGCGCGCGACTGTTTTAGATTTCTAGCCGCAAAGTGTAGCGCACCAAGGGGTTTGCTTACTTCGCTACGGTTGCGTATGGAACCATCCGGGCGTGTCCGGAAGGACAGCAGGCGACAGCGCGCGGGCCGCGCGTGAAGGTTCCACGCTGCATTTCAGCCTGCCCGGTGGCGATGACACCGGCGCGTCAGCAGGACACCGCTGGACAGCGCAGGCGCTGCGGCGCAGGCGATTGACGCGGATCGTGCGCGGCGGGAGGGCGTTACAGCGCGCGTCGGCGTGGATCATCGGTCGCGTTGGTCGGCCAACACGGCGCGCAGTGTTCCACCACAAGCACGCACCGTCGCACGCTGGATTGACCTGAACGCATCCCTGCCATGCGTGCCGCGCGGCTGGCCGAACGGGAGTTTTCGATATATCGTTCCGTTACTGCATTCGATATATCGAAATGACCTCTCCGCGCGATCTCGACCGCCCTGCCCGCCCGCTGACCGCCCGGCCGCTCAGCCGCGGCGATCTGCGCCTGCTGGTGCTGTCACTGCTGGCCGACCAGCCGCGCCACGGCTACGAGCTGATCCAGCTGATCAGCGACATGTTCGTGCGGGTCTACACGCCCAGCGCCGGCTCGATCTACCCGGTGCTGGCGCAGTTCGAGGCCGCCGGCTGGGTCGGCGCGGTCGAGGACGGTGGGCGCAAGCGGTATGCGCTCAGCGCGCTGGGCCAGGCCGAGCTGGAGGCGCAGCGCGACGAGGTCGATGCAGCGGTGCACCGGGTGCGCGACAGCGCGCGCACGATCACCAAGGCCAACCTGCCGCCGTCCGTGCGCGATGCGCTGCGCGAGCTCAAGCACGCGCTGGGCCTGTGCCACGGCCGCTGGCAGGACGACAACGCCGCCGCCGTGGCCGAAGCGCTGCGCGAGGCCGCCGCGCACATCCGTGCGCAGGGCCGCTGACTTTCCCTCTTCGTTTCAGACCCAGCCAGCCACCGCCCGCCAGGTCCTTCTCTCTCAACGCCGCGCTGCGGCACTGATCCAGGTATTCCCATGGCTCTGCATGAAAACCGACTGCTCCGTCATACCGTGAAGTTCCGCCCGCTGCAGGTGCTGCGCACCGAAGAGATAAGCCCGTGCATGCGCCGGGTGATCGTCGGGGGCGAGGCGCTGGAAGGCTTCGATTCGCCCTCGCCGGACGACCACGTCAAGCTGTTCTTCCCCAACGCCGAGGGCCAGTTCGTGGTCCCGACGATGACCCCGGAAGGCCCGCGCTACCCGGACGGCCAGACGCCCTCGCCCTCGCGCGACTACACCCCGCGCTGGTGGGATCTGGAGAGCAACGAGCTGGCGCTGGACTTCGTCATGCACGGCGACGGCCTGGCCTCGACCTGGGCCGCCAACGCGCAGCCGGGCGATGCGATCGCCGTCGGCGGCCCGCGCGGCTCGCACATGACCGCCGATGACTTCGACACCTACGTGCTGATCGGCGATGAAACCGCGCTGCCGGCGATCGGCCGCTGGCTGGAGACGCTGCCGGAGGGTGCGAACGCCGATGTCTACATCGAGATCCCGGAATCCGGCGACCGCCAGGAGCTGCCGGAGGACGACCGCATCCGCATCTCGTGGCTGGAACGCAACGGCTTCGACGCCGCCAGCAGCACCCTGCTGGAGGACGTGCTGACCGATTTCGAGGAACCGGAGGGCGACACCTTCTACTGGATCGCGGCCGAGTCGCGCCGGGCCCGGATGATGCGCAAGTACATTGAGGGTCACCTGGGCGTGCCGAAGGACTGGATCCGCTCGACCGGCTACTGGAAGGCCCACGGCAGTGAGCACCACGACGACTGAGCCCGCGACGGGCACCGGCCACGGATGCGACAATCGCGTTTTGTGCCGGTGCCTTTCATGCAAGCCTCTCCTCTTTCGGCACTGACCGATCTGATCGACCGCGCCGAGCGCGCCGATCCCGCGCTGGATGCCGCCCTGGCGGCGCTGGCGCCTTCCGTGGGCGGGAACATCGCCCAGCTGCGCACCGCACTGGTGCCCTTGGCACGCGCGCAGGCGGCGCTGGTGCAGGCGAACATCGATATCGACCTGGTCGCCGACGAGCTGCGCCGTTACCAGAAGTACGCGATGCCCGGTAAGCCGAGCCTGCAGATCGTGCAGCTGCGCAAGCAGCAGGCCTCGGTGAAGCAGGCCGCGCTGCTGGCCCGCCAGGCGTTCGCGCAGGCGACGCATGCATTCCTGCGGGAGAGCGGATTGACTGCGCCGGCACGGCGGACGCCGACCGATTTCACCACGCTGTGGCTGGGCAAGGTGAGCGCGCAGGTGGCGGCGGGGTGATCATCGCCCTCGTGCATCCGCATCAGGAACGGTAGTGCGGGGGGGGGGGGGGGGGCCCCCCGCCCCGCACGGGTTGGTGGTCGGGCGCCCCGCCCCGGGCCGCCCG
>NZ_JBDJMB010000031.1:0-36252 GCF_039673645.1 Stenotrophomonas sp. TWI700 | reverse complement strand
ACGTGATGCCGGGCAGCGCCCGGCACTACCTCTTCTCTTTTCGGGCCCCCGCCTCAGCCATGAATGCCATCGCCCAGCCTGTTCCCGCACCGTCCCTTCGCGACCTGCGTGATGCCCGCAACGACACACTGTTCCGCTGGGTCCTGATCGCCACCGTCATCCTGGTGCTGGTCGCCCTGGCCTGCGCCGCGCTCTCGATGCTGTGGGGCGGCCGCCATGCCCTGCAGGAGCAGGGCCTGAGCTTCTTCTATTCGTCCGAATGGAATCCGGTCGAGAACAAATTCGGTGCTCTCGCACCGATCTACGGCACCCTCGTCACCGCACTGATCGCGATGGTCATCGCCGTGCCGGTGAGCTTCGGTATCGCCTTCTTCCTGACCGAGGTCGCCCCGCGCTGGCTGCGTGGCCCGGTCGGTACCGCCATCGAACTGCTGGCCGGTATCCCCTCGATCATCTACGGCATGTGGGGCCTGTTCGTGCTGGTCCCGGTGATGACCGAGTACGTCACCCCGTTCCTCAACGATCACCTCGGCACGTTGCCGATCATCGGCCCGCTGTTCCAGGGTCCGCCGCTGGGCATCGGCGTGCTCACCGCCGGCTTCGTGCTGGCGATCATGGTGATCCCCTTCATCTCCTCGGTGATGCGCGAAGTGTTCCTGACCGTGCCGACCCGCCTGAAGGAATCGGCCTATGCGTTGGGCTCCACCAAGTGGGAAGTGAGCTGGGACATCGTCCTGCCCTACACCCGCTCGGCGGTGATCGGCGGCATCTTCCTCGGCCTCGGCCGCGCGCTGGGTGAAACCATGGCGGTGGCCTTCGTGATCGGCAACAGCGTGCGCCTGTCGCCCTCGCTGCTCGAGCCGGGCACCACGATTGCCGCGCTGATCGCCAACGACTTCGGCGAAGCCACCGAAACCTACCGCTCGGCGCTGCTGCTGCTCGGCTTCGTGCTGTTCATCGTGACCTTCGTGGTGCTGGCGATCGCCCGCCTGATGCTGATGCGCCTGGCCCGCAAGGAGGGCAACTGATGTCCACCGCCAACGCCCAACCGCTGTACCTGCGCCGCCGCATCGTCAACGTGGTCGCGCTGCTGATGTCCTGCCTGACCGCACTGTTCGGCCTGTTCTTCCTCGGCTGGATCCTGTGGACGCTGGCCTCCAAGGGCCTGGCCGGGATCAACCTGGACCTGTTCACCAAGATGACCCCACCGCCGATGCAGGACGGCGGCCTGGCCAACGCCTTCTTCGGCAGCGCGGTGATGTGCGGCCTGGCCATCGCCATCGGTACGCCGCTCGGCGTGCTGGCCGGCACCTGGCTGGCCGAGTACGGCAACTTCCGCAAGGCCGGCACGGTGGTCCGCTTCGTCAACGACATCCTGCTCTCGGCGCCTTCGATCGTGCTGGGCCTGTTCGTCTACACCCTGTACGTGATGCAGACCGGTGGCCAGTTCTCGGCCTTCGCCGGTGCGCTCTCGCTGGCCTTCATCGTGCTGCCGGTGGTGGTGCGTACCACCGATGAAATGCTGCGCCTGGTGCCTTCGCAGATGCGTGAAGCGGCCCTGTCGCTCGGCATCCCGCAGTGGAAGGTGACGGTGCAGGTGCTGTACCGCAGCGCCGCCGCCGGCATCGTGACCGGCATCCTGCTGGCGCTGGCCCGCATCTCCGGTGAAACCGCCCCGCTGCTGTTCACCGCCTTCGGCAACCAGTACTGGAACAGCAACGTGTTCCAGCCGATGGCCTCGGTGCCGGTGGTGATGAACCAGTTCGCCGGCAGCCCGTACGAATCCTGGCAGGTGCTGGCCTGGGCCGGCGCGCTGGTGCTGACCGTGTTCGTGCTGCTGGTCAGCCTTTCCGCGCGCGGCATCCTGCTGCGCAACCGTATCTCCCATGACTGACCTTTCCACGGACATCGCCATGAACGATCTCTCCAACGCCGTGCCGATGCAGCGCATCGTGGTCCCGGCTTCGCATGAAAGCCTGCAGACCCCGGCGCCGATCAAGCTGGCCGCACGCGGGCTGGATTTCTACTACGACAAGTTCCATGCGCTGAAGGGCATCGACCTGGAAATCCCGGAAAAGCGCGTCACCGCGCTGATCGGTCCTTCCGGGTGCGGCAAGTCCACCCTGCTGCGCATCTTCAATCGCATCTACGCGCTGTACCCCAAGCTGGAAGCGCGTGGTGAAGTGCTGCTGGACGGGGAGAACATCCTCTCGCCGAAGTACCCGATGAACCGCCTGCGCAGCAAGGTCGGCATGGTGTTCCAGAAGCCGGTGCCGTTCCCGATGACCATCTTCGAGAACGTGGCCTACGGCATCCGCCACCACGAGAAGCTCTCCAAGTCGGAGATGACCGACCGCGTCGAGCAGGCCCTGCGCCAGGGCGCGCTGTGGGACGAGGTGAAGGACAAGCTCAACCAGAGCGCGCTGGGCCTGTCCGGTGGCCAGCAGCAGCGCCTGTGCATCGCCCGCGCCGTGGCCCTGCGCCCGGACGTGCTGCTGCTCGACGAGCCGACCTCCGCACTGGACCCGATCTCCACCAGCCGCATCGAGCAGCTGGTCGAAGAGCTCAAGCACGATTACACCATCGTGATCGTGACCCACAACATGCAGCAGGCCGCGCGCGTCTCCGATTACACCGCCTTCATGTACCTGGGCGACCTGATCGAACACGACCGTACCGAAGTGATCTTCTCGCAGCCCAACAAGCAGCAGACCGAGGATTACATCACCGGTCGTTTCGGTTGATCGGTGCTGTCCCCTCACCAAATGCCCCAGCCAGGCGCGGCCTGGCTCTACCCGGATCGCAGACCATGAATCTTCCCAACGACCACATCGTCAAGAGCTACGACGAAGAACAGCAGCGCCTGGTGGCGGAGATCGTGCGCATGGGCGAGATGGCCGTCGCCCAGCTGGAGGCGTCCATGGACGTCATCGAGAAGCGCGACGAGAACGCCGCCCAGCGCATCATCGCCAACGACGAGGCCATCGACCAGCTTGAGCAGCAGATCAGCCACGACGTCATGCGGCTGGCGCTGCGTGGACCGATGGCGCGCGACCTGCGCGAGATCCTGGCCGGCCTGCGCATCCCGGCCGACATCGAACGCATCGGCGATTACGCCGCCAACGTGGCCAAGCGCTCGATCGCGCTGAGCAAGGTGCCACCGCTGCCGCAGATCCAGGGCCTGCGTGCGCTGGGCCGCCTGGCCGCCCAGCAGGTGCGCCGCGCCATCGAAGCCTACCGCGACAACGACGCCGCCGCGGCGCTGGAACTGCGCGACGACGACGCCCGCCTGGACGCGCAGTACACCGCGCTGTTCCGCGAGCTGCTGACCTACATGATGGAAGACCCGCGCAACATCACCCCGTGCACCCACCTGCTGTTCATGGCCAAGAACCTGGAGCGCGTGGGCGACCATGCCACCAACATCGCCGAGAACGTCTGGTTCCTGGTGCATGGCGAGCAGGTACTGCCGCCGCGCGAGAAGCGCGACGAGACCAGCAGTACCGATCACGTCTGAGGTCTGCCTCCAGCGCAGGAAGAAGAAGTCGCTGCCTCCGGGTGGCGGTTTTCTTTTGCCTTGCTGTTGCGTTGCCATGATGGCAATCCCCCACACTTCACGAAACGTTGAATCCTGTGTGAGGATTCGATGAGCCGGGTCGGTCCACCATGGCCGCACCTGCTGCCCCCACGCAGCCATCCCGGGCCCCGGCCCATTCCAAGGAGATCCACCCGATGAGCACACCCACCCGTTCGCTGTCCCTGTTGGCAGCCACTGCGCTGGCCGCAGGCCTGGGGGTCACCGCTTCGGCATCCGCGTTGAGCATGACCGAGCTGGCCCAGGGCTATCTGGTGGCTGGCCAGGCGGCGACGAAGTCCGCCGAGGGCAAATGTGGCGAAGGCAAGTGCGGTGCGCACGGCGGCAAGGCCGGGACGAAGGCGGGCGACAAGGCCGCGACGACCGGTGCCAAGGCAGCCGAGGGCAAGTGCGGGGAAGGCAAGTGCGGTGCCGACAAGGGCAAGACCACCGGCACCAAGGCCAAGGCTGCTGGCGACACGAAGACGGCGGAAGGCAAGTGCGGCGAAGGCAAGTGCGGTGCCAAGCACTGACGCGCTGGCCACTGGCCTGGACCGGTCGTCGCTGCCTGCGGCGGCGACCGGCCTTGGTCTGCGCCGGGCCCTGCTGCAGGACCTGCGCGATGCGCCCGCCGGCGATGTCGACTTCCTCGAGTGCGCCCCGGAAAACTGGATCGGCGTCGGCGGGCCGGCCGGCGACGCACTGGCCGAACTGGCCACGCGCTACCCGCTGACCTGCCATGGGCTGTCGCTCTCGCTGGGCAGCACCGCGCCGCTGGATACCGTGCTGCTGGAACAGGTAGGACGCTTCCTGGACCGGCACAACGTGCCGCTCTACAGCGAACACCTGAGCTACTGCAGCGATGAAGGCCACCTCTACGACCTCCTGCCGCTCCCCTTCACCGATGAGGCGGTACGCCACACCGCGGCGCGCATCGCCCGCGTGCAGGACGTGCTCGGCAGGCGCATCGCGGTGGAAAACGTGTCCTATTACCTCGCCCCGGAACCGGCCATGGACGAGCTGTCCTTCACCAACGCCGTGCTGGCCGAGGCCGACTGCGACCTGCTGCTGGACGTCAACAACGTGTACGTCAACGCCTGCAACCACGGTTACGACGCCGACACGTTCATCGCCGGGCTTCCTGCCGCGCGCATCGTCTGCCTGCATGTCGCCGGCCATCTGGACGAAGCGCCCGACCTGAAGATCGACACCCATGGCAGCGCGGTGATCGACCCGGTCTGGGACCTGCTCGCCCGTACCTATGCGCGCATCGGCGCGCGCCCGACCCTGCTGGAACGCGATTTCAATTTCCCCCCGTACGCCGAACTGCGCGGCGAACTGCATACCATCCGCCGCCTGATGGCCGCCCATGCCGGAGCCGGGCATGACTGACGCCCTGTCGCACCTGCACGCGCAGCAGAGGGCGTTCACCGCGCACCTGCGCGACCCGGCCCATGTCGCCGCACCCGCCGGACTGGACGCGCGCCGGCTGGAGATCTACCAGCGGCTGGTGTTCAACAGCGTGCTGGGACTGCTTGGGACCGGCTTCCCGGTCTGCGTGCGACTGCTTGGCGAGGCGACGTGGTCCACGTTGATCCGGCAGTTCTTCGCCCGACACCCCGCGCAGACCCCGTTGTTCACCGCACTGGCCGCCGAATTCGTGCAGTGGTTGCAGCAACAGCCCGCGCTGCCGCACCCGGCGCTGGCCGAACTGGCCCACTACGAGTGGGTGGAAACGGCCCTGTACCAGCTCGACGCGCAGCCCCTGCCGCCCTCCCCCGGCCTGGACCCGATGTCCGCGGCGCTGCAGCGTTCGCCACTGGCCTGGCCGCTGCTCTATCGCTGGCCGGTGCACCGGCTGGGTGCCGGGGATGCACCGCCGCATCCGGGCGCAGGTCCCACCGGGCTGCTGGTCCGGCGCGATCCTGACGGCCAGGTCCGCTTCGCCACGATCAGCCCGATGGCCGCGCAGCTGCTGGAGCAGATCGGCCAGCATCCCGGCCGCAGCGGCGCCACCTACCTCCAGCAGCTCGCCCAGGCAAACGGCCTGGCGGTCGATGCGCTGCTCCTGCCCGGCGCCGCGCTGCTGCGCCAATTCCATGGCAACGGGGTGATAGGCCCCGCCGCGCCCGTTTCCTGATCCCTCCCCAAAGGAAAGTCCCCGATGAAGTCACCTCACCTGGTCGCGCTGCGCGACCGGCTGGACCGTGTTGCCCCGTGGTTTGCCCCGCTCGGTCTGCGTCTGCTGATGGGCTGGGAGTATTTCGAGTCGGGCCGCGAAAAGCTGCGCGGCCAGAACTGGTTCGAGGACCTGCAGCAGGCCTTCCCGTTTCCGTTCGACCAGTTGCCCGCGGCCCTCAACTGGCACCTCGCTACCTGGTTCGAGCTGGTCGGCGCGGCCTGCCTGCTGCTCGGGCTGGGCACCCGCCTGGCGGCCAGCAGCCTGCTGGTACTGACCGTGGTCGCCACTGCCGCCGTGCACTGGCCGATGCACTGGGAGGGCCTGGGCGAGCTGGCGATGGGCTATGCCATCACCGACCAGGGCTTCGGCAACTTCAAACTGCCGCTGCTGTTCATGGCCATGCTGCTGCCCCTGGCGCTGCAGGGCGCCGGCCCGCTGAGCCTGGATCACCTGCTGCGCCGCCGCGCACGCACGCCTGCCTTCGCCTGAGCACGGGGGGGGCGTACAGGGCGCTCTGCTAAACTGGCGCAATGACTGACGACCTCCCCCGCTCCGACGCGCCGGCTGCTGCCGACGCACTGCCCGCTGCTGCGCAGCGCTTGATGGCAACCCGCTTCCGCGGCTTCCTGCCGGTGGCGGTGGATGTGGAGACCGGCGGATTCGACTCTGATCGCCACGCGCTGCTGGAGATCGCCGCCGTTCCGATCGAGATGGACGAAAACGGCCTGCTCTATCCCGGGCAGACTGCCAGCGCCCACGTGGTGCCGGCCGAGGGGCTGGAGATCGATCCCAAGTCGCTGGAGATCACCGGCATCATCCTGGACCACCCGTTCCGCCTGGCCAAGGTCGAGCGCGATGCGCTGGACCACATCTTCACCCCGATTCGCGCCGCGATGAAAAAGTACGGCTGCCAGCGCGCGATCCTGGTCGGGCACAACGCGCACTTCGACCTGGGCTTCGTCAACGCGGCGGTCAACCGCACCGGCCACAAGCGCAACCCGTTCCACCCCTTCAGCGTGTTCGACACGGTCACTCTGGGCGGTATCGCCTATGGCCAGACCGTGCTGGCGCGCGCGGCCACGGCGGCCGGCCTGGGCTGGGATGCCGATGAAGCGCACAGCGCGGTGTACGACACCGAACAGACCGCGAAACTGTTCTGCAAAGTCGCCAACAGCTGGCCGCGCTAGGCGGGGCCGCTCAGGCTCAGCCGATGCTGGTCCTGTCCCTGCCTTCGCTTTTCGCGCGGTACAGCGCGCGGTCGGCGCGCTGGTAGAGCAGCATCGGGGTGCGATCGGCGGCATCGAGTTCGACCAGGCCGGCGCTGAAGGTGACCTTCAGGCCCGGAATCCCCGCCCAGTCCGGATGATCGTGGAACAGCCCGCGCAGGCGCGCGCAGACCTGCGCCGCTTCGTCCAGGCGGGTGTCATTGAGCAGCAGCGCGAACTCCTCGCCACCGGTCCGCGCCGGCATGTCCGAGTCGCGGCAGGCCGAAGCCAGCAGGCGCGCCACTTCGACCAGCACCACGTCGCCCACCGAGTGACTGTGCCGGTCGTTCACTTCCTTGAAATGATCGATGTCCAGCACCACCAGACACAACGGGTGGCGGCTGCGCTGCGAACGGGCGAAGTCACGCGCCAGCGCTTCGTCGAAGGCACGCCGGTTCGGCAACCCAGTCAGCGCGTCTTCGCGCGCCTGCCGTTCGAATGCCTCGGCCTGCACCGCCAGGCGATCGGCCAGCTCGGTCTTCTCCTGATTCAGTGCCTGCAGGTTGACCGTCTGCGTCTGCAGATCCAGCGTGGCCTCCTTCACCATCCGCGCCAACCGCACGTTGCTGGTCTTGTAGCGGTTGATCAGGTAGCGGTACAGCGCGACCAGGCCGGCCAGCAGCAGCAGCGCGGCGATCAGCTGCACGCTGCGGCGCTGCCACAGGAACGGCTCCACCGTGAACTCCCAGACCGCCTCGCTGTCGCTCCAGACACCGCCGGGATGCGCGGCCGAGACGTGCAGCGTGTAGTCGCCCGGCGGCAGGCCGATGAACTCCACGCTGCGCTGCTGGCCGCGTTCGATCCAGCCCTTGTCCAGGCCCTCCAGGCGGGTGCGGTAGCGGATGCGCTCGGAGAGCAGATAGCTCAGCCCGACGTAGCTCACGCTCAGCCGGCGCCCGCCGGGAATCGCATTGTGATTGCTGCCCTGCCAATGCAGGGGCGCCCCGTCGACCTGCACGTTCTCGATCACCGCCGGCGGCGCCAGGCGCTCGCGGAAGCGCTGCAGGCGCAGCGGATCGACCGTGCTCAGGCCACCGGCGGTGACCACCCAGAAGGTGCCGTCCTGGCGCAGGATCGCCGACGGGCCGGAGCTGCCGTTGGCCTGCGAGTTGGCCATGCCGTCGATCTCGTTGTAATGCTCCACCTCCACCCGCGCGGCGCGGCCATCGGCGACGGCGTTGAGCATCGTCATGTCGGTGCGCAGCACGCCGCGGTTGCTGCTGATCCAGACGTTGCCGACCCGGTCGGGCACCAGCTGGAACACGGTATCCACCGGCATGCCCTGCTCCAGGCCGACCCGCGCGAGCTGGCCTTCCTGGTAACGGTACAGGCCGCGATCGGTGCTGATCCACATCGCATCGCCGATCTGCTGGAACCCGAACACACTGCGTCCGCCCCCCAGCGGCTGCAGATCGATGGACTGCACCCGGCCACCCCGCAGCACCCGGATGCCTTCGATGGTGCCGATCCACAATGCACCGTCGTCGTCATGCGCCAGCGCGGTGATCAGCCCGCCGGGCATGCCCGGGATCGCCGGCTGCTCGGCCCTGCCGGCATCGATGCGGACCACGCCTTTCTGCGTGCCGGCCCAGACCACGCCATCGGGGTCGATGCTGATCGCACGGATGTTGCCACCCGGCAGCCCTTCGGCCGTGCCGTAGCCACGCAGGCGCTGACCCTGTTCGTTGATCCGGAAGATGCCGTCACCGAAGGTGCCGACCCACAGCGTCCCTTCACGGTCCTGGGCCAGGCTCAGCACCGAGGGACTCTTGCCGACGTTGTTGCGCAACGGCACCGGGCTGAAGCGGCCCTGCGCGTCGCGCCGGTCCAGCCCGCTGGCGCTGCCGATCCAGAGCTGGCGCTGGCGATCCTCGAACACCGTCCGCACGTAGTCGCCGCTGAGGCCGTCGCGCTCGGTGAAGCTGCTGAACAGTGTTTCGCGCAGCCGGTACAGGCCGCCGTTGGCGCCGACCCAGATGCTGCCCTCGGCATCTTCGCGCAGGCTGACCACGCGCCCGCCCGGCAGTGAGAGCCCCGTCGGCAGCCGCTCCAGGCCATGCCGCGACAACCGCAGCAGACCTTGATTCTCGGTGCCCAGCCACAGGTCGCCATGGCGGTCCTGCAGCATCGCAGTGATGTGGGTCACGCCGGGCAGGCGGTGCTGCAGCAGCGGCGCGCCGTCCTGCATGCGGTAGATGCGCTCGCCGGCCACCACCCACATCACCCCGTCGGGCCCCCGGTACGGCCAGACCAGCCCACGCCCCAGCCCCCAGCTGTCCGGCGCGCGGCGCAGCACGCCGTCGGTATCGCGCACCACCAGCCCGTCCAGGGTGCCGACCCAGACGCGGTCCTGCGCATCCACCACCAGCTTGGTGAAACTCATCGCCATCGGCACGTCGGCCGGCGGCTTCTGATAATCGAAGTTTCCATCGGGCCCAAGGCTACCGATGCCCTTGCCTTCATACAGCAGCCACAGGCGTCCATGGCTGTCCATCTGCATGGCCTGGATCAGCACCTGCGGGGTGTCGGCACGGTGCTCCCAGACCTGCCAGCGGCCGTCCGTCCCGCGCCGGGTCACGTTGCCGCGCGAGTCACTGATCCACAGCCCGCCGCTGCGGTCCACCTGCAGCGCGCCCACGCCGTTGTCGCGCAGACCGGGCGTGGTGCTGCGGTCGAACACGGTGAAATCCAGGCCGTTGTAACGGACCAGGCCCTCCCAGGTGGCGAACCAGAGATGCCCTTCGGGCGTCTGCGCGATGTCGCGCAGGGAGTTGTGCGGCAGCCCGTTGCGCGAGGTCCAGACATCGATGGCGTAATCGCGCAGCGGCGGCGGGCCATCCTGCGCCGACAGCGGCCAGGGCGCCGCGCACAGCAGCATCAGCCACAGCGCTGCGGCCTGCAGCGTCGGCAGGCCCGGGAACTTCAGTTGTACCGGCCGCCACCGGATCCTGCCCCCCCGATCGCTCATCCGTGTGGATCAGCCCTGGGCAGGCGCCGTGCGCATGGGGGGAACGGCCGTGCACCAGCGCGAAGGCTGGCAGAGTCGTACGCTCTCATGGGGGAGACGCTGGAAAGAGATGCCCATAGTAGGCAAATCCTTGCGTTTTGGGGGAGCCTGCGTCAGCTCCCGCGTGGCCCCGATGGCGCCCGCGCCGGCGACGTCCAGCGCACGATCGCCTCCAGCCCGCCCTGGGGATGGTTACGCAGGTGCAGGGTCGCGCCATCCTTTTCCGCCAACGCGCGGGCGATGGTCAGCCCCAACCCGGCACCCCCGGTCTGGCGCGAGCGCGAGGTCTCCAGCCGCACGAACGGGTCGAACACCGCTTCCAGTTCGTCCTCGGCCAGGCCCGGGCCGCTGTCGCGGATGCGCACTTCCACGTCCTGCCCGACCTGCTTCACCCGCACGCGTGCGGTCTGGCCGTACATCACCGCGTTGTCGACCAGGTTGGAGAACAGGCGGTGCATGGCCAGCGGACGCAGCATCAGCACCGCCCCGCTCGGCTGTTCGAAATGGACATCGGCCCCGGCCTCGGCGGCATCTTCGACGATGCTCTCCAACAGCGAATCCAGGTCCAGCGCGGCGCGCTGCTCGGCGCTTTCGGCGCTGCGGGCCAGCTCCAGGCCTTCGCGGATCAGCGCCTGCATCGCACCGAGATCGCCGATCAGGCGCTCGCGCAGCGCTTCGTCGGTGACGTTCTCCAGGCGCAGGCGCAGGCGGGTCACCGGCGTCTGCAGGTCGTGGGTGATCGCCGCCAGCATCTGGGTGCGCTCACCGAGGTGGCGCTGCAGGCGCTTCTGCATGGCGTTGAAGGCTTCGGCCGCCCGGCGCACTTCGAACGGCCCGGTCACCGGCATCGGCGCGCCCTGCAGGTCATCGCCCAATGCGGCGGCGGCATCGGCCAGGCGCTGCAATGGTGCGCTGGCCATCCGCGCCACGATGTAGGCCAGGATCGCGATCGCCACCACCAGCAGGGTCAGGAACAGCGGGTCCACGGCGAGCACGCCGTTGTGCGCGACCGCCGGGGAATCCAGCGCCAGCCGCAGGGGCGTGCCGTCGGTCAGCTGCAGGGTCACCACGCGGCACTTGGGCGGAATGAACGCCGGGTCGCGCTCCCGCGGCGGGTGCCGCATCCTGTCCTTGTCGCGCGGGGGGCGCGGCAGCAGTTCCGGCAGCCGCGGCAGGCAGGAGCGGAACGAGGTGAAGGCGACCTGGCTGCTCGCCACCGGACCGGGCCGGTCATCCAGGATCTCCATCAACGCCGCATCGGGCCGGCCGATGCGCGCGCCTTCCGGCAGTTGCCGCACACTCGGCCCGCCACTGGTGAGCAGGCGCTGGCGCAGCTCCGGATTGCCATCGAGCAGGTTCACGAACCCCTGCAGGCGATCAGCGATGCGGTTGAGGTTCTGCCGTTCGAATTCCTGCTGGCGCTTGGTACTGGCCAGCATGGTCGCGCCGATCGCCGCCACGCTCATGCCCAGCAACAGGATGACGAACAGGCGCCCCACCATCGAGGAAAAGAAGTGGCGCAGGCGCTTCATTCCAGGCTGACTGCCGCCGCGAGCACGTAGCCTTCGTTGCGCACGGTCTTGATCAGCCCGTCGCTGCCGCCGTCATCGGCGAGCTTGTTGCGCAGGCGGCTGACCTGCAGGTCGATCGCACGGTCCTGCGACTCGTAGTTGCGGCCGCTGCTCAACGACACCAGCTGCTCGCGCGAGAGCACCTTGTTGGCATGCCCGACGAACACCCGCAGCAGGCGGAATTCGGCGCCGGACAACACCACCACGCGCCCATCCGGATCGACCAGATGGCGGTGTTCCAGGTCGAACACCCAGCTGGCGAAGCGCGCGCGGCGGATCGCCAGCGGCTCCAGGTTGGCCGGCAACGCTTCGGTACGACGCAGCACGTTGCGGATGCGCGCGAGCAGCTCGCGCGGCTCGAACGGCTTGGCCAGGTAATCGTCGGCGCCCATCTCCAGGCCCAGCACGCGGTCGATCGGCTCGCTGCGTGCGGTCAACATGATCACCGGCGTGCTCGAACGCGCGCGCAGGTCGCGGCACAGGGTCAGGCCGTCTTCGCGGGGCAGGTTGAGGTCGAGCACGATCAGGTCCACATGCTCGCGCTCCAGCAGCTGGCGCATGCCGTGGCCATCGCTGGCGGTGCTCACCAGGTAACCGGCGCGGCCCAGCTGCTCGGCGAGCAGCTGGCGGATATCGTTGTCGTCATCGACGATCAGCAGTCTGTGCATGCTGTTGGCAGTCTCCATGCGGCGATCATCCCCTGTCGGGAGCTGAACCGCATCTCCTGGTTTGCGTACGTCTGTTTCAAAGGGCGATGCGGATACACAACGAAACGTGTCGTGCGCCGCAGGGATACATCTTGGTACACGGCGAGCATTGAGCCGGCGGTGAACGGTCTTCACAATGCTGACAACGCCGATGCACCGGCCTGCCGAGTTGACGATCATCGTGAAGCCCCGTTTGCCCAGAACCCGCCGTGCCCGCCTCCTGCTGTTGCTGGTGGTCCTCGTCCTGATCGCCGCGATTGTGGCATGGATGCTGCGCAAGCCGGCCGCGCCGACACTGGCCACCTCGCCGGTCAGCCGCGGGGATATCGAGCAGACGGTGGAAGCCACCGGCGTGATCGATGCCTACAAGCTGGTGAGCGTCGGTGCGCAGGCCTCGGGGCAGATCAAATCGCTGAAGGTCCAACTTGGCGATACCGTCAAGGAAGGCGACCTGATCGCCGAGATCGACGCCACCACGCAGCAGAACCAGGTGCTCAACGCCCAAGCGTCGCTGGACCAGGTCAAGGCGCAGCGCGCGGTGCAGCAGGCCAGCCTGCGCGAAGCCGAGCTCGAATTCGCCCGCCAGCAGCAGATGCTGGCCGCCGAGGCCACCTCGCGCGCCGAGTTCGATGCGGCCGACGCCAAGCTCAAGACCGCACGCGCCCAGATCCAGTCGTTCGACGCGCAGATCACCGGCCGTGAAACCGAACTGGGCACCGCCCGCGCCAACCTGGCCTATACCCGCATCACCGCACCCATGGACGGCACCGTGGTCGCGGTGGTCGCCGAGGAAGGCCGTACCGTGAACGCCAACCAGACCGCGCCGACCATCGTGATGCTGGCTCGGCTGGATCTGGTGACGGTGAATGCCGAGGTGTCCGAAGCGGACGTGGTCAAGATCAAGGCCGGCATGCCGGTGTACTTCACCACGCTGGGTGAGCCGGACCGCAAGTTCCACGCCACGCTGCGCCAGATCAACCCGGCACCGTCCTCGATCGCCAACGACAGCTCCAGCAGCTCCAGTTCGTCCAGCTCCAGCTCCAGCACCGCGGTCTACTACAACGCCTTGTTCGATGTGGAAAATCCCGATGGCACGCTGCGCATCGACATGACCGCCCAGGTCTCGGTGATGCTCAAGCAGGCCAAGAACGTGCTGATCATTCCCGCCGTCGCGCTCGGTCCGAAGACCCGTGACGGGCAGTACAGGGTGCGCGTGGCGGATGCCGATGGCATGCCCGCCCCGCGCAAGGTCAAGATCGGCATCAACAACGGCGCCAATGCCGAAGTGCTGTCCGGCCTGGCAGAAGGCGACAAGGTAATCGTCGGCGAAGGCGGCGGTACGCAGGGTGCCGGCGGCGGCAACCGCGGCGGTGGCGGCGTGCGGATCAGCGGCCCCGGCATGGGTGGGCCGCGCCGATGAGCACCGCCACGGGCACGCCGCTGCTCCGGCTGCGCGACCTGCGCCGGGAATTCCCGGCGGGCGATGAAACCATCGCGGTGCTGCGCGACGTCAATCTGGACATCGCAGCGGGCGAGATGGTGGCCATCGTCGGCCAGTCCGGCTCCGGCAAGTCCACGCTGATGAACATCCTCGGCTGCCTGGACCGGCCCACGCGCGGCAGCTACCAGGTGGCCGGTCGCGAAACCGGCCGCATGCAGCCGGACGAACTGGCCGAGCTGCGCCGCGAGCATTTCGGCTTCATTTTCCAGCGCTACCACCTGCTCGGTGACCTGGACGCACGCGGCAACGTGGCCGTGCCCGCCGTGTATGCAGGCAGCCCCGGCCCGGTGCGCACCGCGCGCGCCGAACAACTGCTGCAACGGCTGGGCCTGGGCGATCGCATGAACCACAAACCCGGCCAGCTCTCCGGCGGGCAGCAGCAGCGTGTGTCGATCGCGCGCGCACTGATGAACGGCGGCGAAGTGATCCTGGCCGACGAACCGACCGGCGCGCTGGACACGAAATCCGGCGAAGAAGTGATGGGCATCCTCGGCGAGCTGCATGCCGAAGGCCACACCATCATCATCGTGACCCACGACATGAGCGTGGCCGAACACGCCCAGCGCATCATCGAAATCCGCGACGGCGAGATCATCGCTGACCGCACCAACCCGAATGCACCGCGCTACCGCGCGCAGCGCCAGCCGACCGTAGCGGCCGGCAAGGGCCACAGCTGGCGGGCCGCGCGCGACCGCTTCACCGAAGCGTTCCGCATGGCCCTGCTGGCGATGAACGCCCACCGCCTGCGCACCTTCCTGACCATGCTCGGCATCATCATCGGCATCGCCTCGGTGGTCTCGGTGGTGGCGATGGGCAATGGATCCCAGCAGCAGATCCTGCAGAACATCAGCGCGCTGGGCACCAACACCATCGACGTCTATCCCGGCCGCGGTTTCGGCGACATGCGTTCGGCCCGGGTGCAGACGCTCAAGGCCAGCGATGCCGATGCACTGGGCCGGCAGAGCTACATCGACAGTGCCACGCCCAGCGTGTCCTCCTCGGTGACCGCGCGCTACCGCAATCAATCGGCCACCGCGCAGGTCAACGGGGTCGGCGAGCAGTTCTTCCGGGTCAAGGGCGTGACCCTGATCGCCGGCAGCTTCTTCGATACCGATGCGGTGCGCAGCCTGGCCCAGGTGGCCATCATCGACGAGAACACCCGCACCCAGTTCTTCCCGAATGGCGAAGACCCGGTCGGCCAGGTAATCCTGCTCGGCAACGTGCCGGTGCGCGTGGTCGGTGTCGCGCAGCGGCAGAGCTTCGGCTTCGGCGGCAGCACCAGCCTGAGCGTGTGGGTGCCCTACACCACGGTGATGTCGCGCATGCTCGGCCAGAGCCATGTTTCCAGCATCACCGTGCGCGTGGATGACACCACGCCGATGGATGCGGCACAGGCCGCCATTTCCAAGCTGCTGATCATGCGTCACGGCACCGAGGACTTCTTCCTCAGCAACAGCGCCGAGATCCGCCAGACCATCGAGCAGACCACCCGCACGATGACGCTGCTGATCAGCGCCATCGCCGCGATCGCACTGCTGGTCGGTGGCATCGGCGTGATGAACATCATGCTGGTCTCGGTGACCGAGCGGACCCGCGAGATCGGCGTGCGCATGGCCGTCGGCGCGCGACAGAGCGATATCCGCCAGCAGTTCCTGATCGAAGCGGTGCTGGTGTGCCTGCTCGGCGGCCTGCTTGGCGTCGGCCTGTCGCTGGTAGTCGGCTGGCTGTTCGGCAAGTTCGCGCCGGACTTCCAGATGCTGTTCTCGACCGCATCCATCGTGGCCGCCTTTGCCTGCTCCAGCCTGATCGGCGTGGCGTTTGGTTTCCTGCCGGCCCGCAATGCCGCCCAACTTGATCCCGTGGAGGCGCTGGCGCGCGAATGAAGATTTCTCCTGCTCTGCTGCACCCTGCGTCACTGCGCCCGCTGGCCCTGGCCTGCGTGACCGCGCTGGCCCTGTCTGGCTGCGTCAGTACCGGCCGCTACCCGGTCGAGGCGCCGGCGGTGCCGGCCACCTATGGCCGTGGTGATGCCACCTTGAACGCCCCCACCGAGGCGGTCAGCGAACAACCGCATGTGGCAACGACCGATGTCCGCGCCGATGCCTGGTGGACCCAGTTCGGCGACCCCGGCCTGGACCGCGTGATCGATCGTGCCCTGGCCGCCAATACGGATCTGGTCTCGGCCGGACTGGCCGTGCAGCGCGCGCGGCTGCAGGCCGGGTTGGCCGACAACGCCCTGTGGCCGCAGCCCTCGGGCAGCGTCGGCAGCAGCGGCAACCGCCCGATCGACCAGAGCGCGGACTGGAACCGCGGCAGCTCGGCCGGCGTGTCCCTGCAATGGGAGATCGACCTGTGGGGACGCCTGCGCGCCCAGCGCGACATCGCCCAGTGGGATGCCCAGGCCAGCCAGGAAGACCTGCAGAACACCGCCCTGCTGGTGATCAGCGACGTGGCCACGCAGTACTGGACGCTGGCGTTCCTCAACCAGTCGATCGCCGCCGGCCAGGCCAACCTGGCGCGGCTGCAACGCACCCGCGAGCTGGTCCAGGCGCGCTTCGATGCCGGTGCGGTATCGCGGCTGGAAGTGCGCCAGGCCGCGCAGAGCCTGGAAGCACAGCGTGCCGCGCAGAGTGCGCTGGAGCAGCAGCGCGTCGCCGCGCGCAATGCGCTGACCGGGCTGCTGGACGGGCAACCGCTGGCGATGGCCGACGAGCCGCAGCAGTTGCAGCGCGTCGGCAGCCCGGTGATCGCCGAAGGCCTGCCGGCCGATCTGCTCGGCCGACGCCCGGACCTGCGCGCCGCCGAGCTGCGCCTGCGCAACAGTCTGAAGACCATCAAGGTCACCGCGACCCAGTACTACCCGGCGCTCAGCCTGACCGGCAGCGTCGGTACCGGTGCCACCTCGCTCTCGGACGTGCTGAAGAATCCGGTCGCCACCTTGGGTGCGGGGCTGTCGCTGCCGTTCCTCAACGTGCGCCAGGCCCAGTTGAACACCCGCCTGGCCGGCACCGACTACCAGATCGCGGCCAACGGGTTCCGCCGCACGCTGTACACCGCGTTGTCGGAAGTGGACAACGCCTTGTCGGCACGCACCCAGTTCGCCACGCAGGTGGCGGCCTCGCAGGCGTCCTATGACGAAGCGGTGGAGATCGAACGGATGTACGAGGTGCGCTACCGGGTCGGTGCGACCGACCTGCGGACCTGGCTGGAAGCGCAGCAGACCCGGCGCGATGCCGAGCTGTCGCTGGCATCCGTGCGTCAACGGCAGCTGATCAACGATGTAACGTTGTTCAAGGCGCTGGGGGGAAGCGCGGGCTGATCGCCCGCGCCAGGTGCATCACAGGTAGGGCCTGTGCGCGGCTTACAGCCCGCGCTGACGCACTGCTTCGAACAGGCTCACGCCGGTGGCGACGGAAACGTTGAGGCTCTCGATATCGCCCGGCATCGGAATCTTGACCAGGCCATCGCAGTTCTCGCGGGTCAGGCGGCGCAGGCCGTCGGCTTCGCCGCCCAGCACCAGCGCCACGTTGCCCTTCAGGTCGATCGCGTACAGCGATTCGGTGGCTTCGCCGGCCAGGCCGTAGATCCACACGCCCTGCTTCTGCAGGTCCTTCAGGCAGCGCGAGAGGTTGGTCACCTGCACCACCGGGATGCGGTCGGCCGCACCGGCCGAGGTTTTGCGCACGGTCGCGTTGACCGAGGCCGACTTGTCCTTGGGAATGATCACCGCCGTGGCACCGGCCGCGGCCGCGCTGCGCAGGCAGGCGCCGAGGTTGTGCGGGTCCTGGACTTCATCAAGGATCAGCAGCAGGGCCTTGCCCTCCGCGGCTTCGACCAGCCCTTCCAGCTCGTTCTCGCCCCAGGTCCGTGCGGCCTGGTAGCGCGCGGCCACGCCCTGGTGACGCACCGAACCGCCCACACCGTCCAGCGCCTGGGTGTTCACCTTGCGCACGTCGATGCCCTTGCGGCGTGCGTTTTCCTCGATCTCGGTCAGACGCGGATTCTTCGCACCGGCCTCGATGAGGACCTCGCGGACGTTCTCGGCATCATTCTCGATCGAAGAGGCGACGGCGTTGACGCCGACGATCCACTGGCTTTGCTTGCTCATTGCGGGGGGCGGGACCGGTAAAGGGGTTGGTAATGGTAGAGCATCGAGGCCCACCCTGCCCTGCCGGGCGTTCACGGGGGGCGTTCACGGGGGTGCCGCCACCGCCGGCCTTCAGCCCGGCGGCCAGTCCGTGGTGTCGTGGTCCGGGTGCTGGCGGGAGACGATATGCAGCAGGAAGTCCCCGGCCGCCGTGTCCTCTTCGCTGCGCAGCGCGCTGAGCGAGCCCAGCGTATCCACGAACGTCAGCTTGGCCTCGATGCCGTACTGGATCGTCGGCGGCAGACGGGCCGGCTCGTCGAATGCACCGGCCGCGACCGCCACGCCGTCCGGCGCTTCATAGGTCAACGGGGTGCCGCAGTCGGCGCAGAAGCCGCGCTGGACCAGGTTGGACGACGCGAAACGCCGGGGTTCGCCGCGGGTCCAGCGGAAATCGCTGCCGCGCACCGATACCAGGGGGGCGTAATACGCGCCGAAGGCCTTCTGGCACATCCGGCAATGGCAGATCGAACTGTGGGTCAGCTCACCGACCACATGGAAGCGGATCGCGCCGCACTGGCAGCCGCCGCTGTACTCGGGGAAGGACTGCATGGGATCGCTCCGACGGGGTCCGTGGGAAACAACATGCCTGCCCGCGGGGGCGGGGGGACGGTGCGCCGACCAACGGTCGGCGGCTAGACGATGTGCCGACCAACGGTCGGCACCTACCGCGTACCGGCCGTGGGCCGGTACGCGACGATCAGTACTTCTGCTTCTGACGCTTGGCCGGCTGGCCGCGTGGCGGCAGCTCGGGCAGCGCATCGTCCTTCTCTTCGACCAGGCGGAAGTCGATCTTGCGCTCTTCCATGCTGGCCTTGAGCACCAGGATCCGCACCCGGTCACCGAGACGGTAGATCTTGCCGCGACGCTCGCCGTTGAGCGTCTTGCGCACCGCGTCGAACTGGTAATAGTCGTGCGGCAGCTGGGTCACGTGGACCAGGCCATTGACCTTGGACTCGTCCAGCTCCACGAACAGGCCGAAGCTGGTCACGCCACTGATCACGCCGTCGAACTGGCCGCCCACGTGCTTTTCCATCCACGCGGCGCGGTAACGCTCGTCGACTTCGCGCTCGGCTTCGTCGGCACGACGCGCACGCTCGGAGCACTGCAGGGCCAAGGCGGCCATCTCACGCGGCGAGTAGGTGAACTTCTCCGGCGCGGCCCCGCTGAGCGCGTGCTTGATCGCACGGTGCACCAGCAGATCGGGGTAACGACGGATCGGCGAGGTGAAGTGGGCGTACGCGTCCAACGCCAGGCCGAAGTGGCCCAGGTTGTCGGGCGAATACACGGCCAGGCTCTGGCTGCGCAGCAGCACGGATTCCAGCAGTGCCGCGTCGGGGCGATCGCGCACCTTCTTGAGCAGCTTGGTGAAATCGGCCGGCTGCACCTTCGACCACGGCGGCAGGCTCAGCTTGAATTCCTTGAGGAACTCGAGCAGATCGGCGTACTTGGATTCCGGCGGACGCTCATGGTCGCGGAACGGCGCCGGCACCTGCTTGGCCAGCAGGTAGCGTGCGGCCTGCACGTTGGCCGCGATCATGCATTCTTCGATCAGCTTGTGCGCATCGTTGCGCACCATCATCCCGGCCTGGGTGACTTCGCCGGTGTTGTCCAGCACGAAGCGCACTTCGGAGGTTTCGAATTCGATCGCACCGCGACGGGTACGGGCCTTGGCCAGCACGTGATACAGCTGGTACAGGCGGTCGACCTGCGGCATCAGCGGGCCGATCGCCTTGCGCGCGGCCGGGTCGTTCTCGCCCACCGCTTCCCAGACCTGGTTGTAGGTCAGGCGCGCGTGCGAGTTCATCACCGCTTCGTAGAAACGCGAATGGATGACTTCGCCTTCGCGGTTCACCTGCATGTCGCAGACGAAGCACATGCGGTCGACCTTGGGCATCAGCGAGCAGATGCCGTTGGACAGCGTTTCCGGCAGCATCGGCACCACGAACCCGGGGAAGTAGACCGAGGTCGCGCGCTTCTGCGCTTCATCATCCAGCGGCGTACCGGGACGGACGTAATTGGAGACGTCGGCGATCGCCACGACCAGGCGGAAGCCTTCGGCATTCGGTTCGCAGTAGACCGCGTCGTCGAAGTCCTTGGCGTCCTCGCCATCGATGGTGACCAGCGGCGTGTTGCGCAGGTCTTCGCGGTGGCCGATCTGTTCCGGGGTGACCACCATCGGCACGGCGGTGGCTTCCGCCAGCACTTCGGCCGGGAACTCGAACGGCAGCTCGTGGCCGTGGATGGCGGTTTCCACCACCAGCGACGCGGTCAGCTTGTCGCCGAGCACGGCGATGATGCGGCCGATCGGCGGGCGACGGGTGTCCGGCGCCTGGGTCAGCTCGCAAACCACCAGCTGGCCGTCGCGGGCATCGCCGGTCTGGTCGGGCGGGATCTGCACATTGCGCTGTACGCGCTTGTCGTCGGGCACTACGTAATTGATGCCGAACTCGACGCTGAAGCGGCCGATCAGGCGGCTCATGCCACGCTCAAGCACGCGCGAAATGCTGGCCTCGCGGCGACCACGACGATCGATGCCGGTCACGTTGACCAGTACGCGGTCGCCATGCAGCACCTTGCGCATTTCGAACGGCGGCAGGAACAGGTCGTCACCGCCTTCGACCGGGCGCAGGAAGCCGAACCCTTCCGGGTTGGCGATCACCACGCCGGTGATCAGGTTGACCGCCTGCAGCGGCGCGAAACCGCCACGGCGGTTCTGCACCAGCTGGCCATCACGGCACATCGCACCCAGGCGCTTGCCCAGGGCATCGGCACGGTCCGGCTCGGTCAGGCCGAGATGGATGGCGATCTCGTCGGCGGTCTGCGGGCCATCGCAGCGGTCGAGCAGCTGCAGGATCGCCTCACGGCTGGCGATCGGCTGCGCATAGCGCTCGGCCTCGCGGGCGGCGAACGGATCCACCTGCACTTCACCCTCCAGCGGAGCCGGATGCGGGCGGCGACGCGTCGGGATCGGCCCGGCGTGCGCGGGCTTTGCGCCCCGCTTGTTGCCGCGCGGCGGCTCAGGGGTGTTCAGGGATTCGGGCATCCAGGGGGGCAGCTTGCCGGCTTTCTTGGCGGCAGCGCGGGGGTTGCCCGACGGACCGGCAGCCTTCTTGGGCGCCGGGGACTTGGGGGCTTTCGCGCCCTGGGTCGGTTTCTTTGGTTTCATTGACCTCAATAGTAACCGCTACGGGTGTGCAGAATCGGTCAGCGGCACTCCTGTGCAGGATTGTGAAGAAATTTCACAAAACCGTTGACAAGCGTCCCGGACATGCCCAGAATTCGCCCCCTGAGTCGCCCAGGTGGCGGAATTGGTAGACGCACTAGCTTCAGGTGCTAGCGGGGGCAACTTCGTGGAGGTTCGAGTCCTCTCCTGGGCACCATGACTCGGAAAATGATCAAACCCGCGCAAGCGGGTTTTTTCGTTTCTACCGTCCGGCACGCGCCACGCACGATTCGCGCGTCACTGTCGTCGATGACGCTGCATCGCGCGGCGACCAAAATTTCCTGCGACATCCTGTTGACACATTCGCGGTTCTCCCGCAGAATTCTCCTCCTGAGTCGCCCAGATGGCGGAATTGGTAGACGCACTAGCTTCAGGTGCTAGCGGGGGCAACTTCGTGGAGGTTCGAGTCCTCTTCTGGGCACCATGACTCAGTAAATGATCAAACCCGCGCAAGCGGGTTTTTTCGTTTCTGCGCCCCGGCAGTGCGCGGCGCTGCCCTCCGTCAATGCCCACGCACGATGTGCGTGGCATCAAAACGACGACGACGCGGCGACCGACGATTGAAGAAAAATTTCCCGCGCGATCCTGTTGACACACTCACGGTTCTCCCGCAGAATTCTCCTCCTGAGTCGCCCAGGTGGCGGAATTGGTAGACGCACTAGCTTCAGGTGCTAGCGGGGGCAACTTCGTGGAGGTTCGAGTCCTCTCCTGGGCACCATGACTCAGAAAATGATCAAACCCGCGCAAGCGGGTTTTTTCGTTTCTATCGTCCCACAACAAAAAAACCCCGCCTTTCAGCGGGGTTTTTCGTTTCAACGCATCACGTCCTCAGTGCCCGCCGGCCGAGGCCGCACCCGCCCCTGCGCCGAACGGCGGCTTGGCCAGCCACAGGAAGGCGATGATGGCCAGGAAAATCCAGCCCAGCAGGAAGAAGATGTCGTTGAAGCCCATCTGCGAGGCCTGGTGGTTGATCATGTTATTGAGCGCGGCCGCACCATGCTGCAGGTCGCCCTGCCCCATCGCGGTCACCTGGTCCTGCATGCCCGGGGTGTAGCCGGAGATGTGTTCGGTCAGGTGCGCGTGGTGTTCCTGGGTACGGCGTGCCCACAGCCACGTGGTCAGCGAGGCGGCGAAGCTGCCGCCCAGCGTGCGCAGGAAGGTAGCCAGGCCGGAACCGGCGGCGATCTCGCGACCGTCCAGATCCGACAGCAGGATCTGCAGCACCGGCATGAAGAACAACGCCACGCCGATCCCCATGATCAGCTGGATGCCGGCCACATGGCCGAAGTCCACCTGCAGGTTGAAGCCCGAGCGCAGGAAGCTGGTGAACGACAGGAAGATGAAGGCGATCGTGGCCAGCATGCGCATGTCGAACCGCGACGCGTACTTGCCCACGAACGGCGTCATGATCACCGGCAGCACGCCGATCGGCGCGGTTGCCAGGCCGGCCCAGATCGCCGTGTAGCCCATGTCACGCTGCAACCACTGCGGGATCAGCAGCGCCACGCTGAAGAACGCCGCGTAGGCCACCACCATCGCCAGCGTACCGGCGCGGAAGTTGCGATGCCGGAACAGGCGCAGATCGACGATGGGATCCTTGTCGGTCAATTCCCAGATCAGGAAGACCGCCAGGGCCACCACCGACACGCAGGCCAGCACGACGATCTTGGTCGAACTGAACCAGTCTTCGTCGTTGCCCAGATCGAGCACCAGCTGCAGGGCGCCCACGCCGATCACCAGGGTGATCAGGCCGACGTAATCCATCTTCGGCTTTTCGACGTGTTCGGGGCGCCCCTTGAGCTGGTTGCCCACCACCAGCGCGGCGAAGATGCCCAGCGGCACGTTGATCAGGAAGATCCACTCCCAACTGTAGTTGTCGGTGATCCAGCCCCCGAGGATCGGGCCGGCGATCGGCGCGACCACGGTGATCATCGCCAGCAACGCCAGCGCCTGCCCGCGTTTCTCGCGTGGATAGAGCGAGACCAGCAGGCTCTGCGTGATCGGGTACATCGGGCCGGCGACGAAGCCCTGGATCGCACGCGACACCACCAGCATGCCCATGCTCTGGGCCAGGCCGCACAGCAGCGAGGCCAGGGTGAAGGCCAGCGTGGCCCAGACGAACAGCTTGGTTTCGCCGAAGCGCCGGCTGAGGTAGCCGGTCAGCGGCAGCGCGATCGCGGTGCTGACCGCGAACGAGGTGATGACCCAGGTGGCCTGCTGCGAACTGGCGCCGAGATTGCCGGCGATGGTCGGCAACGAGACGTTGGCGATGGTGGTGTCCAGGACCTGCATGAACGAGGCCATCGCCAGCCCTGCGGTACACAGGGCGACGTTGGCCGGCCGGAAGGCCGTGCCTGGCGCCGGGGGGGCGCCCGGCGCGGCGGGAGCTTGTGCGGACATGGTGGCCTCAGCTCGCCTTGGCCTGCTGCGGCAGGTTGCTCTGGATGATCTGATGGATCACATCGTCGGCGCTGTGCAGCTGCTTGGCGTAGACGTCGGTATCGAACACCTGGCCCTTGGCGGTTTCGGTCGGCAGCACGGTGCCCTTCTGGTCGCGCAGGCTCACTTCGGCCTTGATCGACAGACCGATGCGCAGCGGGTGCTCGGCGAGCTGCTTGGCATCGATGGCGATGCGCACCGGCACGCGCTGCACGATCTTGATCCAGTTGCCGCTGGCGTTCTGCGCCGGCAGCAGCGAGAACGCCGAACCGGTACCCAGGCCGAGGCTGTCGATGCGGCCCTTGTAGGTGACGTCACCGCCGTACAGGTCCGAACGCAGCTCCACTTCCTGGCCCAGGCGCATGTGGCGCAGCTGGGTTTCCTTGAAGTTGGCTTCGACCCACATCTGCTCGGTCGGCACCACGGCCATCAGGGCATTGCCCGGCTGCACGCGCTGGCCGACCTGCACCGAACGACGGGCGACGTAACCGGTGACCGGCGCGACGATGCCGGCGCGGGCATTGTTGAGATAGGCTTGGCGCAGCTGCGCGGCGGCGGCCTGCACGTCCGGCTGGGTCGCGATCACGGTGTCATCGACCAGCGCGTTGCTGCGCTCGAAGGTCTCGCGCGAGCCGGCCACGGCGGCTTCGGCAGCGGCCAGTTCGGTGCGGGCATGCGCCAGTTCTTCGTTGGAGATCGCGCCGGTGTTGGCCAGATCCTTACGACGGTTGAAATCCTCGCGCACGCGCTTCAGGGTGACCTGGCGCGCGTTCAATTCGGCCTGGGCGCCTTCCACGCTGCGGTACAGACCGCGCACCTGGCGGACCGTCTTGGCGAGGTTGGCTTCGGCCTGCTGCAGGGCGACTTCGGTATCGGCCGGATCCAGCTGGACCAGCAGCTGGCCGCGCTCGACGCGCATGCCGTCATCGGCGTTGATCCCGACCACGGTGCCGCTGATCAGCGGGGTGATCTGGACCTGGTTGCCCTGCACGTAGGCATCGTCGGTTTCTTCGAACCAGCGGCCGAACATGAAGTACCACAGGGCCAGCGCGGCCAGCAGCAGCACGACGACGACCAGCAGGCCGCGCAGCAGCTTGCCGCGACGGGAGGGAGCTGCCTTCTCGGCAGCGGGGGCGGAGGTCTGACTCATGGGGATGACTCTCAGGAATGCGGGGATTCGGGGGTGGCGGCGACCGTGGCGACGTCGCTGGTCGGGGTGAAACCACCGCCCAACGCCTGGCTCAGGCGGACCGAAACAAGGATCTGACGCGACTGCAGGCTGGCCAGCCGCTGCTGGGACACCAGCAACTGCTCTTCGACACTGAGCACGTCCAGGTAGCTGCCGATGCCGGCGCGGTAGCGCTGCTCGGCCAGGTCATGGGCGGCGCGCGCGGTGCTGACGGCCTGGGCCTGGGCACTGGCCTGGTCGGCCAGCGAACGCACCGCGTTGACCTGGTCGGCGACGTCACGCAGCGCGTTGACCACGGACTGGTTGTAGTCGGCCACGGCCAGGTCGTACTGCGCGTCGGTCTTGCCCAGGTTGGCGCGCAGGCGGCCGCCGTCGAAGATCGGCAGGCTCAGTGCCGGGCCCAGGAGGGCGAACGTCGAGCCACTCTTGAGCAGCTGGTCCACTTCACTGGAGACCACGCCGCCCAGGGCGGTCAGGTTGAGGCTGGGGTAGAACGCGGCCTTGGCCGCGTGGATCTCGCGGTTGGCCGCCTCCACGCGCCAGCGCGCGGCGACGATGTCCGGGCGGCGACCGAGCAGTTCGCTCGGCAGCACGCCGGGCAGCTGCAGCGCCAGCGGGTTCAGCATCTGCGGGCGTTCGATCTGCAGGCCACGGTCCGGGCCCTGCCCGACCAGCGCGGCGAGCGCGGTGCGGGCTTCATCGATCTGCTGCTGGGCGGCCTGCTGTTGCTGCTGCGCGGCCGGGATGCGGGCCTCGGCCTGGCGGGTCTGCAGGTCGCTGTCGATGCCTGCGGCGCGGCGCTGGCGGGTCAGCTCCAGGGTCTTCTGCGAGCGCGCCAGTTCTTCGCTGGCCACGTCGTGCAGCGTCCACGCGTAGCCCAGCTGCGCGTACGCCTCGGCGATGGCGGCGGAGAGATTCAGGCGCGCGGCCTGGGCGTCCACTTCCGCGGCGTGACCGCTGTCCACGGCCGCTTCCCAGGCAGCGCGCTTGCCGCCCCAGAGGTCGATGCCATAGCTGAAGCTCAGGTAGGCCTGGCCGCTGCCGGCGTAGCTGCCACCGAGTTCGTCACCGACCATCGATTGGGGCAGGCGCACGCCGGTGTAGCCGCCGGAGGCGGAAAGGCTGGGCAGGCGATCGGCGCGGGCGGTGCCGATCTGGGCACGGGCCTGGCGCAGGCGCGCATCGGCGGCCTCCAGCCCGGGATTGCGCTGCAGGCCTTCGGCGATCAGGGCGTCAAGCTGGGGGTCGCCCAGCGCGCGCCACCAGTCGGTGGCCGGCCAGCCGGGCTGGCTCAGGCCGTTGCCGGCCAGGGTGCGCTGGGTCTGCAGGCTGTCGGCATCGAGCAGACGGCCCTGCGGCTCCAGGCCGCGGCTGCTGGCACACGCGGCCAGCGCAAGCGCCAGCATGGAGACCAGCACCGGCCGCAGCGGGCGCAGTGGATGAGAGCGTTCAAACATGGAAGTCATGGCGTTACCAGTGAGTCGCGTACACGGGTCATGAGGGAAAGCAGCTGCGCGCGTTCGTCCGAAGACAGATCACGCATGGCGTCGTCGATGGTCTGGTCCCCGCGCTGTTTGAGGCGGGCCCACAACTGGCGGCCCGGCTCGGTCAGCACGATCTGCAGTGCCCGCCGGTCCTGGGCATGCGGCTCGCGCCGCACGCAATCCAGGGCTTCCAGCTTGTCCAGCAGGCGGGTCACCGCGCTCGGCACCTGGTCCAGGGCCTGGGCCAACTCGTTGGCGGTGCACGGGGCACGCGCCGCGAGCACCTTCAGGCCGAGATAGTGGGTGAAGCCAATACCGAGGTTTTCCTCGGCCATCGACGTGTCTAGCTGACGGACCAGGCCATCGCGCACTTGGCGCAGCAGGAGTCCGAAGCTGGGGGGATGGGCATCAGGGCAGATCATGGGTGAGCATTCTCTTCCAAAAAATATATTTCTCAATAGAAATATTTAATCTGGAACCAAATGCTGTGTTGCAACAATCAGAACAATGGGCAGGTCGCTACCTTAATGGCGCCCTGGACTGGCCCGGTATTACAATTTGGACAATGGATAACACTTTCAGGCCAGGGCGCGAGACCGACGCCACCCATATGATCCGCAACCAGGTGCTGGACTGGTTCGAGCGCGACGATGGACTGGGCGTGCTCGGCTTCCGGATCGAGAGCGCCCGCGGGCTGGACCGGGAGATCGACTGGCACCAGCACCGGCGCGCGCAGCTGATCTGCGTGGAGGCGGGCCTGCTCACCACCCGCACCCGCCATGGCACCTGGTCGCTGCCGCCCGGCTGCGCCGGCTGGATGCCGCCGGGAGAGCCGCACACCGTGGATATCTGTGGGCCGCTGCGGGGCTGGGGCATCATCGTCAGCGCGGCGATGGCCCACGACCTGCCCGACGAGCCCTGCGTGGTGGCCATTTCCGATCTGCTGCAGGCCCTGTCGCTGCGGGTCACCGCGTGGGTGCCGGCGGCCGAACCCAGCCTGCGCCAGCAGCACATGATCGAGGTCCTGCTGGATGAAATCCGCAATGCCCCGCGCCAGCGCATGCACCTGCCGATGCCGCAGGACCGGCGCCTGCTGCGGATCGCCTCGCAGCTGATCGCCGATCCGGCAGACGGCCGCAGCCTGGAGCAATGGGCCCAGTGGGCGGGCCTGTCGCCGCGTACACTGACCCGGCACTTCCGCGATGAAACCACGCTCAGCTTCGCCCAGTGGCGCCAGCAGGCCCGGTTGGCCGAGGGCCTGCGCCGCCTGTCCGATGGCCAGAGCGTGTCCGACATCGCGCACGAACTGGGGTTCAGCAGCCCCAGCGCCTTCGTCACGGTGTTCCGCCGCCACTTCGGCAGCCCGCCCGGGCGCTATCTGGCGCGCAGCGGACACTCCCTGAACCCATCACGCGGCTTGGCATCCCCGGCCGCATCCGGATAATCATCCGCCTGCGAGGGCGACAGCCGTCGCCGTCCCTTGCCACAGGTAACAATCCCGCATGACCGATCTTGCCCGCCCCGCGTTCCACGGCTTTGAACAGCTGCCCCTGCGCGAGTACGCCGAACGGGCGTACCTGGACTATTCGATGTACGTGGTGCTCGACCGCGCACTGCCGTTCCTCGGCGACGGCCTCAAGCCGGTGCAGCGCCGCATCATCTATGCGATGAGCGAGCTGGGTCTGAACGCGTCCTCCAAGCCGAAGAAGTCCGCGCGTACCGTCGGTGACGTGATCGGTAAGTACCATCCCCATGGCGACAGCGCCTGCTACGAAGCGCTGGTGCTGATGGCCCAGCCCTTCTCGTACCGCTACCCGCTGATCGAAGGCCAGGGCAACTTCGGCTCGACCGACGATCCCAAGTCGTTCGCGGCGATGCGTTACACCGAGTCCAAGCTGACCCCGATCGCCGAAGTGCTGCTGGGCGAGATCAACCAGGGCACCACCGACTGGACCCCGAACTTCGACGGCACCCTGGAAGAGCCGACCTGGATGCCGGCGCGCCTGCCGCACCTGCTGCTCAACGGCACCACCGGCATCGCCGTCGGCATGGCCACCGATGTGCCGCCGCACAACCTCAACGAGATCGTCAGCGCGCTGCTGCACCTGCTCGACGACCCGGATGCGACGGTCACCGACCTGTGCGAGCACGTGAAGGGCCCGGACTACCCGAGCTTCGCCGAGATCATCACCCCGATCGCCGATCTGCGCACCATGTACGAGACCGGTTACGGCAGCGTGCGGGCGCGCTCCACCTTCCTGAAGGAGAACGGCAACATCGTGATCAACGCGCTGCCGTTCCAGGTATCGCCGTCGAAGGTGATCGAGCAGATCGCCGCGCAGATGCGTGCCAAGAAGCTGCCGTGGCTGGAAGACATCCGCGATGAGTCGGACCACGCCAACCCGGTGCGCGTGGTGCTGGTGCCGCGCTCGAACCGCGTGGACGCCGAGCAGCTGATGGGCCACCTGTTCGCCACCACCGACCTGGAGCGCAGCTACCGGGTCAACCTCAATGTGATCGGGCTGGACGGCCGCCCGCAGGTCAAGAACCTCAAGACCCTGCTCAGCGAGTGGCTGCAGTTCCGCAGCACCACCGTGACCCGCCGCCTCAACCACCGCCTGCAGAAGGTCGAGCGCCGCCTGCACATGTTGGACGGCCTGCTGGTCGCCTTCCTCAACCTGGATGAAGTGATCCACATCATCCGCACCGAGGACGAAGCCAAGCCGGCGCTGATCGCGCGCTTCGCGCTGAGCGAGGAACAGGCCGAGTACATCCTGGAAACCAAGCTGAAGCAGCTGGCCCGCCTGGAAGAGATGAAGATCCGCGGCGAGCAGGATGAGCTGGCCAAGGAGCGCGACAAGATCGTCGGCATCCTGGAGAGCAAGGCCAAGCTGAAGAAGCTGATCCGCGACGAGCTGGTGGCCGATGCCAAGAAGTTCGGCGATGACCGTCGCTCGCCGCTGGTGCAGCGTGGCGCGGCGCAGGCCATCGACGAGACCGAGCTGGTGCCGAGCGAACCGATGACGGTGGTGCTTTCGGAGAAGGGCTGGATCCGTGCGGCGAAGGGCCACGACATGGACCCGTCCACCCTGTCCTACCGCGATGGCGATGCGCTGCTCGGTTCCGTGCGCGCACGCAGCACGCAGCAGGTGGCATTCCTGGACAGCGAGGGCCGTGCGTACTCGACCCTGATCCACACCCTGCCCTCGGCCCGTGGCAACGGCGAGCCGCTGACCGGTCGCTTCTCGCCGGCCCCGGGCAGCGCCTTCATGACGCTGGCCAGTGGCGAGAACAACACGCGCTTCGTGCTGGCCTCCACCCACGGCTATGGCTTCGTGACCCGCTTCGAGAACCTGACCGGCCGCAACAAGGCCGGCAAGGCGATGCTCAACCTGACCTCCGGCTCCAAGGTCCTGACCCCGGCCGTGGTCGCCAATCCGGAGACGGACCGCATCGTGGCCGTGACCAGCTCGGGCAACCTACTGGCGATCGCCGCCAGCGACCTGCCGGAACTGGACAAGGGCAAGGGCAACAAGATCATCGACATCCCCAAGGCCAAGCTCGCCACCGAGCGCGTGGTCGCGGTGGTGTCGGTGGCGCCGGGCAACACGCTGCTGGTCCGCAGCGGCCAGCGCACGATGAACCTGTCCTTCAAGGACCTGGACACCTACCTGGGCACCCGCGCCACCCGCGGCCATCTGCTGCCGCGTGGCTGGCAGAAGGTGGAAGGCCTGGCGGTGGAATAACACCGTCCAGTGACTTGTACAACCGATCACGCACAGACAAAAAGGCCGGGGTTCCCCGGCCTTTCTGCTTGGTGCAGCGTCGGCTGGCTGGCGGATGCTGGCTGGCGGACGAGGGTTTGATGCGGCGTGCTGGCGAAGGCTGGCTGGCGCGAGAACCCGATGACGGGGTGGTGGATCGTGACGCATCCAGTACCCGTCTGGAGATACAGCCCCCTTGGAGTCCAAGGGGGCGCGCCGACAGGCGCGGGGATGTGGAAAGTGATAAGCCGGGGCCCGCGATGTGCGCAGCACGTCGTGGGGCTGAAGCGCGTATGCGCTTCAGTGCGCGGCGGTACCCTTCGCATCCATCTTGCTGGTCTGGTACAGCGCCAGGCCGATCCGCTTGATCAGGCCCAGCTGCTGCTCCAGCCACCAGGCGTGGTCTTCTTCGGTGTCCTTCAACTGCACCAGCAGCATGTCGCGGCTGACGTAGTCCTGGTGCTGTTCGCACAGCTTCATGCCGGCGGCCAGGTTGTTGCGGACGCTGTACTCGGTGTCCAGGTCCTTCTGCAGCATCTCTTCCACGGTCACGCCGGGCTCGAACACATGCGGGCGCATGTCCGGGTCGCCGCCGAGGAAGAGGATGCGGCGCAGCAGCGCATCGGCGTGCTGGGTCTCTTCTTCCATTTCGTGGTTGAGGCGCTCATAGAGCGCGAACAGGCCCTGGTCTTCGTAGCGGCGCGAATGGATGAAGTACTGGTCGCGCGCGGCCAACTCGCCGCGCAGCAATTCCTTCAAGCAGGCGATGACGTCCGGGTTGCCTTTCATGGGGGTGCTCCTGATGAATCAATGCGCGCATGGTGCCCTATCTGGAATTCCGGTGATCTAATCGGAATCAGTTGCAGTTGCGCTTCCACCGCTCCATCGCATTCAGCAACGGCCCGGTCATGGCCGTGGTCACCAGCGCCATGATCACCAGTACGGCAAACAGGCGGTCCCCCAGGAAGCCCAGCTCGTAGCCCAGGTTGAGCACGATCAGCTCCATCAGGCCGCGGGTGTTCATCAAGGCACCGAGCTTCCACGCCTCATGGCTGCCCATGCCGGCACTGCGCGCGGCGCTCCAGGTGCCGATCAGCTTCCCGAGGGTAGCCACCACGATCACGATCAGGCACAGCACCAGGTCGCTGGCCTGCAGGGCATCGGCGCGCATGCGCAGGCCGGTCATGGCGAAGAACAAGGGCAGCAGCAGGGTGACCGCGAACGGCTCGACACGCTCGGCCACGGTATGCCGCAGGGTCGCGTTGCCGGACACCGCCACGCCGGCCGCGAACGCGCCGAACAGCGCGTGGATGCCCAGCATCTCGGTGACCAGCGCGCAGCCCAGCGCCATCAGCAGCATGATCAGCAGCCAGCGTCCTTCCTGGCCCGGTGCGATCACCAGGCGCGAGAACCACGGGCGCACCACCCCCAGCATCAGCGCGACGAAAGCGACCACGCAGACCAGGTTGATCGTCGCGGGCACCCAGCCCTGCGATTGAGCAGCCGCCACGATCAGCGCCAGCAGGCACCATGCGGTGGCATCACCGAGCGCGGCGCAGGCGATGGCGGTCTGGCCCAGCGGCGTGCCGGTCATGCCACGGTCGGCCAGGATGCGCAGCAGCACCGGGAAAGCGGTGATGCTCAATGAGATACCGACGAACAACGCAAAGCCGGTGAAGCCCACGCCCGGCGGTGCGTGCGCGCCGTACAGCCAGATCGCCAGCAGCACACCCAGCACGAACGGCACCGCGATGCCGGCATGGCTGACCACGAAGGCAAAACGACGCCGCCCCCGCAGCCCGCCCAGATCCAGCTCCGCGCCGGCCACCAGCAGGAACATCAGCACGCCGAGCTGGCTGAGCAGGCCGAGCGAACCGAGCGATGCCGGCGGGAACAGCATGCCGTGCACCTGCGGCAACACGGCGCCCAGTACCAGCGGCCCCATCATCAGGCCCGCCGCCATCTCACCGATCACACCCGGCTGGCCGAGGCGACGGAACACCCAGCCCGCGCCCTTGGCGACCATCAGCAACACCAGCAACTGCAGCAGGAACAGACCGAGCGGCGCATGCAGATGCGCGGCCCAGTCGGCGCCCAGCGAGGACTCGGCACGGGCCACCTGTGCGGTCACGGCCGGGCCGGCAAACCGCGCCAGGCCCAGGCCGATCAACAGCGGCAGTGCCACCCAACCCAGGTAGCGCCATGCCAGCCCGCTGCGGCACATGCCGGTGGTGTCAGAGTCCATGACCGATCCCCATCGATTGAAGGGGCGATTCTACGGGCTGCACGCACTGCCACACCACCGCGGACGACGCGGCGGTGTGGCCCATCGGTCAGGCCAGTGCCTGCTCGTGCACGCCGGCGATGGCGCGCCCGGAGGGATCCGCCATGGCCGCAAAGCTGGCATCCCACGCGATGGCGGCCGGCGAGGAACATGCGATGGACTTGCCACCCGGCACGGTTTCCGCCGCGGCCTGGGTCGGGAAGTACTGCTCGAACACGTGGCGGTAGAAGTAGGCTTCCTTGGTCTGCGGCGGGTTGTGCACGAAGCGCTTGTCCGCGGCCGCCATCACGCGGTCGCTGACCTGGGCCTCGGCATGCGCCTTGAGCCCGTCGATCCAGCCGTAGCCGACGCCGTCACTGAACTGTTCCTTCTGGCGCCACAGGATCGCGTCCGGCAGGTAGCCTTCGAAGGCCTCGCGCAGCACCGCCTTCTCGATCCGGCGTGCACCGGCGGGTCCCTGCCCGACCATCTTGTGCTTGGCATCGATGCGCATGGCGACGTCGAGGAACTCGCGGTCCAGGAACGGCACGCGCGGCTCCACGCCCCACGCCATCATCGACTTGTTGGCGCGCAGGCAATCGTAGTTGTTGAGCGCGTCCAGCTTGCGCACCAGCTCTTCATGGAACTCACGCGCGTTCGGCGCCTTGTGGAAGTACAGATAGCCACCGAAGATCTCGTCGCTGCCTTCGCCGGACAGCACCATTTTCACGCCCATCGCTTTGATCCGGCGCGCCAGCAGGAACATCGGCGTGGACGCTCGGATGGTGGTGACGTCGTAGGTCTCCACGTGGCGGATCACTTCCGGCAGCGCATCCAGCCCCTCTTCGAAGGTGTACTCGAAACCGTGGTGCACGGTGCCCAGCGCTTCGGCGGCGATGGCGGCGGCAGCCAGATCGGGCGAACCCTTCAGACCGATCGCGAAGGAGTGCAGGCGTGGCCACCAGGCTTCCGTCTGATCGCCATCTTCGACACGGTGGCGGGCATAACGCGCGGCCACGGCCGCGACCAGCGACGAATCCAGACCACCGGAGAGCAGCACGCCGTAGGGCACGTCGGTCATCAACTGGCGGTGCACCGCGCGCTCGAACGCCTCGCGCAGCTCAACGCGGTCGGCCTCGACGCCTTCCACCGCGTCGTAATCGCGCCAGGGGCGTTCGTAATAGCGGGTCAACGTGTCGGTGGCACTGTCGTACCAGTGGCCCGGCGGAAACTGCGCGGCGTCGGCGCAGATGTCCACCAGCGACTTCAGTTCGGACGCCACCACCAGGCGGCCGTCTTTGTCGTGGCCCCAGTACAGCGGCACCACGCCGATCGGATCACGTGCGATCAGCACGCGCTGCTGGGCGCGGTCCCACAGCGCGAAGGCGAAGATGCCGTTGAGGCGGTTCAGGAAGGACGCCGGGTTGTCCTCGCGGTACAGCGCGTTGATCACCTCGCAGTCCGAGCCGGTCTGGAAAGCGTACGGCTGGGCCAGTTCGGCCTTCAGTTCGCGGTGGTTGTAGATTTCGCCGTTGACCGCCAGCGCCAGGCCGCCGTCCTCGGACAGCAGCGGCTGCGAGCCACCGGCGGGGTCGACGATGGCGAGCCGCTCGTGGACCAGGATGGCGCCGTCATCGACATATACCCCGCTCCAGTCCGGGCCACGATGGCGCTGGCGCTGCGAGAGGTCCAGCGCATGGCGGCGGAGTGCGGGGAGGTCGTCGCCGGCCTGGAGGCCGAAAATACCGAAGATCGAACACATGGGAACAGCTCCTGATAATGGGGGAATACACGTGTTGCAGGCATTCGACCGGCCACCCGGGCCCGGAAGGGGTAAACCCGGGCCACAAAAAAACCCGCATCGGTCGATGCGGGTTTTCTGGGGTCCGGGCGTGTTGCTTGTACTAGCCCTGGTCGCAGTCCCGCATCGGCCGCGCACGATTATTCGCGCGCAGATTGGTGCGGTTGGTATTGTTGACAGCGGTGGCCGGGAACGAGGACATGGACCGACCGTAACCGGGTTTCGACGGCGGTGCAACTGTTGCGATGGCAACCAAACCGACCGCCGCGGACAACCCGGCGCACCGGGGCCGGGCGATAATCACCGCCCTTACGCATCACCTGGCTGGCATGACCCCTCGCATCGGACGCATCGCTTCACGCCTGGGCGGCATCGCCCTCACCTTCGCCCTGGTCGCCTGCAGCAGCGCCCCGTCACGGACGCCCGCGAGCATCGTGCAGTCGGTCGAGGCGAAGGCCGCCGACGGCAGCTTCGACAGTGCCTGGGACGCGGCGAAGACGTACGAAACCTTCAACGATCCGCGCGCGGTGGCGTGGTACGAGCGTGCCGCCGCCGTCACCCCGTGGACCTTCCACAACCCGCAGGCCGAAGAGGCACTGGGCCGGATCTGGACCCACGGTGAGCTGCTGCACGGCACCGGCCCGAACATCGTCCAGGGCACGGCGCTGCGTGCCTCGCCGCGGAAGGCCGAGCGCTGGTACCGCACCGCGGCCGAGCACGGCAACCCGATGGCGATGCTGATGCTGGCCAAGTTCCATCGCGAACGCGGTGACGCAGCGAGTGCGCTGCGTTGGGACCTGCGCGCGACCATCTACCACCACATGCAGTCCGAATCCTCGCGGCTGCCGCAGGCGATCGCGCCACAGCCTGATGGCACCCTGCATCCGCTGGTCATCGACATCCAGCGGCGTGCGCAGCGTGGCGATGCCGGTGCCCAGGTGGATCTCGGCGCGATGTACGAACTCGGCATGGGCCTGCCGCGCGATGGCATCGAGGCACTGCGCTGGTATCGGCGTTCGGCCGACCAGGGCAATGTGTATGGCCAGTACTTCACTGGTCTGCTGCTGGGGCGTGGGCGCGCGGGTGTGACCAAGGATCTCGACGCCGCCGCCGGTTGGTTTGCGAAGGCCTATGCGCAGAAGTTCTATCTCGCCGGGGAAACCTACTGGCGCAAGACCATCGAGCCGCCGTTCTGGACCTTCGGGTAGTGCCGGCCGCTGGCCGGCTCGCGTGATTGCGTTGCGACATGGGGAGCCGGCCAGCGGCCGGCACTACCGGGCATTGGCGTCGCTCCGTTTTGTACACATTCCGCAGCGACCTTCAAGTCTGCCCCTGGTCCGGGACATCACCCAGAATGGACGCATGAACACTGTCACTTTCCGCGATGAGACCGTCACCCGCGAGCGCATGCAGGCCATCATCGCCGCACATCCGCGGGCAGCCATTTTCGAGAGCTGCAGCTTCGATCATGGCGACTTCTCGCGGCTGGACATGGATGGCTTCCAGTTCCACCAGTGCTCGGTCACCGGCGCGTCCTGGCTGGCGGCCTCACTGGAAGAAAGCCAGTGGACGAAGTGCCGTGGCAGCCAATGCGATTTCAGCTCGGCGCTGCTCAGCGACGCGCGCTTCTCGCACTGCGATCTCAACAACAGTCACTGGCGCCGCGCGACGTTGTCCTCGGTGCAGTTCCAGGACTGCAAGCTGACCGGCGCGCACCTGCAGGAAGTCACCGGCTGGGCACTGGAATTCCGCGATTGCCTGCTGGTGAGCGCGGACCTGCGCGGGATGTCGTTTCGCAAGGCCCAGCTGGAGGGCATGGATTTCTCCGAGGCTGAGCTGTCCGGCTGCGACTTCCGCGATGCGGTGTTCAACGGCGGCAGCCTGCGCAACGCACAGACGCGGCTGACCCGGTTTGAAGGTGCGGACCTGCGCGGCACCGACATCAGCGGGCTCAACGTGATGGATGCCAAGCTGTTCAAGAAGGCGGTGATCTCGCAGCGCCAGGCGGCGGCCGCGTTGGCGTCGTTCGGGCTGATCGTGGCGTAGGGGCGAACCGACCAACGGTCAGCGCAGCACATGCACCGGGTAGTGCCGGCCGCCGGCCGGCTCCCGTGATGGCCAGACCGAAGGAGGAG
>NZ_JBDJMB010000030.1:0-39129 GCF_039673645.1 Stenotrophomonas sp. TWI700 | reverse complement strand
GGCCGGCTCCAGGCAATCCCGAGGAGCCGGCCAGCGGCCGGCACTACCTATCAGGGCTTCATGGCGCCGGACGGAAAGCAGCCGACCAACGGTCGGCTCTACACGTGACGGCTTGCGCCGTCACTTCAACCCGTGCAGATCCCGCAGCTGGGTCGGCCGTGATCCGAAATACGCAGCCAGATCGGCGATGTCCTGATCGCTCAGGTCGGTCGCCTGCGGGGTCATCAGCGCGTGCTGGCGATCCCCCGCGCGGTAGGCCTGCAGGCTGTGCGCCAGGTAATCTCCGTACTGCCCACCCAGTTTCGGGTAGGTCGGGTCGATTGGCTTGTTGCCGTCCGCCCCGTGGCAGTCGATGCAGCTCTGGCCGGTGGCTTTGCCCTTGACCTGGGCACGCGCCTCACCGGCGGCGATGCGGCCGGCCGGCAGGCCGGCGGAGGAGCCGGACCCGTGTTCACCACTGGCGTGGCCCGGATCGGCGGCGGAATCTGCGCTGTTCTCCACCTGTGACTGCGAACACGCAGTCATCAGCAGGGCAACGGACAGGGCGATGGCGTAACGCTGGAGTGGCGTGGCTTTCGACATGAGCGCGCTTATTTGACGGTGGACAGGTAAACAGCGAGATCGGCGATCTCCTGTTCGCTGAAACTCATCGACTGCGCCTGCATCGTTGGATGCTTGCGCTTGCCGTGGCGGTACTCGGTCAGCGCCTGGCTGAGGTACTCACGGGTCTGCCCGCCGATCTTGGGCACTTTGTAGCTGGGGTAGGCGTTCTTGTACCCGGTGATGCCGTGGCACCCCTGGCACGTGTAGGCCAGCACCCGGCCATTGTCGAAACGGCCGGTGACGGCGGCAGGCGCCGGCGCGGTGGCGGCCGGAGCGGGTGTGGCGGGTACGGCGGGAGCGGGTGTTGCGGCCTGTGCGGCGGCCCCGAGGGGCAGGAGGACGGCCAGAACGAGACAAGCGGCGAGCGGCTGCGGGCGCATGATGTCCTTTTCCGATAAACGGGTCTGGTCGTTCCGGCGTGGGGTACGGAACTGGGCCGAGTATAGCCTGCGATTTCATCTAGCTGAAACCGGGCCCGGAAAGCCATCGCCGCAGGTCACCATGACCTTTGGGATATGGTGTGGTCGTGACGTGGTGCATTACTTTGCTACCACACCTGCCCACGCATCCTTAGGGACACGACGATGTCGCGACACTCTTTCCTGCCCGGCCGCACCGGACGCTGCGCCGCTGCACTGTTGATCACCACCACGCTGCTGCTCAGCGGCTGCGGCGGTGCCGGGCCGGCTGAAGCCCAGGCCGCTGAAAAAGACGGCAAGGCCGAGAAGGCCGCCGATGCCGTGCCGGTCGAAGCCGTCGCTGCCAGCCGTCGCGCCGTCGCCGCCAGTTACACCGGGACCGCCGCACTGGAGCCGCGGGGTGAGTCGCAGGTGGTCGCCAAGACCTCCGGCGTCGCGCTGGCGGTGCTGGTCGAAGAAGGCCAGCAGGTGCGTGCCGGGCAACCGCTGGTGCGGCTGGACCCGGACCGCGCACGCCTGGCGGTCGCCCAGAGCGAAGCGCAGCTGCGCAAGCTGGAGAACAACTACCAGCGCGCCCAGAAACTGGTCGGTCAACAGATGGTCAGTGCCGCCGACGTCGACCAGATCAAGTACGACCTGGAGAACGTCCGTGCGCAGTACCGCCTGGCCACGCTGGAGCTGTCCTACACCACGGTGATCGCACCGATCTCGGGCGTGATCGCCTCGCGCTCGATCAAGACCGGCAACTTCGTGCAGATCAACACGCCGATCTTCCGCATCGTCGACAACGCGCGCCTGGAAGCCACGCTCAACGTCCCCGAGCGCGAACTGGCCACGCTGCGCCCGGGCCAGCCGGTCACGCTGATCGCCGATGCGCTGCCGGGCAAGACCTTCCCGGGCACGGTGGACCGCATCTCGGCGGTGGTCGATGCCGGCAGCGGCACGTTCCGCGTGGTCAGCGGCTTCGGCGAAGACGCCGAGGGCCTGCAGCCGGGCATGTTCGGCCGCATCCGGATCGACTATGACCAGCGTGCCGACGCCCTGGTGGTGCCGCGCCTGGCGCTGCTCGACGACGGTGAGCCGGCGGTGTTCCGCGTCCGCGATGGCAAGGTCGCGCGGGTGCCGGTCAAGCTCGGGTATGCCGAAGGCCCCTGGGTGGAAATCCGCGAGGGTCTGGCCGCGGGTGACCAGGTCGTCACCGCCGGCAAGGTCGCGCTGCGCGATGGCACTGCGGTGCAGGTGATCGGCGCCAAGCCGGCCGCCACCGCCACCGCCGCTGCGAAGCCGGCACCGGCCAAGGCGGAGAGCCGTCAATGACAGCGGCCGGCAACGACCACGGCAACGATCCGCACCAGGGCGAGCGCCCGGGTGCCCACGGCGGCGGCCTGGTGGAATTCGCCACCCGCCGCCGCGTCACCATCGCGATGTTCACCGTCACGCTGATGCTGTTCGGTTTCATCGCTCTGGGCAACCTCAAGGTCAACCTGCTGCCCGACCTGAGCTACCCGACCCTGACCGTGCGCACCGAGTACACCGGTGCGGCCCCGGCGGAAATCGAAACGCTGATCACCGAGCCGGTTGAAGAGGCCGTCGGCGTGGTCAAGAACCTGCGCAAGCTCAAATCGATCTCGCGTACCGGGCAGAGCGATGTGGTGCTCGAGTTCGCCTGGGGCACCAACATGGACCAGGCCAGCCTGGAGGTGCGCGACAAGATGGAAGCGCTGAACCTGCCGCTGGAGGCGAAGTCTCCGGTGCTGCTGCGCTTCAATCCGTCCACCGAGCCGATCATGCGCCTGGTGATTTCGGCCAGGACCGACGCGTCCAGCGACGCCGACGCCGTGCGCCAGCTCACCGAGCTGCGCCGCTACGCCGATGAAGACCTGAAGAAGAAGCTCGAGCCGGTCGCCGGCGTGGCCGCGGTCAAGGTCGGCGGTGGCCTGGAGGATGAGATCCAGGTCGACATCGACCAGCAGAAGCTGGCCCAGCTCAACCTGCCGATCGACAACGTCATCAAGCGGCTCAAGGAAGAGAACATCAACATCTCCGGCGGTCGCCTGGAGGAGGGCTCGCAGCGTTACCTGGTGCGTACCGTCAACCAGTTCGCCGATCTGGAGGACATCCGCAACCTGCTGGTCACCACCCAGAGCAGCAGCGGCAACGCCGCCGATGCAGCGATGCAGCAGATGTTCGCGATCGCGGCCTCGACCGGCTCGGACGCCGCCGTGGCCGCTGCCTCTGCCGCGCAGAGTGCGTCCAGCAGCAGTTCCACCAACATCGCCAACGGCGTGCCGGTGCGGCTCAAGGACATCGCCACCGTGCGCCAGGGCTACAAGGAACGCGAAGCGATCATCCGCCTTGGCGGCAAGGAAGCGGTCGAGCTGGCGATCTACAAGGAGGGCGACGCCAACACGGTGTCGACCGCCGAGGCGCTGCGAGCGCGCCTGGAGCAGATCAAGGGCCAGGTCCCCGGCGATGCCGAACTGACCACGATCGAAGACCAGTCGCGCTTCATTGAACATGCCATCAGCGACGTCAAGAAAGACGCGGTGATCGGCGGCATCCTCGCCATCCTGATCATCTTCTTGTTCCTGCGCGATGGCTGGAGCACGTTTGTGATCAGCCTGTCGTTGCCGGTTTCGATCATCACCACGTTCTTCTTCATGGGCCAGCTGGGCCTGAGCTTGAACGTGATGTCGCTGGGTGGGCTGGCGCTGGCCACCGGCCTGGTGGTGGATGACTCCATCGTGGTGCTGGAGAGCATCGCCAAGGCGCGCGAGCGCGGCCTGAGCATCCTGCAGGCGGCCATTGTCGGCACCCGCGAAGTGAGCATGGCCGTCGTCGCCTCGACCCTGACCACCATCGCGGTGTTCCTGCCGCTGGTGTTCGTGGACGGCATCGCCGGCCAGCTGTTCCGCGACCAGGCGCTGACCGTGGCGATCGCGATCGCGATCTCGCTGCTGGTCTCGATGACCCTGATTCCGATGCTGAGCTCGCTGAAGGGCCGCCCGCCGCTGGCGTTCCCGGAAGAGCCCGCGCATCAGCCGTGGCAGCCGGACAGCCGTTGGCTGAAGCCGGTCGCCGGCAGCCGCCGCGGCGTGGGCACGGTCGTGCGCTGGATCTGCTTCGGGATTGCCTGGTCGGTGATCCGCGTCTGGCGCGGCCTGGTGGCCGTGGTCGGGCCGGTGATGCGCAAGGCCAGCGATGTGGCGATGAAGCCGTACGCCGGTGCCGAGCGCGGTTACCTGAAGCTGCTGCCGGGCGCGCTGCATCACCCGGGCAAGGTGCTCGGTCTGGCCGCGCTGGCGTTCGTCGGCACGATGGCGCTGGTGCCGATGCTGGGTGCGGATCTGATCCCGCAGCTGGCGCAGGATCGCTTCGAAATGACCGCCAAGCTGCCGGCCGGCACCCCGCTGAAGCAGACCGATGCGCTGGTCCGCGAGATGCAGCTGGCCCATGCCAAGGACGACAGCATCGCCTCGCTGTACGGCGTCAGTGGCAGCGGCACCCGCCTGGATGCCAGCCCGACCGAGAGTGGCGAGAACATCGGCAAGCTGACCGTGGTGATGGCCGGGGGCGGCAACGCGCGCACCGAAGCGGCGATCACCGAGCGGCTGCGCGAGTCGATGCAGCAGCACCCCGGCGTGCAGGTGGACTTCGCCCGCCCGGCGCTCTTCAGCTTTTCCACGCCGCTGGAAGTGGAGCTGCGCGGCCAGGACATGGCTACGCTGGAAACCGCCGGCAAGGCACTGGCGGCGATGCTGCGCAACAACCCGCACTACGCCGACGTCACATCCACGGTGGAAGAGGGCTTCCCGGAAATCCAGATCCGCTTCGACCAGGAGCGCGCCGGTGCGCTCGGCCTGACCACGCGGCAGATTGCCGATGTGGTGGTCAAGAAGGTGCGCGGCGACGTGGCCACGCGCTACAGCTTCCGCGACCGCAAGATCGACGTGCTGGTGCGTGCCCAGGAAGGTGACCGGGCCAGCGTGGAGAGCATCCGCCGGCTGATCGTCAATCCGGGCAGCACCCGGCCGGTGACGCTGGATGCGGTCGCCGAGGTGGTCGCCACCAACGGCCCGAGCGAGATCCACCGCGCCGACCAGACCCGCGTGGCGGTGGTCTCGGCCAACCTGCGCGACATCGATCTGGGCGGCGCCGTGCGCGAAGTGCAGGACATGGTCGCCAGCCAGCCGCTGGGCGCCGGGGTCGGCATGCACATCGGCGGGCAGGGCGAGGAACTGGCCGACTCGGCACGCTCGCTGGTCTTCGCCTTCGGGCTGGCGATCTTCCTGGTCTACCTGGTGATGGCCTCGCAGTTCGAATCGCTGCTGCACCCGTTCGTCATCCTGTTCACCATTCCGCTGGCCCTGGTCGGCGCGATCCTGGCGCTGATGCTGACCGGCAAGCCGATCTCGGTGGTGGTGTTCATCGGCCTGATCCTGCTGGTGGGGCTGGTGACCAAGAACGCGATCATCCTGATCGACAAGGTCAACCAGCTGCGCGAGGCCGGTGTGCCCAAGCGCGAGGCACTGGTGGAAGGGGCTCGCTCACGCCTGCGGCCGATCATCATGACCACGCTGTGCACGCTGTTCGGCTTCCTGCCGCTGGCGGTGGCGATGGGCGAGGGCGCCGAAGTGCGCGCGCCGATGGCGATCACGGTGATCGGCGGCCTGCTGGTCTCCACCCTGCTGACCCTGGTGGTGATTCCGGTGGTGTACGACCTGCTCGACCGTCGTGGCGATGCTTACTACCGCGAGCGCGGCCGTCACCTCAGGACACCGCTGGCCGGTACCGGTCATGACGCAGCCCAGGAGCCGGCATGAGCATTGCCGAGTTCTCCATCCGCCGGCCCATCACCACGATCATGTGTTTTGTGTCGTTGGCGGTGGTGGGCCTGATCGCCTCGTTCCGGCTGCCGCTGGAGGCGCTGCCGGACATCTCCGCCCCGTTCCTTTTCGTGCAGGTGCCGTATACCGGCTCCACCCCCGAGGAGGTCGAGCGCAACATCATCCGGCCGACCGAGGAAGCGCTGGCGACGATGACCGGGATCAAGCGCATGCGCTCCTCGGCCACCTCCGAAGGCGCCAGCATCTTCATCGAGTTCACCGACTGGGACCGCGACATCGCCATCGCGGCCTCGGATGCGCGGGAACGCATCGATGCGATCCGCAGCGACCTGCCGGACGACCTGCAACGCTACAACGTGTTCAAGTGGTCCAGCAGCGATGACCCGGTACTGAAAGTGCGCCTGGCCAGCGCCACCGACCTGACCGGCGCCTACGACATGCTCGACCGCGAGTTCAAGCGGCGCATCGAGCGCATTCCGGGCGTGGCCCGGGTCAACATCTCCGGCGCACCGCCGAACGAGGTGGAGATCGCGATCAGCCCGGACCGCTTGACCGCGCACAACCTGAGCATCAACGAACTCAGCGACCGCCTGCGCACGCTGAACTTCTCGATCTCGGCCGGGCAGATCGACGACAACGGCCAGCGCGTGCGCATCCAGCCGGTCGGCGAGATCACCGACCTGCAGGAACTGCGCGACCTCGTGATCGACAACAAAGGCCTGCGCCTGGGCGATATCGCCGAGATCCGGCTCAAGCCCACCCGGATGAACTACGGCCGCCGCCTGGACGGCAACCCGGCCGTGGGCCTGGATATCTTCAAGGAGCGCAGCGCCAACCTGGTCGAGGTTTCGCGCGCGGCACTGGCCGAGGTCGAGGCGATTCGCAAGCAGCCCTCGATGCGCGATGTGCAGATCAAGGTGATCGACAACCAGGGCAAGATGGTGACGTCCTCGCTGCTGGAGCTGGCCGAGGCCGGCGCGGTGGGCCTGCTGTTGTCGATCACGGTGCTGTTCTTCTTCCTGCGCCACTGGCCGTCCACGCTGATGGTGACCCTGGCGATCCCGATCTGTTTCGTGATCACGCTGGGCTTCATGTATTTCGCCGGCGTCACCCTCAACATCCTGACCATGATGGGCCTGCTGCTGGCGGTCGGCATGCTGGTGGACAATGCCGTGGTGGTGGTGGAGAGCATCTACCAGGAACGCGAGCGCATGCCCGACCAGCCACGGCTGGCCTCGATCATCGGCACCCGCAACGTGGCCATCGCGCTCAGTGCCGGCACCCTGTGCCACTGCATCGTGTTCGTGCCGAACCTGTTCGGCGAGACCAACAACATCAGCATCTTCATGTCGCAGATCGCGATCACGATCTCGGTCTCGCTGCTGGCCTCCTGGCTGGTGGCGGTGAGCCTGATCCCGATGCTGTCCGCGCGCATGCAGACGCCCAAGCTGGTGCATTCGGAGACGGGCGTGATCGCACGCCTGCAGCGCCGCTACGCCACGCTGCTGCAGTGGACGCTGGAGCACCGAGGCTGGAGCGTGTTCGGCATCCTGATGGTGGTGCTGGTCAGCCTGGTGCCGATGAAGCTGACCAAGATCGACATGTTCGGCGGCGAGGGCGGCCACGAGGTGTTCATCGGCTACAACTGGAAGGGCGCCTTTACCTTCGGCCAGATGTCCGAGGAAGTCGCGCGTGTTGAACGCTACCTCGATGACAACCGCGCGCAGCTGCACATCACCCAGGTGTACTCCTGGTACAGCGAGCAGGAAGGCAGCAGCACCATCGTGACCTTCGACACCGAGCATGCCAAGAACATGCCGGCCGTGCAGGAAGCGCTGCGCAAAGGCCTGCCGCGCTCCGCGCGTGCCGATTACGTGGTCGGCAATTCGGGCGAGGGCAATGGTGGCAGCGGCAACAACCAGGTGCAGGTGCAGCTGGTCGGCGACTCGACCCAGATGCTGCAGGAGATCGGTGAGGAAGTCGTGCCGCTGCTGGCCCAGCGCAAGGAACTGCGCGACGTGCGCATCGACAACGGCGAGAAGGGCAGCGAGCTGTCCATCCACGTCGATCGCGAGCGCGCCGCCGCGTTCGGCTTCAACGCCGAGCAGGTCGCCAGCTTCGTCGGCCTGGCCCTGCGCGGTGCCCCGCTGCGCGAGTTCCGCCGCGGCGACAGCGAAGTACCGGTATGGGTCCGCTTCGCCGGTGCCGAGCAGAGCAGCCCGGAAGACCTGGCCAGCTACACCGTGCGCACCGGCGATGGTCGCTCGGTGCCGCTGCTGAGCCTGGTCGACGTGGCGATCAAGCCCTCGGCCACGCAGATCGGCCGCACCAACCGGCAGACCACGCTGACCATCAAGGCCAACCTGGCCGAGAAGGTCACCGTGCCGGAAGGCCGCAAGGCGATGGAGGAGATGCTCAAGCCGATGAGCTTCCCGGCCGGCTACACCTTCAGCTTCGATGGCGGCGACTACGGCGACGACAACGAGGCGATGGCACAGATGATGTTCAATCTGGTGATCGCGCTGGTGATGATCTACGTGGTGATGGCCGCGGTGTTCGAATCCCTGCTGTTCCCGGCGGCGATCATGAGCGGCGTGCTGTTCTCGATCTTCGGCGTGTTCTGGCTGTTCTGGATCACCGGCACCTCGTTCGGGATCATGTCCTTCATCGGCATCCTGGTGTTGATGGGCGTGGTGGTGAACAACGGCATCGTGATGATCGAGCACATCAACAACCTGCGCCGCCGCGGCATGGGCCGGACCCAGGCCTTGGTGGAAGGCTCACGCGAACGCCTGCGCCCGATCATGATGACGATGGGCACCGCGATCCTGGCGATGATTCCGATCTCCATGACCGACACCCAGCTGCTCGGCAACGGCCCGCCTTACTATCCGATGGCGCGCGCCATCGCCGGCGGGCTGGCGTTCTCCACCGTGGTCAGCCTGCTGTTCCTGCCGACCATCTACGCCATGCTTGATGACATGAGCACCAGTGTGTCGCGGATCATCCGGCGCGCGCGTGGCCGCGGCGTGGATGCCCCGGTGGTGGAGCCGGGCGCAGAATCGGTTTGAGGGTGAGGGCAGGCCCGTCCCCCATTCGGGCACAAAAAAGGCCACGCAATGCGTGGCCTTTTCCCATACAGCCGGCGCGGGAATCACCCCGCGACCTTCCCCCACACCTGGAACCCGGTCAGCCACAGGCCCAGCATGCTGCCCAGGTTGGTCAGCATGAAGGTCAGCACCACGCGGGTCACCCGGTTGCGGTACCAGCCCCTGACGCTCTGCGCATCGTCGCGCAGCTTCAGGAAGTCTTCGTAGGCCGGCTTGCGCAGGCGCGCTTCCACCAACGCGGAGAACGCGCCGGTCGGGATGCTCAGCCGGAACGGCTTGAACGGCGCGACCACGATCGCGGTCAGGATGCTCAGCGGGTGGCTGCCCGCCAGCAGGCAGCCCAGGCCGGCCAGACCGCCGGTGTACATCGCCCAGACCGCCAGCAGCTCGCTGCCGACCCCCAGGCCGCCACGATAGAAACCCACGCCGATACCGGTCAGCACGATGGCCAGGATCGCCAGCGTGATCCACGGAATGTTGCGCTTCTTCGGCACGTCTTCCAGCGACTCGCGCAGCGGGCCGGGCGCGTCGGTGTCGGTTTCCAGGTACCTGGCCAGACCGGCCAGATGACCGGCACCGACCACCGCCAGCACTTCGCGCTGGGCCGGGTCGTGCACTTCACGCAGGCGGGTGGCCATGTAGCGGTCGCGCTCGCCGATGATGGTTTCGTACAGGGCAGGGCTCTCGCTGGCGAACTCGCCGAAGCTGGCTTCGAGCATGTCGCCCTGCTTGAGCTTCTCGATCTCGTCTTCGCCGACCTCCTCGGAAGCGAACAGGCCGGCACCCAGGCCCATGACCAGTTTGATCTTGCCGAAGAAGCCCAGTCGCTGCGAGGCGCGCTTGAAGGTCAGGCCGACCTCACGATCGATCAGGTGCACCGGCAGGTTGCGTTCGTTGGCCATGACCACCGCGCGCTTGAGTTCGGCGCCGGGCTCGATCTCGAGCTGTTCGGCCAAGCGGCGCTGGTACGCAGCCAGGGCGAGATTGGCCGCAAACAGGGCGACGCGACCCTTGCGGATCACCTCGACCAGATCCAGCTTGGCCAGGGCATCGGGGTTGGTCAGCGCCTGCAGGCGCTGCGCGTCGAGCTCGACCGCGACCGCATCGAAGCGGCCGCTCTCGATCGCACGTTCCACCGCTTCCACGCTGGCCTGCGAGACGTGCGCGGTGCCCAGCAGGGTGTAGCGGACGCCATCGCGTTCGACAATGCGAACGGGCTGGCCGGCGAACAGGGTGTCGCCGGCGTCAATCAGGGTATCGGTCATTGCATCATTCATTCGAAGGGGCGCTGTCGGCACCATCGCCGAGCGCGCGCTGCATCTGGACAGTGTCCAGCCAGCGGCCATGCTTGCGGCCGAGGCCGCGGAAAACGCCGACGGTCTGGAAACCGAAACGCTCGTGCAGTTTGATGGAGGCCGTATTCGTCGGTTCGCCGATCACCGCCACCATCTGCCGGTAACCGCGGGCGACGCAGGCATCGATCAGGCCCTGCATCAGCGCGGTGCCGACCCCGCGGCCCTGGAACGCCGCATCCACATACACCGAATTCTCCACGGTCCACTGGTAGGCGATCCGGCCGCGATAGGTATTGGCGTAGGCATAGCCGGCCACCTGGCCATCGACCTCGGCCACGATGTACGGAAAGCCGCGGCCGACGATGTCCTGCATGCGGCGGCGCATTTCCGCCGCCTCCGGGATCTCGTACTCGTAGGTGTTGACGAAGTCGGTCACTTCCACCGCATAGATCGCGGTGATGGCCGCGATGTCGGCATCGGTGGCGTCGCGCAGGTGCACGGTCACGGTGGGGGCGTCCTGGTCGGTCAGTCGATGTAGCGCTTGAGCAGATCGCCGTACGCGTCGATCCGGCGATCGCGCAGGAACGGCCAGATCCGGCGGACGTGTTCGCTGCGCTGCAGGTCGACATCGCAGACCAGCACGGTCGGCTCGCCACCGGCTTCGGCGATGAACTCACCCTGCGGGCCAAGCACGTGGCTGTTGCCCCAGAACTGGATGCCCGAGGCGCCCAGCGGCGAGGGCTCATGGCCGACGCGGTTGCAGCTCAGCACCGGCACGCCGTTGGCCACGGCATGGCCACGATGGCTGAGCACCCACGCATCGCGCTGGCGGCCCTGTTCGTCCTGCTGATCCTCCGGGTCCCAGCCGATCGCGGTGGGGTAGAGCAGCAGTTCGGCACCGGCCAGCGCCATCAGGCGAGCGGCTTCCGGGTACCACTGGTCCCAGCACACGAGCACGCCAAGGCGACCCACCGAGGTATCGATCGGGGTGAAGCCCAGATCGCCGGGGGTGAAGTAGAACTTTTCGTAGAAGCCCGGATCATCCGGGATGTGCATCTTGCGGTACTTGCCGAGCAGGGTGCCGTCTTTCTCGAAGACCACCGCGGTGTTGTGATACAGACCGGCGGCGCGGCGCTCGAACAGCGAGCCGACGATCACCACGCCGTGCTTCTTCGCCAGCGCGCCCAGGCGCGCGGTGCTCGGTCCCGGGATGGGCTCGGCCAGGTCGAATTCATCGACCGACTCGTGCTGGCAGAAGTACGCACCGTTGTGCAGTTCCTGCAGCAGGATCAGCTTGGCACCCTGTGCGGCCGCTTCAGCCACGCGCGCTTCGATGACGGCCAGATTGGCCTCGGCATCGCCGTGGTTGCGCTCCTGGATCAGGGCGACGGAAAGGGTGTGGCGTGAGCTCATCCGGAGACGGTCCTGCAAGGGGAAAAACGCAGTTTATCGCGGATGGGTGCACGCAGCGTGCTGGCTGCTAAATGGAAAGCGCCCACGCGTCGGTAGTGCCGGCCGCTGGCCGGCTCCGCAGGATGATCGGGGCATCAGAGGTCAGGTCACGCGTATCGGCGTGGCCTGTCGCTCTTCCGTTGGCTGCCAGTGCACTGTCGAAGGGATGGCGGGGGCGGAGGTGCGGGACCGTCAGGGCGCCATGGTTGGCGCCCACGAGCCCCCCCGGTTGGGGTTACGGCGCGTCCCGCCCCGCCGCCCCCCCCACCCCCGCCTCCGCAACCTTCAGACCGCGTGCTTTGCTGTCAGGCCAGCAATCCCGCCGGCAACTGCATCGTGATGCAGTGCAGGCTGCCGTTCTGCCAGATCAGCGAGCGGCACGGCACCGGCACGATCTCGCGGTCCGGATAGGCCTGGGCCAGCACCGCACGCGCGGCCTCGTCGGCGGCATCGCCGTAGGCCGGCATCAGCACCGCACCATTGAGGATCAGGTAGTTCGCGTACGAAGCGGCAAGGCGGCGGCCTTCGTCGATCACCGGCTGCGCCCACGGCAGCGGGAACAGGCGGTACGGCTGGCCGTCGCGGGTGCGCAGCGCAGCCAGTTCGGCACCCATCGCCTGCAGTTCGGCATAGTGCGAATCGCTGGCGTCATCGCAGGCCTGGTAGACGATGCTGTCGGTCGAGGCGAAGCGGGCCAGGGTATCGATGTGGGCGTCGGTGTCGTCGCCCTCCAGATAGCCGTGGTCCAGCCACAGCACGCGGTCCTGGGCCAGCCAGGTGGCCAGGTCGGTGCTGAGCGATTCGCGGCTGCGATCCGGATGACGCTCGTGCAGGCACTGCCAGGTGGTCAGCAGGGTGCCGGCGCCATCGGTCTCGATGCCGCCGCCTTCCAGCGCGAACGGAATGCTCTGCAGCTCCGCATCGGTGAACAGCCCGGCGGCGTGCAGCACCCCGACCAGCTGGTCATCCAGGCTGGCGTCGAACTTGCCGCCCCAGCCGGTGAAGCGGAAGTCCAGCAGGCGGAAGCCGCCATCGGCGCGCTTGAGCGTGATCGGGCCGGAATCGCGCAGCCAGGTGTCGTCGTACTGGGCCGTCACGAACCGCACGCGGTCCGTGTCGATCCGGTTCGAACGCAGGCGCGCGTCGGCGTACGCCTCCAGGTCGTCGTCGGCGACGATGATCAGCACCGGCTGGAAGCGGGTGATGGCAGCGACGAGGGCGATGTAGGTGTCCTCGACGTCACCCAGGCGGTCAGCCCAGTCGGTGTCGGCGTGGGGCCAGGCGATCAGGATGGCGGACTGGGATTCCCATTCGGCCGGAAAGCGGAGCGTGTCGTTCATGATCTCAGTGCGAAGGCCCGCCGGCGGGCGGGCAAGGGGAAGGGGGTCAGCGGATCGGCGGTTTCGGCCCGATCTCGTTGGCGTCGGCGCGGTTGGCGACCACGTCGATCACCTTCTGCTTTTCGAAGTAGACGGTGAACTGCGGGTAGACCCAGCGGTTGATCGTCGGCCACTGCTGCTTCTGCCCGCCGCGCGGTTCCAGGCGTTCGCCCGGGTCGCCGAACTGGGCCTGGACCTGCTGCATGCTCTGGCCGCGGACCGGCAGGGCGATGGCCGGCTTCTCACGGCTGCGGTCGATCAGCAGGGTGTCGGCATGGGCACTGGAAACGGCCAGGACAGCCAGCAATGGCAAGGTGGTCAGGTAACGCTTCATCTCGAACTACTCCCCAGTGGTCAAGAATGCGGAAGGTCTCACGACTGCAGGTCTCACGACCAACGGTCGCGGGCTACCCCGCGATTACAACAAAAATGGCAGCAAAAAGCCGCCCGGAGGCGGCTTTTTGTTCATCGCCCGGTCCGGTGAGGGACCGGTGGCGGCCGTGAGGCCAGCCGGCTCAGCGCTGGCGAGCCTTGAAGCGCGGGTTCGACTTGCAGATCACGAAGATCTTGCCGCGGCGACGGACGACCTTGCAGTCACGGTGACGGGTCTTGGCCGACTTCAGGGAAGACAGGACTTTCATTGCATACCTCGGCGTAAACGTTGGATTCGGTTGGAGCGCGGCCGCGATATGCAGATGACAATCGGCAGGTGACGCCCGTTCAAGCCCGCCATTCTACCGGGCTTTTTCCCATCCTTTCAAGTGGTTGGGCCAAAAAAGTCTCAGGCCACCCCGGGCAGGGGCTAGAATGGGCGGTCACATCTATCGGGAAACCCATGAATCAGCTTCCATCCGTGCTCACCATCGACGGTCCTTCCGGGGCCGGCAAAGGCACTGTCAGCCGCATTGTCGCACGCCGGCTGGGCTGGCATTACCTGGATTCGGGCGCCCTGTACCGGGCGGTGGGCGTGGCCGCCAGCTGGGCCGATATCGATACCTCCGACGCCTCGGCGCTGGTCCGCTGCACCTTCGATACGCACGTGCGGTTCGTGGAATCGGCCGATGGCGGGCTGCGGGTGCTGGTCAACGAGACCGATGCCACCGACGAGCTGCGGCTGGAGACCACCGGCGCCCTGGCCTCGGCGATCGCGGCCATCCCGGAAGTCCGGGCGGCGCTGAAAGAGCGCCAGCGCGCATTCAGGATGGAGCCGGGCCTGGTCGCTGACGGTCGGGACATGGGAACGGTCATCTTCCCGGACGCCCCATTCAAGGTGTTTTTGACCGCCAGCGCCGAGGAACGGGCCGAGCGGCGGCATAAGCAGTTGAAAGACAAGGGTGTTTCGGTTAACTTTGACGACCTCCTGCGCGAGATCATGGCCCGCGACGCCCGTGATGCACAGCGCACAGTGGCGCCCCTGAAGCCGGCAGACGATGCCGTCATCATCGACACCAGTGGTATTGGCATCGACGCCGTCGTTGCCAAGGTATTGGATCTGCTTCCGGTTTCGGGTGCCTGATCCGTTGTAAAGGAGGGCCGTCAGTGCATCGACGGTGTCGCACCATCGCAAGGCAACAAAAGCTCCGTCCCGCAATGATGCGTGGCGGTTTTCCTACTTAACACACGACCTGCGTTTCCGGGGTCGACCAACAGGCGGGCAGTAAGCGGTTCCCTTCGGGGGCCAATGCCCATGTGTCCAACAGAGTAAATCTAATGACCGAATCATTTGCAGAGCTGTTCGAAGCCAGTCAGGCCAATCTGGCCAAGCTGAAGCCGGGCTCGATCGTCAGCGGCGTCGTTGTTGAAGTCCGCGGCGATGTCGTGGTGATCAACGCCGGCCTGAAGTCCGAAGGCATCGTGCCGATCGAACAGTTCCGTAACGACGCTGGCGAGATCGATGTCGCTGAAGGCGACGTCGTCAAGGTTGCCCTCGATTCCATCGAGAACGGCTTCGGTGAAACCGTTCTGTCGCGTGAGAAAGCCAAGCGCGCGATGGTGTGGGACGAGCTGGAAGAAGCGTTGGAAAAGAACGAAACCATCACCGGCCGCATCAGCGGCAAGGTCAAGGGTGGTTTCACCGTGGACATCAAGGATGTCCGCGCGTTCCTGCCCGGTTCGCTGGTGGATGTGCGCCCCGTGCGCGACCCGGCCTACCTGGAAGGCAAGGAGCTGGAATTCAAGCTCATCAAGCTGGACCGCAAGCGTAACAACGTCGTTGTGTCCCGTCGTGCAGTCGTCGAGAGCGAGCATTCGGAAGAGCGCGAGCAGCTGATGGACAAGCTGCAGGAAGGCGCGATCCTGAAGGGTGTCGTCAAGAACCTGACCGATTACGGCGCATTCGTGGACCTGGGCGGTATCGACGGCCTGCTGCACATCACCGACATGGCCTGGAAGCGCGTGCGCCATCCGTCCGAAGTCGTGAACGTCGGCGACGAGCTGGACGTCCGCGTGCTGAAGTTCGACCGCGAGCGCAACCGCGTTTCGCTGGGTCTGAAGCAGCTGGGCGAGGATCCGTGGGACAACATCGCCCGTCGTTACCCGGCCAACAGCCGCGTCTTCGGCAAGGTCTCCAACGTCACCGATTACGGCGCATTCGTCGAGATCGAGCCGGGCGTCGAAGGTCTGGTGCACGTGTCCGAAATGGATTGGACCAACAAGAACGTCAACCCGTCCAAGGTTGTGCAGGTCGGTGACGAAGTTGAAGTCATGGTCCTGGACGTCGACGAGGAGCGTCGCCGCATCTCGCTGGGCATGAAGCAGGTTGCCGCCAATCCGTGGGAAACCTTCGCTGCGATCCACAAGAAGGGCGACAAGGTGTCGGGCCAGATCAAGTCGATCACCGACTTCGGCATCTTCATCGGCCTGGACGGCGGTATCGATGGCCTGGTGCACCTGTCCGACATCAGCTGGAACACCACCGGCGAAGACGTGGTCCGCAACTACAAGAAGGGCGACAACCTGGACGCCGTCGTCCTGGCCGTCGATCCGGAGCGCGAGCGCATCAGCCTGGGCGTCAAGCAGCTGGAGCAGGATCCGTTCGGTCAGTACATGGCTGCCAACCCGAAGGGTTCCAAGGTCGAAGGCGTGGTCAAGGAAGTGGACGCCAAGGGCGCTACCATCGAACTGGCTGACGGCATCGAAGGCTACGTGGCTGCTCGCGACGTTGCGAACGAGCGCGTCGACGACGCGACCCAGTTCCTGAAGGTCGGCGACAAGGTTGAAGCCAAGTTCGTGGGCATGGATCGCAAGGGTCGTACCCTGCAGCTGTCGATCAAGGCCAAGGACGACGCGGAAATGCGCGAAGTGCTGGAGGAATACCAGTCCTCTTCGGCGTCCAGCGGCACCACCCAGCTCGGCGCGCTGCTGCGTGCACAGCTGAACGGCAACAAGTCCGAGTAATCGGTCTGTCGCTGTCGTAGTTTCCTGGGCGGCCCGGACATCAGTCCGGGCCGTTTCAGGGTCTGAGTTCCTCCCCAAGAGCCCGTAATGACCAAATCCGAGCTGATCGAAATCCTGGCGCGCCGACAGGCGCATTTGAAGTCGGACGATGTCGATCTGGCCGTGAAGTCGTTGCTGGAAATGATGGGCGGGGCGCTGGCCGGCGGGGATCGCATCGAGATCCGCGGGTTCGGCAGTTTTTCGTTGCACTACCGGCCGGCACGGCTGGGGCGCAATCCCAAGACCGGGGAATCGGTCGCGTTGCCGGGCAAGCATGTCCCGCACTTCAAGCCGGGCAAGGAACTGCGTGAGCGCGTCAGCGCCGTGGTGCCGCTGGAAAGCGATCCTGCCTGAGTGTCCATCCGCCACGGGGCGGATGCATGATTTCCATGGAGTCGGCTGGTAGAGCGGAGTGTTAGTCCGCTACTCTTGAGCCCTACGGAACTGGAGCTGCTGCATGAACATCGTACGTCTGCTGATCCTGCTGGCGGTTCTGGTCGTGGGCCTCATCATCGGTGCCCTCAACTCGCAACCGATCATCATCAGCCTGGGCTTTACCCAGATCAATTCCACCACCGGCGTGGCGATCATCATCGCCCTGTTGTCCGGTGCCCTCATCGGCGGCGGCCTCGTGCTCGCCAGCGTGGTGATCCCGCTGTACGCCAAGCTGCGCCGTGCGCAGAAGGCCGCGCCCGCCGTGGTCGTGGCACCCCCTTCTTCTTCTACATTCGACGGACGCTGAGCGCCGATGGAATTTGTCTCCGAGTGGTTCTGGTTCTTCCTGTTCCTGCCCCTGGCCGCGCTGTCGGGCTGGGTGATCGGGCGTCGCGGTGGCCAGCGCCATGGCGACAACCAGGTCAGCCATCTGTCCAGCACGTATTTCCGCGGCCTGAACTGTCTGCTCAATGAGCAGCCAGACAAGGCGATCGAGCTGTTCCTGCACATCGCCGAGCTGGACAAGGAAACCTTCGAGACCCAGGTCGCGTTGGGCCATCTGTTCCGCCGTCGCGGTGAGGTCGATCGTGCGATCCGCCTGCACCAGGGCCTGGTCAACCGCGCGGACCTGAGCGATCAGCAGCGCGTCCAGGCGCTGCTGGCACTGGGCGAGGACTACATGAAGTCCGGCCTGCTCGACCGTGCCGAAACCGTGTTCACCGAGCTGGCCCAGATCGACCAGCGTGCCCCGCAGGCGCTCAAGCACCTGATCGGCATCTACCAGGCCGAGCGCGATTGGGAAAAGGCGATCGACAACGCCAGCCGCTTCGAGGAAGTCACCGGCGAGCCGATGGGCAAGCTGATCGGGCAGTTCGAGTGCGAACTGGCCGAGCGTTACCGCGGGGCCGGCAAGATCGACGAAGCGCGCGCCGCGATCGCGCGCGCCTACCAGGCCGATGCGATGTCGGTCCGTGCCGGCATCATCGAAGGCCGCCTGGAAGACGATGCCGGCAACGCCGAAGCCGCGGTCCGTGCCTTCGAACGTGCGGCACGCAACGATCCGGAGTACCTGCCCGAAGTGTTGCAGGCGCTGATGCAGAACTACCGCAAGGTCGGTGATCTCGGCGGTGCACGCGCGTTCCTGTCGGAGATGACCGAGCACTATCGCGGCATCGCGCCGGTGCTGGCGCTGACCCAGCTGATGGAAGAGCAGGAGGGCGTCGCCCCGGCGCGCGCCTACCTCGGGCGCCAGCTCAAGGACCGTCCGTCGGTGCGTGGCGAATCGGCGCTGATCGACCTGACCCTCGCCGAGGGCGCTGATTCCACCGCGACCCTGCACGACCTCAAGCACATCACCGACCAGCTGCTGGTCCGCAACCCGGCGTACCGGTGCACGCGGTGTGGCTTCGGTGCGCGCACCCATCATTGGCAGTGCCCGAGCTGCAAGGAATGGGGCACCGTCAAGCCACTGCTCAACTACGCGGTGCTCTGAACCATGATGGTCGCCTGGATGGCGGGGCTGCTGGCGGTGCTGGCGGTATCGGCGGGACTGACGTGGGGCGCACGCGTGTACGCGCTGCGCCGCAATCTGTTGGACGAGCCGGGCGAGCGGCGCAGCCACGGCGTGGCGACGCCGCGCGGCGGCGGCATCGCGATCGTGCTGACCCTGCTGCTGGCCTGCGTGGTCGCGGCAGTGATCTGGCCCACGGCCTGGATCACGCTCGCGGTGTTCGCGCTGGGCCTGGTGCTCGTTGCCGGGATCGGCTGGTGGGACGACCATCGGCCGCTGCCGGCGGTGCGTCGCCTGCTGGTCCATGTGATCGCCGCGGCACTGCTGGCCGGGCTGGTCTGGCACGCCAGCGGCAATCCCTGGCAGGCGCTGCTGGCGCTGTTGTTCGCCACCTCGTTGATCAACATCTGGAACTTCATGGATGGGATCAACGGCATCGCCACCACCCAGGCCATCCTGGCCGGGCTCGCCTTCGCGATGGTGCTGCCCCCGCCCTACGGGCTGGCCGGCGTGGTGCTGGGACTGGCCTGCCTTGGCTTCCTGCCGTTCAACTACCCGCGGGCACGCATCTTCATGGGCGACGTCGGCAGCGGGGCGCTGGGCTATGCCATCGCGGCCCTGGTCTGTCTGGTCAGCGTGCGCACGGATATCCACTGGCTGCTGTTGCTGGTGCCGCTTTCGGCCTTTCTTGTGGACGCGGGCTTCACATTGCTTTCGCGCATCCTGTCCGGACAGCGCTGGATGGAACCCCACACGCAGCATCTCTATCAGCGCGCGGTGAAAGGGGGTGCAAGCCACACTTCCGTCACCGGGATGTATCTTGTTTTTGGAATATTCAGTGCGGCAGTGTTTAATGCATGCACGAATTTGCAGCCGAGGTGGGAGGCTGCCGTGGCCATCGCGTGGTTGATCCTCGCGTCCGGCCTTTGGCTGCTCCTGCGCAAGGGAATGCGCAACTAGAAGGATTACGCTGTTTATGACGCCTTGGCAGGACCGACTTACCGGCTTGATGCCCCGTGCGGCCATCGTCGCCCACGACCTGTTCATGGTCTGGGCGTGCTGGCAGCTGCTGCACGCGGGACGCTATTCGATGCTGGCCGATGCGCCGGCATTGCCGCTGTGGAACATCGATACCTCGCTGGTGCTGGTCATCCAGGCCGTGGTGTTCTGGCGGGTGGGCCTGTACCGCGGCCTGTGGCGCTTCGCCAGCGTCGCTGATCTGCTCAACATCTTCAAAGCCAGCTTCATCGGCCTGCTCGCGATCGTGGTGGCGCTGGCCTACAAGCGCTTCGAAGGCGTGCCGATGTCGGTGCTGGTCATCTATCCGTTCGCGCTGTCCGCGCTGCTGGGTGCGCCGCGCCTGCTGTACCGCGCGTGGAAGGACTACCAGGCGCTGCAGTCCGACGTCACCGCACGCCGCGTGCTGATCCTTGGTGCCGGCCAGGCGGCGGAAGCTCTCGTACGTGATCTGCGTCGTTCCGGTGATTTCGAACCGGTCGGCCTGCTCGACGATGCCCCGCATCTGCAGGGCGCCAAGCTGCAGGGCCTGCCTATCCTGGGCACGCTGGAAGACGCGCCCGCCGTGGTCCGTGAGACGGCCGCCAAGCTGCTGGTGATCGCCATCCCGTCGCTGGATGCCGTGGGCATGCAGCGGGTGGTGGCCATCTGCGAAAGCACCGGCGTGCCGTTCCGCATGGTGCCCAAGCTCAATGACATCCTGCTCGGCCACTCGTTACCAGGTCAGCTCAAGGAAGTGGCGATCGAGGACCTGCTCGGCCGCAAGCCGATCCTGCCGGACTGGGCGCTGATCCGCGGCTGGCTGGGGGGGCGCACCGTGCTGGTGACCGGCGCCGGTGGTTCGATCGGTTCTGAACTGTGCCGCCAGTGCGCGCGCCATGGGGCAGGGCGCATCGTGCTGGTCGAGATGAGCGAGCTGCTGCTGCTGACCATCGAGGCCGAGCTGCAGCGCAGCTTCCCCGATCTGGTCGTGGAGGCGGTGCTGGGTGACTGCGGCGATCCCGCGGTGATCCGTCACGCGCTGTCGCTGTCGCGGGTGGATTCGGTCTTCCACGCCGCCGCCTACAAGCAGGTGCCGGTGCTGGAGCGCCAGCTGCGCGAGGCAGTGCGCAACAACATCCTGTCCACCGAGACCGTGGCCCGGGCCTGCGTCGAAGCCCGCATCGAGCACTTCGTCTTCATTTCCACCGACAAGGCGGTCGACCCGGTCAATGCGCTGGGCGCCAGCAAGCGCTATGCGGAGATGATCTGCCAGAGCCTGGACCAGAAGACCAGCCACACCCGTTTCGTGACCGTGCGCTTCGGCAACGTGCTGGCCTCGGCCGGCAGCGTGGTGCCGGTGTTCCGCGAGCAGATCCTCAAGGGCGGCCCGGTCACCGTGACCGACCCGGAAGTCACCCGTTACTTCATGACGATTCCCGAAGCCTGCCAGTTGATCCTGCAGGCGGCCGCCTCGGCTTCGCATGGGGCGATCTATACCCTGGACATGGGCGAGCCGGTGCCGATCCGCGTGCTGGCCGAGCAGATGATCCGCCTGGCCGGCAAGCAGCCGTACAAGGACATCGCCATCGTCTATACGGGCCTGCGCCCGGGCGAAAAACTGCACGAGACGCTGTTCTATTCGGACGAAGATTATCGCCCGACCGCGCATCCGAAGATTCTCGAAGCCGGTGTTCGCACGTTTGCCCGCGATCAGGTATTGGCCAACGTGCCGAAACTGCGCGAGGCGATCATCAGTTATGACACCGATGCGATCAACAGCATTCTGTTTGCCACCATGCCGGAGTTCTCTCCGCTACAACAGGACGATCACGTCAGCTCTGCTAAAGTGCTGGCCTTTCCGGCGCGTGAGGCCAACAGGTTCTGATGAGCAAGCGTATTCGTAAGGCGGTATTTCCTGTCGCAGGGTTGGGAACGCGATTCCTTCCCGCCACCAAAACCGTTCCCAAGGAAATGCTGCCGATTATCGATCGGCCGCTGATCCAGTACGCCGTTGATGAGGCGATCGAGGCGGGCTGTGACACGCTGATCTTCATCACCAACCGCTACAAGCATGCGGTCGCCGATTATTTCGACAAGGCCTACGAGCTGGAGCAGAAACTCGAGCGCGCCGGCAAGAAGGAACAGCTTGAGCTGGTCCGCCATGTGCTGCCCAATGGCGTGCGCGCCGTGTTCGTGACCCAGGCGGAAGCCTTGGGGCTGGGCCATGCGGTGCTGTGCGCGAAGGCGATCGTCGGCGACGAACCGTTCGCGGTGCTGCTGCCGGACGATCTGATCTGGAACCGGGGCAACGGTGCGCTCAAGCAGATGGCCGATGCCAACGAAGCCACCGGCGCCAGCATCATCGCGGTGGAAGACGTGCCGCATGAGAAGACCGGCAGCTACGGCATCGTGGCCACCGAGGCCTTCGACGGCCGCCAGGGCAAGATCAGCGCCATCGTCGAGAAGCCCAAGCCGGAAGACGCCCCGAGCGATCTGGCGGTGGTTGGCCGTTATGTGCTGAGCCCGAAGATTTTCGAGCTGCTTGAAGCGACCGGTACCGGCGCGGGTGGCGAAATCCAGCTGACCGATGCGATCGCCGAACTGCTCAAGAGCGAGCGCGTGGATGCGTTCCGCTTCGAGGGCCGCCGCTTCGATTGCGGTACCCATCTGGGCCTGGTCGAGGCAACGATCCGCTTCGCCCTCGACAACGAGAAGCTGGCCGGTCCTGCGCGCGAAATGCTGCAGAAGATGCTGGCCGAAGGCTGATCGCAAGGCGATCAACCGGTAGGTACCGACCGTTGGTCGGTACGCACCCCAACGAAAAGGGCAGCCTCGCGGCTGCCCTTCTGCGTTTGGTCCGGTTGCCGCATCGACCAACGGTCGGTGCCTGCCGACGCGACCGGTGCCGACCCATCGGCCGGCACCGATCATTGCCTCACAGCGATTCGAAGATGCCCGCCGCGCCCATGCCGGTGCCGATGCACATGGTCACCATGCCGTACTTCTGCTGGCGACGGCGCAGGCCGTGCAGCAGAGTGGCGGTGCGGATCGCGCCGGTCGCGCCCAGCGGGTGGCCCAAGGCGATCGCGCCGCCCAGCGGGTTGACCTTGGACGGGTCCAGGCCGCAATCACGGATGACGGCCAGCGACTGCGCGGCGAAGGCTTCGTTGAGCTCGATCCAGTCGAGCTGGTCCTGGGTCAGGCCGGCCTGCTTGAGCGCCTTCGGAATCGCGGCGATCGGGCCGATGCCCATCACTTCCGGGCGCACGCCGGCGACCGAGAAGCTGACGAAGCGGGCCAGCGGGGTCAGGCCGTAATCCTTGATCGCCTGCTCGGAGGCCAGCAGCACCGCACCGGCGCCATCGCTCATCTGCGAGGAGTTGCCCGCGGTGACGGTGCCGCCGAACTGGCCGTTGCGGAACACCGGGCGCAGCTTGGCCAGGCCTTCGGCGGACGAATCCAGGCGCGGGCCTTCGTCGGTGTCCACGATCCTGTCGCGGGTGATGATGCGGCGGCCGTCAGCCAGGTCGGGCTGGCGGGTGCGCACGTCGTAGGGGCTGATCTCGTCCTTGAACTCGCCGTTCTGGATCGCGGCGATGGCCTTCTGGTGGGAGGCGAGGGCGAACGCATCCTGGTCCTCGCGCGAGACCTTCCACTCTTCGGCGACCTTCTCGGCGGTGATGCCCATGCCGTAGGCGATGGCGACGTGGTCGTTGTCGAACACGCTCGGGGCCATCGCGATCTTGTTGCCCATCATCGGCACCATCGACATCGATTCGGTGCCACCGGCCAGCATCAGGTCCGAGTTGCCCAGGCGGATCTGGTCGGCGGCCATCGCCACGGCCTGCAGGCCCGAAGAGCAGAAGCGGTTGACGGTCTGTGCGGCGATGGTGTCCGGCAGGCCGGCCAGCAGCACGCCGATGCGCGCCACGTTCATGCCCTGCTCGGCTTCGGGCATCGCGCAGCCGATGATCGCGTCATCGATGCGGTTGACGTCCACGCCCGGCGCCTGGGCGACCACGGAGCGGAGCACGTGGGCCAGCATGTCGTCGGGACGGGTATTGCGGAACACGCCCTTGGGCGCCTTGCCCACCGGGGTGCGGGTGGCGGCGACGATGTAGGCGTCCTGGATTTGCTTGGTCATTGCAGTGATCTCTTGAATGTGGGGACAGGTGTGCCGACCAACGGTCGGCACCTACCGGGCGCGGACGGGTCCGTCGCGCCCGGCGCGCCATCAATTACGCAGCGGCTTGCCGGTCTTGAGCATGTGCGCGATGCGGGCCTGGGTCTTTTCCTGCTGGGCCAGTTCGACGAAGTGCTTGCGCTCCAGCGTCAGCAGCCACTCTTCGTCCACCAGCGTGCCGCGATCCACTTCGCCGCCGCACAGCACGGTGGCGATGCGCACGGCGATCTCGTAGTCGTACGGGCTGATGAAGCGGCCTTCCAGCATGTTGACCAGCATCATCTTGAACGTGGCGATGCCGACGTCACCGGCGACCTGGATGCGGCGGGCCGGCATCGGCGGACGGTAGCCGCCTTCGGCCAGCGCCAGCACTTCGGCCTTGGCGATGTGCAGTGCTTCGAAGCTGTTGAACACGACCTTGTCGGTCGCGCGCATCAGGCCCAGTTCCTTGGCGTTGACCGCCGAGTTGGAGACCTTGGCCATCGCGACGGTTTCGAAGGTCTTCTTCAGCTCGGCGAATACGTCGCCGCCCGGACCAGCAGCCTGCGAGGCACGCACGGCCAGTTCCTTCAGGCCACCACCGGCCGGCAGCAGGCCGACGCCGGCCTCGACCAGGCCGATGTAGCTTTCCAGCGCGGCCACGCTCTTGGCGCTGTGCATCTGGAACTCGCAGCCGCCGCCCAGGGCCAGGCCGCGCACGGCGGTCACCACCGGCACCAGCGAATACTTGATCGCCTGGCTGGTGCGCTGGAAGTTGTGCACCATCTCTTCGAACTGGTCGACCTTGCCGGCCTGCAGCAGGCCGAGCGCACCGGCCAGATCGGCACCGGCGGAGAAGGGCTCCTTCTGCTGCCAGATCACCAGGCCCTTGTAGTCCTGCTCGGCGCGCTTGATCGCTTCCTGCAGACCATTGAGCACGTGGTCGGAAACGGTGTTCATCTTGGTCTTGAAGCTGACCACCGCGATGCCGTCGCCGTCGTGCCACATGCGCACGCCGTCGTTCTCGAACACGGTTTCGCCCGGGCTGAAGCTCTCGTCCAGCAGCGGATCCGGGAAGCGCTGGCGCTGGTACACCGGCAGCGCCGAACGCGGCAGCTTGGCGTTGCGCGACGGGCTGTAGCTGCCTTCGGCGGCGTGCACGCCGTCGCGGCCATCGAACACCCAATCCGGCAGCGGGGCGTTGCTCATGCTCTTGCCGGCGACGATGTCATCGGCGATCCACTGCGCCACCTGCTTCCAGCCGGCGGCCTGCCAGGTTTCGAACGGGCCCAGCGACCAGCCGTAGCCCCAGCGGATGGCCAGGTCGACGTCGCGCGCGGTCTCGGCGATGTCGGCCAGGTGGTAGGCGCTGTAGTGGAACAGGTCGCGGAAGGTCGCCCACAGGAACTGCGCCTGCGGATGCTGGCTCTCGCGCAGCTTGGCGAACTTCTCGGCCGGGTTCTTGATCTTCAGGATCTCGACCACTTCCGGGGCGGCGGTGCGATCGGCCGGGCGGTAGTCCTGCTTTTCCAGGTCGAGGACGACGATGTCCTTGCCGACCTTGCGGAAGATGCCGGCGCCGGTCTTCTGGCCGAGCGCGCCCTTGGCGATCAATGCATCCAGCCACTTCGGCGATTTGAAGAATTCATGCCACGGATCGTTGGGCAGGGTGTCGCCCATGGTCTTGATCACGTGCGCCATGGTGTCCAGGCCGACCACGTCCGAGGTGCGGTAGGTGGCCGACTTCGGGCGGCCGACCAGCGGGCCGGTCAGGCCGTCCACTTCATCGAAGCCCAGGCCGAATTCCTGGGTGTGGTGGATGGTGGACAGGATCGAGAACACGCCGATGCGGTTGCCGATGAAGTTCGGGGTGTCCTTGGCGTACACCACGCCCTTGCCCAGGGTGGTGACCAGGAACGCTTCCAGGCCTTCCAGCACGGCGGCATCGGTGGTGGTGGCCGGGATCAGCTCGGCCAGGTGCATGTAGCGCGGCGGGTTGAAGAAGTGCACGCCGCAGAAGCGGTGGCGCAGCTGTTCGGGCAGCACGTCGGCGAGCTTGTTGATGCCCAGGCCCGAGGTGTTGGAGGCAAGCACCGCGTGATCGGCCACGAACGGGGCGATCTTCTTGTACAGGTCCTGCTTCCAGTCCATGCGTTCGGCGATGGCTTCGATGATCAGGTCGCAGTCTTTCAGCTGCTCCAGGCCGGTCTCATAGTTGGCCGGCGTGATCGCCTCGGCGTAGGACTTGCTGGCGAGCGGGGCCGGGCTGAGCTTGCCCAGGTTGGCGATGGCCTTGAGCACGATGCCATCGGCCGGACCTTCCTTCGCGGGGAGGTCGAACAGCACCGTGTCGACGCCGGCGTTGGTCAGGTGGGCGGCGATCTGGGCACCCATGACGCCGGCACCCAGCACGGCGGCACGGCGGACTAGCAGGGAATTGGACATGTCGATAAGCCTTTGTTGGTCGGGCAGCCGGGCAGTGCCTGGCTCTACGGGGTGGAAAGGGAGGTCGTCGAAGCGCTTGAGGCCGCGCTGGCGCGGAATCCTGCGTCGGCGAAATGAATCAGTTCCTGGGCGGCATGGGCACGATGCGCCGCTTCGGTGACACCGGCGGGTCGCTTGATCAGGCCGAAGTCGGCCATGGCATAGGTCAGCGAGCCGGCGAGGAAGTCCAGGCGCCAGTACAGCTCTTCCTTGCTCAGTCCCGGCACGCAGGCGGAGATCGCCTTGCCGAAGTCACGCAGGACGTGGCCGTAATGGTCGGAGAGGAACTTGCGCAGGTTGTCGTTCTTTTCCGCGTAGGCGCGGGCGATGACCCGCACGAACGCGCCGCCGGTCTGGCGGTCCTGGGCCATGGCCAAGGCCGGTTCGACGAAGGCGGCCAGCACCGGGCGCAGTTCACCGGGGTGTTCGCGACGGGCGGCGTCCAGCTGGGCCAGGCGAGCCGAGGTCATTTCATCCATCCGGCGGCGGAAGACCTCGTTGACCAGGTTTTCCTTGGAACCGAAGTGGTAGTTGACCGCGGCGATGTTCACATCGGCCTGGCTGGTGACCTGGCGCAGCGAGGTGCCCGCGAACCCATGCAGGGCGAACAGTTCCTCGGCGGCGCCGAGGATGCGGTCCTTGGTGGAGAAGTGGGCGGGTTTGGCCATGGGGCAGGGAAGTTCAATCAAACGATTGTTTGATATTAGACCCGTGGCTGCGCTGCCGCATTGTGCGGTGCAGCAGGAATGGGCGTCCGTTCATCCCCGCTGTGTAGTGCCTGCCCATGGCTGGCAACCTCGCAGTGCCTGAACGGGGCGAGCGATCCCATGCGGTCCAAGCCTGCCACGCATGGCGTGGCACTACCGGAGACGGGGAGGACACGTTAGAATTGGCGCACGTATATCAGGCTAAGCCCGCGTTTTGACGCGGGTTTTTTTCATGTTAACCTCGGGCCGATCAAGTGGCCCGCCCAACGGAGTATTCCCATGGCGCTGGAGCGCACCCTTTCCATCATCAAGCCGGACGCCGTCGCCAAGAACGTCATCGGTGAAATCTACGCCCGCTTTGAAAAGGCCGGCCTGAAGGTCGTCGCCGCCAAGTACAAGCAGCTGTCGCGCCGTGAAGCCGAAGGCTTCTACGCCGTGCACCGCGAGCGTCCGTTCTTCAACGCGCTGGTCGAGTTCATGATCTCCGGCCCGGTGATGATCCAGGCGCTGGAAGGCGAGAACGCCGTCCTGGCCCACCGCGACCTGCTGGGCGCCACCAACCCGAAGGAAGCCGCCGCCGGTACCATCCGCGCCGACTTCGCTGAATCCATCGATGCCAATGCCGCCCACGGCTCGGACTCGGTTGAGAATGCCGCGATCGAAATCGCCTACTTCTTCGCCGCGACTGAAGTCGTCTCGCGCTGAGAGTGATGCCGTGAACGAGGTCGTACAGCCCACCGCCATCCCATCCGTGCTCGTGTCGAGCCCGGCTGTGGCCAAGCAGAACCTGCTCGACCTCGATCGCGAGGGTCTGGAGCGCTTCTTCGCCGAGACACTCGGCGAAGCGCGCTACCGTGCCCATCAGGTGATGAAGTGGATCCACCATCACTACGTCACCGATTTCGATGAAATGACCGACCTCGGCAAGGCGCTGCGCGCCAAGCTCAAGCAGCATGCCAAGGTGCTGGTTCCGAACATCGTGTTCGACAAGCCCTCCGCCGATGGCACCCACAAGTGGCTGCTGGCCATGGGCACCGACGGCAAGAACGCGATCGAAGCGGTCTACATCCCGGACAAGAACCGCGGCACGCTGTGCGTGTCCTCGCAGGTCGGCTGCGCGCTGAACTGCACGTTCTGTTCGACCGCGACCCAGGGCTTCAACCGCAATCTCTCCACCGCCGAGATCATCGGCCAGGTGTGGGTGGCGGCGCGCCATCTGGGCAACATCCCGCACAAGCAGCGTCGTCTCACCAACGTGGTGATGATGGGCATGGGCGAGCCGTTGATGAATTTCGACAACGTCGTGCGCGCCATGAGCGTGATGCGCGACGATCTGGGCTACGGCCTGGCCAACAAGCGCGTGACGCTGTCCACCTCCGGCCTGGTGCCGCAGATCGACCGGCTGTCCGCCGAGAGCGACGTGTCGCTGGCGGTGTCGCTGCATGCGCCCAATGATGCCCTGCGCGAGACCCTGGTCCCGCTCAACAAGAAGTACCCGATCGTCGAGCTGATGGCCTCGTGCGCACGCTACCTGCGCGCCAACAAGCGCCGCGAATCGGTCACCTTCGAATACACCCTGATGAAGGGGATCAACGACCAGCCCGAGCACGCCCGCCAGCTGGCGCGGCTGATGCGCCAGTTCGACAACGCCGTGCAGGCCTCGAACGCGGGCAAGGTCAACCTGATTCCGTTCAATCCATTCCCGGGCACGCGCTATGAGCGTTCCGGCGAAACCGACATCCGCGCCTTCCAGAAGATCCTGCTCGATGCGAAGGTGCTGACGATGGTGCGGCGCACCCGTGGCGACGACATCGATGCCGCCTGTGGCCAGCTCAAGGGCCAGGTCATGGATCGCACGCGCCGCCAGGCCGAGTTCAACAAAACGCTGCAGGACGGGAAAAACCGGGATGCCGCTGCCTGATCGCCGATTGCCAGCCGTTGTTTTCATCGCGCTGGCATTGGCCGGCTGCGGCAAACAGGGCGTCAAACCGCCGTCCGGTACCCTCGAGGTCGCGCCGACCTATGAGGCCCGCGACAACCCCGAGATCCGCAAGCGCGTGAACTACCAGGATCAGATGGTCCTGGCCGGCGAGTCGCTGCGTGCGGGCTCGCCGGAGGCAGCCGAGAAGCGGGTGCGGGCGGCGATGAAGATCGATGCGCGGCGTCCCGAGGCCTACATGCTGTTGGCGGCCATCGCGGCCCAGCGCGGCAACCAGGCCGAGGCGGGGCAGTTGTACGCCAAGGCCGCCGAGCTGGGCCCGGAGCGCGGCGATGTGCTCAATAACTATGGCGCGTGGCTATGTGCTCATGGCCGTCCGGCCGAGTCGCTGGTCTGGTTTGATCGGGCCCTCCAGGCGCCGGGCTATACGACGCCGGCCTCTGCCCTGGCCAATGCCGGTGGCTGTGCGCTGGATGCCGGCCAGCCCGAACGGGCGGTTCCGGACCTGCGCCGGGCGCTTGAGATCGATCCGGTCAATGCCTACGCGCTGGAGTCGATGGCCCGCAACGAGTTCGCCCAAGGGCGTTATTTCGAGGCCCGCGCCTTTTCGCAACGGCGTTTGACGGCTGCACCGGCCACACGTTCCGTGTTACAACTTGCGTCTCAAATCGAGGCGCGGCTTGGCGACAGCGTGGCATCCGGTCGCTATCTGCAGCGAATTCATGACGAATTTCCGCAGGATGCGGCACCTAATCCCCGGGGTTGAAGCACTGTGATTGATGACCAGACTGTGAACGCTTTTGATACTGCGGCCGGTTGCGGAGCTCGTCTTCGCCAGGCCCGGGAAGCGGCCGGACTGACCCTGGAGGCGGTGGGGCAGCAGCTGCACATGCCGGTCCAGGTCGTGAAGTCCCTCGAAGACGAGCAGTGGCAGCGCCTCGGCGCGCCGGTCTTCGTCCGCGGCCAGCTGCGCAGCTACGCCCGTCTGCTCAAGGTGGACATCGGGGATATCCTCGAGCAGGCCCATATCGGGCCGATCGTGCCGCCGCAGCTGGTCAGCCATACCCATACCCCGCGGGCCCGGCGCATCGCCGAGAGCCTGGGGCGTCGCGTCCTGTATGTCGGCATCACCGCGGTTCTGGCCGTGCCGGTCTGGTTCGCCACCCGTGGCCATTTCGATGGCACGGCGACCACCCCGAACACCGCCTCGCTGGATGTGATCCCGGCGGCGGTACCGGTGGCCGGTGGCGAGACCCCGGATCCGGCCGCACCTGCGGCGGTCGAGGCGGCCAAGCCGACGGCACCGGCAGCACCGTACCTGGCATCGCTGACCCCGGTCCCGCGTCCGGCGTCCGCGCCGATGCCGCAGGCCGGCGCGCTGAGCCTGCAGTTCAAAGGCGACAGTTGGGTGGATATCTCCGGGCCGGACGGCACCACCGTCGAGAAGGCCCTGATCAAGTCGGGCGAGACCCGCAGCTTCGCACCGGGCCAGGTGGCCCGCATGGTGCTGGGCAATGCATCGGCGGTCGAGGTTCAGCAGGCCGGCACTATCGTCGACCTTTCGCCGTACCAGCGAGCCAACGTGGCACGCTTTACGGTATCCTCTGACGGCTCCGTGGTCCCAGTTTCGCACTGAACCGCGTTTCCCCAATCCAATTCAAATAGCTCCTCCTCATGGGCGGGGCGAGAGTACGCATGGCGATCGACGACCTGCTCGACGAGCACGAACAAAGTGAACGCGTCCGCGGCTGGCTGCGGAAGAATGGTGTCAGCATCCTCGCTGGCGTAGCCATCGCGATCGGTGGCATCTGGGGCTGGAAAGAATGGCAGACCCGGCACAGCAACAGCCTGGCCGGCGCCAACGTCCAGTACCAGATCGTCCTCAAGAGCCTGGAAGACAAGGATCTGGCGCAGGCCGCCAAGGGTGTGAAGGACCTGGAAAGCGGCAAGGCCAACATCTATGCCGATCTGGCTGCCCTGCAGTTGGCCAAGGCCCAGGTCGATGCCGGCAAGAACGAAGACGCGCTGGCGACCCTGCGCGCGATCAAGGCCGACCCCGAATTCAAGCCGGTGATCGAGCAGCGCGTCGCGCGCCTGCTGGTGGCCACCGGCAAGACCGAGGATGCGATCAAGCAGCTCGGCACCGCTACCGACAGCGCCAGCCTGGAAATCCATGGCGATGCACTGATGGCGCAGGGCAAGCGTGATGCCGCCCGCGAGCAGTATGAGAAGGCGCTCAAGACGCTGGACGTGGCAGCGCCCCAGCGGCGCCTGCTGGAAACCAAGTTGACGGATGCCGGTGGCACCGTCACCGATCCTGCGGAGTCGGTGTAATGAATCAGATGGTCATGATCAAGCGCGTTGCCACGGTTGCCCTGTTGGGCATGGCCCTGACCGGCTGCAGCACGATGAAGGGCTGGTTCGCCGGCAAGGACGCGGCGGCCAAGAAGGCGCTGGAACCGGCCGAACTGGTCAAGTTCGATGCCACCGCCAAGGTCGACAAGATCTGGACGGCCAACGTCGGCAAGGGCGAGAAGCGCATCGGCGTCCGCCAGGGCCCGGTGGTCGCCGATGGCCGCGTCTACGCAGCCGCCATCTACGGTGGCGTGCATGCCATCGACCTGCAGACCGGCAAGAAGGTCTGGACCTACGAGCCGGCCAAGGAAAAGAAGAAGCCCAAGCTTCGTCTGTCCGGTGGCCCGGGCGTGGGTGACGGCCTGGTCGTCATCGGCACCCTGGACGGTGAAGTCATCGCGTTGAACGCGGCCGACGGCACCGAAAAGTGGCGTGCCAAGGTGCCGGGTGAAGTGATCTCCGCGCCGGCCGTGGGCCAGGGCATGGTGTTCGTGCGCAGCAACGACGGTCGCGTGACCGGCCTGGATGCCGAAAACGGCACCCAGCGCTGGTTCAACCCGCGCGAGCTGCCGGCACTGACCGTGCGCGGCAACGCGCCGGTCGTCACCGGCCCGGGCGTGCTGTTCATCGGCAACGACGACGGCTCCGTGGCCGCGCTGGCCATGCAGGACGGCCGCACGCTGTGGGACCAGATGGTCGGCACCGGCGAAGGCCGTACCGAGCTGGACCGCATGGCCGATATCGACGGCGCGCCGGTGCTGGAAGGCAATACGCTGTTCGTGAGCAGTTTCAAGAGCCAGACCATGGCGATCGAGGGCCCGACCGGCCGTCCGCTGTGGGCCCGTGATCATGGTGGCGCCGGCGGCGTGGCCCTGACCTCGAGCACTGTGTTCGTCACCGACAACAAGGGCGGCGTGTTCGGCCTGGACAAGGCCAGCGGTTCGGCCATGTGGTCGCAGACGGGCCTGGCCCGTCGTTCGCTGACCGGTCCGGTCATCCACGGCGATTACGTTGTGGTCGGTGATTACAAGGGGTATCTGCACTGGTTGCGGACCGATAACGGTGAGTTCGCGGCGCGCGCCAAGAGTGGCGGCGACGCCCTCCTGGCCCAGCCGGTAGCCGCCGATGGGATTCTGCTGGTGCAGAACGTTGATGGAAAGCTGACCGCGTTCCGGTTGGCACAATAAGGAGTTACCGCGATGCTGCCCTTGGTCGCCCTGGTTGGACGGCCGAATGTCGGCAAGTCCACGCTGTTCAATGCGTTTACCCGTACGCGCGACGCGCTGGTCCATGACCAGCCCGGCGTGACCCGGGACCGTAATTACGGTGTTTGTCGTCTTGATGAGGACCACCCGTTCCTGGTGGTCGATACCGGCGGTATCGCCGGTGAAGAAGAAGGTCTGGCTGGCGCTACCGCCCGTCAGGCCCGCGCCGCGGCTGCCGAGGCGGACCTGATCCTGTTCGTGGTCGATGCCCGTGAGGGCCCGATGGACGACGAGATCCTGTCCTGGCTGCGCAGGCTGGCCCGTCCGACCCTGCTGTTGATCAACAAGATCGACGGCATGAATGAAGACACCGTGCGTTCGGAGTTCGCCCGTTACGGCTTCAGCGAAATGCTGACCGTCTCGGCCGCGCACCGTCAGGGCCTGGATGATCTGCTGGACGAGGTCGTGGAGCGGTTGCCGGAAGAGGGCACCACCGAGACCCTGGACACCGATCCGAACCGCATTCGCATCGCCTTTGTCGGCCGCCCCAACGTGGGCAAGTCGACGCTGGTCAATCGTCTGCTCGGCGAAGAGCGCATGATCGCCTCCGAAGTGCCCGGTACCACCCGTGACTCGATCGCGGTGGACATGGAGCGCGACGGGCGTGAGTACCGCCTGATCGATACCGCCGGCCTGCGTCGCAAGGCGCGTGTCGAGGAAGTGGTCGAGAAGTTCAGCGTCATCAAGACCCTGCAGGCCATCGAGCAGTGCCAGGTCGCGGTGCTGATGCTCGATGCCTCCGAAGGCGTGACCGATCAGGACGCCAGCGTGCTCGGCGCGGTGCTCGATGCCGGCCGTGCGTTGGTGGTGGCGATCAACAAGTGGGATGGCCTGACCGATTACCAGCGCGAGCAGGCTGAAGCGCTGGTATCGCGCAAGCTCGGCTTCGTGCCCTGGGCGGAAGTGGTGCGCATCTCGGCCAAGCATGGCTCGGGCCTGCGTGAGCTGTTCCGCTGCATCCACGCCGCGCACGCCTCGGCGACGCACGAGTTCAGCACCAGCGAAGTCAACAAGGCGCTGGAAACGGCCTACGAGACCAACCCGCCGCCGGCGATCCGTGGTCACGTGTCCAAGCTGCGTTACGTGCATCCGGGCGGTTCCAATCCGCCGACCTTCATCGTCCACGGCACCCGTCTGAAAGACCTGCCGGAGTCGTACAAGCGCTACCTGGAGAACTTCTTCCGCAAGCGCTTCAAGCTGGTCGGCACGCCCGTGCAGTTCATCTTCCGCGAGGGTGTGAACCCGTACGAAGGCAAGAAGAATGTGCTCACCGAACGTCAGCTCAAGCGCAAGCGCCGCTTGATCAAGCACGTCAAGGGCAAGTGATCCAAAGAAGAGCCGGCGAAAGCCGGCTCTTCTGCATCCAGTTGCAGCGGATTTCAAGCGTTGGCTGTACAGCTGTATGTGTACTCAACTTCCTTGGTCTTGATGCCGCTTGCATCTGTCAGCCACGCGACGCGGGCAACATACGGAGTGATGAAATCCTAGGTAATCCCGTTTGACGGATCACACTGGGCACGCAAATCGTTGTACTGATAGTTGAAATACAGCCCATGTCCACCCGCCAGCGCAACCTTCGGAGGAGCAACGTTCGTTCTGGAGCCTTGTCGCTGGCGTGGTTCCATCGGGGGCAGTGGATCCGGCCGTAGCTGGTGGATGTCGTGGCCGGCAAACTGGAACTCCGCGCCATCCACGGCGACGACTCCGCGCAGCAGATCCAGCGCCACAAGTGCCAGACGGTGCTGCTGATTTTCCAGTTCCGCGCCCGTATGGGAGGGAACCGCCCGCCCGCCCAGGTCTATGATCACGGTGCGGCGCTCTGGAACGAGCCGCGTCCTGATGTTGAATCCCGTTTGACCCTCGATGAGCGCCAGGTTTTCGGCAGCTTCCGAAAGCGCCTTGTCGAGCATCTTTTCGATGCGCACGCGCTCGGGACGGCCGATGTTTTCAATGGGCGTTCCATTGGCATGGGTGATGGGCGCCGATGAAGCCATGGCCGGCGTGCTTGGCAGTACCGCTAGCGTAGCGAAAATGAATGGCATTCTTGATAGATAGATGATGCGCATGGCAATCCTTGGCATTGGTCATCGGGGGCTTATCGAGGCGCGGACAGGCTATATCTGGGATTGTCTTCAAATTGCGTGCTCGGTCACGCTTATTTGCAATTCACTGGTTTCCCTACACGCACGTAAATCGCCCCAACTTTCCAGGGCGGAGCAGCTTCCTTACATTTATACGCTGCGCGCATCGACACCCACGCTGCCAGCTCGCCAGGAGCCAAGCGCCACGTGCTGGCCCGCGGCTGTACATGGAAGAGGGCCGGGCACCGGCCTACACCCTCGTGCGCGATAATGCCGGCATGGACATCCCGCAGCTATCTCCCGCCGAGGCCCGCCAGCGCATTGCCCACGGCGCCCTGCTGATAGACGTGCGTGAAGCGCACGAGCGCGGCACCGGCATGGCCGAAGGCGCGCTCGGCATTGCCAGGGGCGATCTCCAGGCCGAGCCGAGCACACACCTGCCGGGACTCGATCGCGAGGCCGTCCTGATCTGCCAGAGCGGCAGGCGTTCGATGGACGCCGCGGTTTTCCTGTGGAACCTGGGTTACACGCATATCGCGTCCGTGCAGGGCGGTACCACCGCATGGCGTGCCGAGGGACTGCCTTTGGTGCAGCCGATCCAGAGCGACGCCGAGCGCGACTTCAGCGAGCGCTACTCGCGGCATCTGCTGCTGCCGCAGGTGGGTGTCGAGGGCCAGAAGACGCTGCTGACCTCGCGCGTGCTGGTGCTTGGCGCGGGCGGCCTGGGTGCACCGGCCAGTTTCTACCTGGCCGCGGCCGGGGTAGGGCACCTGCGCATCGCCGATGACGACGTGGTCGACCGCAGCAACCTGCATCGGCAGATCATCCATACCGATGCCAGCGTCGGCGAGCCCAAGGTGCTCTCCGCGCGCACACGCCTGCTTGCCCTCAATCCCTCGCTGGACGTGGAGGCTGTGCAGGCGCGGGTCACTTCGGCCAACATCGATGCACTGCTCGAAGGTGTCGACGTGGTGCTGGACGGCTCGGACAACTTCCCGCTGCGCTACCTGCTCAACGATGCCTGCCTCCAGCACGGCATCCCGCTGGTTTACGGGGCGGTGGAGCGCTTCACCGGCCAGGTCAGCGTCTTCGATGCCGGACGTCAGCGCGGCACCGCGCCGTGTTACCGGTGCCTGTTTCCCGAGCCGCCGCCCCCGGAGTTCGCGCCCAACTGTGCCGAGGCTGGTGTCCTCGGCGTGCTGCCCGGCATGGTCGGCCTGCTCCAGGCCACCGAAGTGCTCAAGCTGCTGCTCGGCATCGGTGAGCCGCTGATCGGCCGGCTGCTGAGCTTCGATGCGCTGGGCATGCGCTTCCGCGAGACACGCCTGCGCCCGGATCCGGCCTGCCCGGTGTGCGCGCCCGGGCGCGCATTCCCTGGCTACATCGATTACGCGGCGTTCTGCAGCGCCTGACAGGTAGGGCGTAGATCCACGCCATGCGTGGATGCCGTTTGCCAGGGTCCACGTAGATCCACGCCATGCGTGGATGCCGTTGGCGAGGGGCCGCCGGGTGAGCGCAGCCACGCGTGGCGTGGCTCTACAGTTGGGTTCGGCGGCGATTTCGGGACGATGTCGCGTCCAACATCAATATCGTTCTGAATTCAGCACGATAAAACGCATCATCCGCGCTATTGCCCTTCACCGCTTTGCCCTATCGTTGTCCCATCTTGTGCAGTCCGGGGAAACAACCGCATGGCGGTGGAAGCAGGTGCCAGTGAACTGGTGAAAGTGGTCGCCCTGCTGGGTGCGGCAGTGGTGATGGTGCCGCTGTTTCGCCGGCTCGGCTTGGGCTCGGTGCTGGGCTATTTCGCCGCGGGCCTGGCGATCGGCCCGTTCGGGTTCGGCTGGTTCTCCGATCCGCAGGCGATCCTGCATACCGCCGAGCTCGGCGTAGTGATGTTCCTGTTCGTGATCGGCCTGGAGATGCGGCCCTCGCACCTGTGGAGCCTGCGCAACGAGATCTTCGGCCTCGGCACGCTGCAGATCGTGGTCTGCGGCACCGTGCTGACCGGTGTGTGCATGCTGCTCGGCTTCCCCTTGCCGGTGGCCTTCATCGGCGCCGCCGGTTTCGTGCTGACCTCGACCGCAGTGGTGATGCAACTGCTCGCCGAACGCGGTGACATCGCGCTGCCGACCGGCCAGAAGATCGTCTCAATCCTGCTGTTCGAAGATCTGCTGATCGTGCCGTTGCTGGCGGTCGTCGCGTTCATGGCGCCCGTGCACAGCGATGCCGGCGAGAGTTCGCGCTGGGTCACCGTCGGCATCGCGGCGGGTGCGATCGTCGGGCTGGTGCTGGTCGGCCGCTTCCTGCTCAATCCGCTGTTCCGCATCCTCGCCGCCGCCAAGGCGCGCGAAGTGATGACGGCTGCCGCATTGCTGGTCGTGCTCGGCGCCGCGCTCCTGATGCAGCTGGGCGGATTGTCGATGGCGATGGGCGCGTTCCTCGCCGGCGTGCTGCTCAGCGAGTCCACCTTCCGCCACCAGATCGAAGCGGACATCGAACCATTCCGCGGCATCCTGCTCGGCCTGTTCTTCCTCAGCGTCGGCATGGCGCTGGACCTCACCGTCGTCGCCAACAACTGGCCGCTGATCGTCTCCGGGGTGTTCGCGCTGATGTTTGCCAAGGCGATCTGCATCTACGTGGTCGCGCGCATCCTCGGCAGTGATCATCGCCAAGCGCTGGATCGCGGCGTGGTGATGGCACAGGGCGGCGAGTTCGCGTTCGTGCTGTTCTCCGCCGCAGCCGTGGCCGGTGTGATCGATGTGCAGGTCAACGCCAATCTGACCGCGATCGTCGTGCTCTCGATGGCACTGACGCCGCTGTTCGTGCTGCTGCATGACAAGCTGATGCCGGACCGCGAAGTCTCGCTCGATGGCGTCGAAGAAGCCGACGGTTTGTCCGGCAGCGTGCTGCTGATCGGCTTTGGTCGCTTCGGCCAGGTCGCCAGTCAGTCGCTGCTGGCGCGCGATGTGGATGTGACCATCATCGACAACGACGTGGACATGATCCACAACGCCGAGCGCTTCGGGTTCAAGATCTACTACGGCGACGGTACCCGCCTGGATGTACTGCATGCGTCTGGCGCGGGGTCGGCGCGTGCGATCGCGGTCTGCGTCAACAGCGACCAGGATGCCGATCGCATCGTCGAGCTGGTCACCCACGAGTTCCCCCAGGCCAAGCTGCTGGTGCGCTCGTTCGATCGCGAACATTCACTGCGCCTGATCCATGCCGGCGTGGACTTCCAGATCCGCGAGACCTTCGAGTCGGCCCTGCAGTTCGGCCAGGCCGCGCTGATGGAGCTGGGGGCCGATCCGGATGATGCGCGCGAGATCGCCGAGCAGATCCGCGAACGGGATGCGGAACGCTTCGAGCTGGAGATGGCCGGCGGAGACCTGCGCGCCGGGGCGCACATGGTGTTCGGTACTGCGCTGCCCGGCGTGCCCACGCCCACGCCGTTCACCGCGCCCAAGCGCAAGGCGCGCACGCTCAACGCGGACGAGGTGCCGGAAGAGGAATAAGGATCCGGTAGTGCCGGCCGCTGGCCGGCAACCAGACAGGGTCGGCCGGCACGCCAGCCGTCGGCCAGCACGACGGTGTCCGCCACGGGCCGAATCGGGGACAATAGACGACCGTCGCCCCCACGCCTGCCGCCCTCGATGAGCTCACCGACTTCCGACACCGCTTCTTCCGCCCGCATTCTCGACGGCCGCCGCATCGCCGAAGACCTGCTGGACAGCCTCAAGGTCCGGGTCGATGCCCGCCTGGCTGCCGGTGGCAGCCGTCCGGGCCTGGCCGTGGTGCTGGTCGGTGGCGACCCGGCCTCGACCGTGTACGTGCGCAACAAGCGCCGTGCGGCCGAAAAAGTGGGTATCGAAGCCTTTGATTACGATCTGCCGGCCTGCACCACCGAGGCCGAGCTGCTGACCCTGATCGACCAGCTCAACGCCGATCCCAAGATCCACGGCATCCTGGTCCAGCTGCCGCTGCCGGGCATCCCGGACGCCAACCGCCTGATCCACCGCATCGACCCGCGCAAGGACGTGGACGGCTTCCACCCGGAAAACGTCGGCCACCTGGCCCTGCGCGAGTTCGGCCTCCGCCCGTGCACCCCGCGCGGCATCGTGACCCTGCTGGGCCACACCGACCAGCCGGTCCGCGGCCGCAACGCCACCATCGTCGGCGTCAGCAACCACGTCGGCCGCCCGATGGGTCTGGAGCTGCTGATCGCCGGCTGCACCGTCACCAGCTGCCACAAGTTCACCCCCAAGGACGTGCTGGAGCAGTCGGTGCGCAACGCCGACATCCTGGTGGTCGCCGTGGGCCGTCCGGGCATTGTCCCGGGTGAATGGGTCAAGCCGGGCGCGGTGGTGATCGACGTGGGCATCAACCGCCTCGACGACGGCCGCCTGGTCGGCGATGTCGGCTTCGAGGCCGCCGCCCAGCGTGCCAGCTGGATCACCCCGGTCCCGGGTGGGGTAGGGCCGATGACCGTGGCCACCCTGATGCAGAACACGATCGAGGCGGCAGAGGCGTTCTGACCCGGGAACGGCGTGACGACCAACGGTCGTCACCTACCGGCACCTGACGCGCCGGGGTAGCGCACTACCGGTGGTCGTGCGGCCCGTACACCCGCCCGGTAGTGGCGGGCGCGG
>NZ_JBDJMB010000029.1:0-39843 GCF_039673645.1 Stenotrophomonas sp. TWI700 | reverse complement strand
ATAGGTTGGGCGGCCCGGGGGCGGGCACCTGGCGTGGCCGTGTGTTTTTCTTGCTGCCGCCACGCGCCCGGCACTACCTCAGTGACCCTGCATCACCCGGCCGAGGCGCCGGGCCGCGGCTGCGCCTTCCAGCCGGCCGCCACCTCCACCCGCGGCCGGGGCAGGTCATGCAGCTGCATGAAGCGCTGGGCATCCACCGGACGCCCCAGCAGATAGCCCTGCAGGTAATCGCAGCCCAGTCGTTCCAGGTAGGCCCGCTGGCCGACCGTCTCCACTCCCTCGGCGACGATGTCCATGTCCAGTGCATGCCCCAGCGCCACGATCGCCGAGACGATCACCACGTCCTCGGAGCTGTTTTCCAGATCGCTCACGAAGGCGTGGTCGATTTTGATCTCGGTGGCCGGCAGGCGCTTGAGGTACAGCAGGCTGGAGTAGCCGGTGCCGAAGTCATCGATGGAGATGCCCACGCCCAGCGCGGCCATGGCCTGCAGCAGGGTAAGGCTGGCCTCGGTATCACGCATCACCGTGTTTTCCGTGATCTCCAGGATCAGCCGGCGTGGTTCGATGCGGTGCGTCTGCAGCGCTTCGCGGACCTCCTGCAGCAGGTTGGGCGAGGCGAACTGGATCGGCGAGAGATTCACCGAGACCGTCCAACCGTCATGCCCGGCGTCGTGCCAGACACGCAGCTGGCGGCAGGCCTCATCCAGCGCCCAGCGCCCGATCTCGTTGATCACACCGCTGCGCTCGGCCAGGCGGATGAAGCGGTCCGGTGGAATCAGCCCCTGCTGCGGATGCCGCCAGCGGATCAGCGCCTCGGCGCCGCTGACCGACTGCCCGGCCACACGGGTCTTGGGCTGGTAGTGCAGGAACAGCTGTTCGGTCCCGATCGCGCGCCGCAGGTCGCCCAGCAGCTGGAACTGCTGCTCGGCGCTGTCATTCATCCAGTCCGCGAACAGCACGTAGGCGTTGCGGCCGGCTTCCTTGGCCTGGTACATCGCCGCATCGGCGAATCCCATGAGCTGGCGTTCGCTGGCGGCATGGTCCGGGCAGATCGCGATGCCGATGCTGGCGGTCACCTGCAGATCGTGGCGCGGCAGCAGCGGCTCGCCGCCGACGGTCTGGATGATGCGGCTGGCCAGTGTCGCCACGTCTTCGTCGTTCTCGATCGGTACCACCAGCACGAACTCGTCGCCGCCCAGGCGCGCCATCATGTCCGCCGGCCGCAGCAGTTTGCGGGTGCGGTCGGCGACCGCCACCAGCAGGGCGTCGCCGGTCTGATGGCCGTAGGCGTCGTTGACCTGCTTGAAGCCGTCCAGATCCATGAACATCACCGCGAAGCGGCTGCCACGCTGTTCGGCCTCGGTCAGCGATTGCTCGATGCGCTGCTGCAGCAGCCGGCGATTGGGCAGGCGCGTCAGCGGATCGTGCAGTGCCGCCTGGGTCAGCTCGGCGTGGGCATCGTCCAGCGAACTGCTCAGGTCGGTGTTGCGCAGCCGCAGCAGCTGCGCCTCCATGCGCTGGTCGAGCCAGGAAACGATCAGCACCACCGCCAGGATCGCGATGGTCAGCACCAGGACCACCAGTGCCAGCCATTGCGCCTGCAGGCCGTCACCGGCCGCCGCGCCGCAGATGCTGCCGGCCGGGAAGCGCGCGGCCGCCATGCCGGTGTAGTGCATGCCCACGATCGCGGTGCCCAGTACCAGCGCCGGTGCGGCGCGGTCGCGCAGGCGACGGTGCGTGCTGCGCAGGCGGAAGGCGATGAACAGCGCAGTCCATGAAGCGACCACCGCGATCACCAGCGACAGCGCCACCCAGCCGGCGTGGTAGTCGATCCCGGGCTGCATGTGCAGCGCGGCCATGCCCAGGTAATGCATCGAGGCGATGCCGCTGCCCATGAGCACGGCGCCGAGCGCGAGGCGGCCGTGCGGCAGGGTGGGTTGCGAGACCAGCCACAGGGCGAAGATCGAAGACGCCATGGCGGCCAGCAGCGAGACCGTGGTCAGGCCGAGCGCGTAGCCGAGCGGGATCGGCAGCCGGAAGGCGAGCATCCCGATGAAGTGCATGGACCAGATGCCCAGCCCCATCGCGCAGCCGCCGCCGACCAGCCACAGCCAGGTGGTGCGGGGCGTGGCCGCGGTGGTGACCCGGCTGGCCATGTCCAGCGCAGTGAACGAGGCCAGCACGGCGACCAGGAACGAAACGACCACCAACCACGGGGTGTAACTGCCGATCAGCATGGATGACGCTCTCCCTGGTCAACATCTGAGCGATACGACAGAACGCGATCACCGAAGAGTACCGGTGATGGCCTCGTCTTCAGCCAAGACTAACGCCAGGCCCGGGGGGGATCGCAAGGGGCAGGCGCGCGGCGCCGCGGGACGGTGGCGTGGCTGTCCCGGCGTGTCCCGGGTCAGCGGCTGACGCTGTCGGCGGCATCGAACGCCGCGTCGAACAGGCGCTGCACCGGCGGGCCCATTTCGCCGGCCAGCACCGTGAGCAGGAACAGCCCCAGCAGCAACGCCACCGGCAGGCCCAGCTGGATCGGGTTCAAGGCCGGCGCCGCACGGGCCAGCACACCGAAGGCCAGGTTGATCGCCAGCATCGCCACGGTCAGCGGCAGGGCCAGGGTGAGCGCGCCACGGAAGACCTGCAGCAGGAAGGTCGGGGCAATGCTCAGGAACGCCTGTGGATCGGGCAGCGAGGTGCCGATCGGCAAGGCCTTGTAGCTGTCCATCAGCAGTGAGATCAGCGCCAGGTGCCCGTTGACGGTGAAGAACAGCAGGCCGAACAGCAGATAGAACCACTGCCCGATCACGCCGGAGCTGCCGCCGCGCAGCGGATCGCTCATCTGCGCGAACGCCAGGCCGGTGCCCTGGGCCACCAGCTCGCCGGCCATCGCGCCGGCTTCGAATACCAGCCGCAGCACGAATCCGATCGAGACGCCGATCGCCAGCTCGCGGGCGACGGTCAATACCGTGGCCGCATCGAAGCCGGTCCATTCCGGCACCGGCGGCAGCATCGGCGACAGCGCGATCGCCAGCGCACCGGCCAGCAGCACGCGGATCCGCGATGGCACCGCGCGGGTGCCGATCAGCGGCATGGCCATCAGCATCGCGCCGATGCGCAGCATGGTCCACAGGATCGTGCCGATCATGCCGAAGGCCTGCAGGCCATCGGCTGCCATCTGGGTCGCGGAATCCACGGCGGCGGGCCTCAGCCGATCAGGTGGGGAATGCGCTGGAACAGCAGCGTGGTGTATTCGACCAGGTGGCCGATCAACAGGCTGCCCAGCGCGAACAACACCACGGTCAGGGCGGCTGCCTTGGCCACGAAGGCAATGGTGGGTTCGTTGAGCTGGGTCGCGGCCTGGACCACGCCGACCACCACGCCGACGATCAGCACGGTGAGCAGCAGCGGGCCGGCGACCCACAGCACGGTGATCAGGCCACCACGCAGTTCGGTCAGGGCAAGTTCGGGCGTCATGTCGGTCTCGGGTCCGTATCGGTCAACAGGGCGGGGCGGTCAGACCGCATTGAAACTGGCAGCCAAGGTGCCAACCACGAGAACCCAGCCATCCACCAGCACGAACAGCAGGATCTTGAAAGGTGCGGAGACCAGCATCGGCGAGAGCATCATCATGCCCATCGACATCAGCACGCTGGCCACGACCAGATCGATGATCACGAACGGGATGAAGATCAGGAAGCCGATCTCGAACGCGGTCTTCAGCTCGCTGGTGACGAACGAGGCGACCAGGATTGGGAACGGGATGGCATCCGGGCTGGCGTAGGTGCCATGCCCGGCCATGCCGGCGAAGGTCATCAGGTCCGTCTCGCGGATCTGGGCCAGCATGAAGGCGCGCAGCGGCTGGGTGGTCAGCGTCCAGGCGGTCTGGAAATCGATCTCGCCGTTGAGGTAGGGCGCCATGCCGCTGCCCCACGCCTTCTGCCAGACCGGCAGCATCACCATCGCGGTGAGGAACAGGGCCAGGCCGAGCAGCACCTGGTTGGACGGTGTCTGGCCGGTGCCCAGCGCCTGGCGCAGCAGGCCGAGCACGATGATGATGCGGGTGAAGGCGGTCAGCACCAGCAGCATCGACGGGATCAGGGTGATCGCCGTCATCAGCAGCAGGGTCTGCAGCGGCAGACTGACCGGCTGGCCGCCGATCTTGCCGACATTCACGTCCGGCAACGCCGGTACGCCCGGCACGCCGGGCGCGGCCCAGGCCAGGGCCGGCAGCGCGCACAGCAGGGCGGTCAGCAACAGCGGCAGGTAACGGGTCCAAGAGGTACGGGGGCCACGCATGATCAGGATTCCTTGCGCAGCCGCTGTTGCAGCAGCTGGGCGAAATTCGGGAGGTGTTTGAAATCGGGAAGGCGCGCCGGCGGCGGGGTCGGCAGCGGTTCGGGCAGCTGATGCAGCGTGTTGATGCCGCCGGCGGTGACACCCAGCAGCAGCTGGGTGCCATTGACCTCGACCACCACCACGCGCTCCTTGGCGCCGACGGTCAGGCTGGCGACCACGCGCAGGCCTTCGGCCGGGCGGAAGCCGCTGCCGGGCATGCGCTTGAGCAGCCAGCCGAGGCCGACGATCAGGGCCAGCACGCCCAGCAACGCCAGCACCGCACCGAACATGCCCGGTGCGGCGGCGGCATGCTGGCCGACCTTGACGGTCGAGGCGCCGGCCGCGATCAGCAGCCCGGCACTCAACGCAGTCTCCGGATCCGTTCGCTCGGGCTGACCACGTCGGTCAGGCGCACGCCGAAGCGGTCGTTGATCACCACCACCTCGCCATGGGCGATCAGGGTGCCGTTGACGAACACGTCCAACGATTCGCCGGCACCGCGTTCCAGTTCCACCACCGAGCCCTGGTTGAGCTGCAGCAGGTTGCGGATCGGCAGGCGGGCGCGGCCGACTTCCAGCGACAGGGTCACCGGTACATCCAGGATCACATCCAGGTTCAGCTCGGGACCGAGGTTCTCATCGGACTGCAGCGTGGTGAACTGCGCCGGTGCCGGTTCCACTGGGGACAGCGGTTCGTTGGATTCGATATCGTTCATTGCGAGACTTCCTGGAGTACGGGAACGCGTGGGCGGGTGCCCGGGGGATGGGTGGCGGTGATCTTGACGGCGTTGCAACCGTTGGCGATGCCGAACTCGCCGGTGAACACCGGGATGTTCTCCACGCACAACGGCACCTGCGCCGGCATGTCGATCGGCAGGATGTCGCCGACCTTCAGGCCGGTCAGCTCACGCAGGGTCATGCGCTTGCTGGCCAGCACGCTGGAGAGCGTGACTTCGGCGATGTTGAGCTGTTCGCGCAGCATCACGCCCCAGCTCGCGTCGCGGTCGTTGCGATCGCTCTGGATGCCGGCATCGAGCAGCTCGCGGATCGGCTCGAGCATCGAATAGGGCAGGGTGACGTGGATGTCGCCGCCACCGCCGTCAAGCTCGACATGCAGGCGGCAGACCACCACGTACTCGCGCGGCGTCACGATGTTGGCGAAGTGCGGGTTGATCTCGGAGTTGATGTACTCGAGCTCCACGTCCATCACCGGCGCCCAGGCTTCCTGCAGGTCGGCGAAGGTCTGCTTGAGCAGCAGGTGGATGACGCGCATTTCGGTGGCGGTGAACTCACGGCCTTCGATGCGGGTCGGGTAGCGCCCATCACCGCCGAAGAAGTTGTCCACGATCGCGAACACCAGCGTCGGCTCGAACACGATCAGCCCGGTGCCGCGCAGCGGCTTGAAGCGGATCAGGTTGAGGTTGGTCGGCACGTACAGCGAATGCATGTAGTCGTTGAACTTGATCAGCTCGATGCCGCGCACGGAGAGTTCGGCCGAACGCCGGATCAGGTTGAACAGGCCGATGCGCCACAGGCGCGCGAAGCGCTCGTTGACCATTTCCAGGGTCGGCATGCGACCGCGGATGATGCGGTCCTGGCTGGCGAAATCGTACGAGCGCGCCTCGCCGGGCGTGGGCGCATCGATGTCGGTCTCGACCGCACCGGAGTCCACGCCATGCAGCAGGGCATCGATCTCGTCCTGGGAAAGCAGGTCATTCATGGTCGCCCTTACTGGGTCACGAAACTGGTGAACAGCAATTCGTCGGCGCCGGGCTTGCCGGTCTCGGCCTTGAGCAGCTTCTGCACTTCGGCCAGGGAACTGGCCTGCAGGCGCTCTTTGCCGGCGCGGTCGGCGATGTCGGTCGGTTCGACCTGCGAGAACAGCATCAGCAGCTTGGCGCGGATGGCCGGCGCATGCAGCTTGATCGCCTCCATCGCGGCCGGGTCTCGGCTCATCAGCTGCACTTCGACCTGCAGGTAGCGCGGGCCGTCGAAGCTGCTGTTGAGGTTGACCACGAACGGCGGTTCCAGGCCGAAGTACTGCGCCGGGGCAGGCACGGCGGATTTGCTGGTGGCCGGCTTGGCGGCCTTGTCGTCGTGCTTGGACTGGGTGAAGTACCAGACGCCGCCACCGGCGGCGCCGGCGGCGAGCACCGCGACCAGGGCGGTGACCAGGAGCGGACTGCGCGGCTTGGCGGTCTTGTCCTTGTCGGCGGATTTCTTGGTTTTATCGGCGGCTGCGGCCACGAGGGGAAGCTCCAGAGGATTGCTTCCTGCCTACATGCAAAGCGCGTGCCTGAATGCTGGAGATGGCGTGCGTCGGGTTTCTGGCGGGGTGAGCACGCAACACAGGGGCGGACGTTTGCCTCGCCGGAACCAAGGGCAGCCACGCATGGCGTGGCTGCACAGCTACGCGATCACGCGTAGGCGTCGACCAGGCCGCGCTGGCGGATCAACTGGGACGGGGACAGGGTGGTATCGGCCAGCGCCGGCTCTCCGTCGTCGCCGGTCATCCCGCCGCTGCCATCGCCACGTCCGCCGTCGGGCGCGGTCTGCTGCTGGCCCACGTCGGCGTTGCCGAGCTGGAAGCCCTGCTCGCCGAGCAGCTCACGCAGGCGCGGCAGACTGCTTTCCAGCGCGTGACGCACATCGGCGTGGGCGCTGGTGAAGGTGGCATGCACCTTGTCGCCGTCCAGCTGCAGCCGCACTTCGATGGGCCCCAGGTCGTTCGGGGTGATCTTGATATGCGCGTGGCCGATCTTCTGGTCCGCCAGCCAACCGACGCGTGCGCCGACGGCATCGTCAAAGTCTTCGCCGCCCAGATGCGGGGTGGCGGTGGGGGAGCCGGTGAACAGGCTGGCGACCACCGGCTTGGCCTCGGTCATGCCCTGCAGCGCATGAAGCAACGGACTGGCGGGGGCATCGGGGCCGTCGTTGGTGGCCGCGTTCAAGGCGTCCGTGAAGGTCTTCAGCAGCAGGGCATCGTCGGCTGGCGCGGCATCGGCGGCCAACGCGGGCAGTGCGATGCTGCCGTCGGTGGACGGCGCGGCGGCCAGCGCCGGCGGGGTGGCGTTCGCCTCCGGGGCTGCAGTCGCCAGGGCCGGCAACGCCGCATTGGTGCCGGCGGCGGTACCGGCCGCCACGGGTGTGACCGGTGTGGGCGCCGGCACCGGCGCCGGCACCGGCAGCCCGTTCAATGCCAGCCCGGCCAGCCCCAGTGGCGGCCAGGCGGCTTCGGTGTCGTCCGCCGGTTCGGCGGCCGGCTTCTCCGCCGTGGCCGGTGCTTTGCCCGTGGCATCGGTGGCGGCGACCAGGTCGTCCGCCTTCTTGGCGCCGGGCTTGGCGGGGCGCGTCGTTGCGTCCTTGTCCTGGCCGGGCGTACTGGTGGGGGTGCTCTTGCCCGCGTCGCGGTTGCTGCCGGACTTGGGCGGCGTGTCGTTGCGCGGTGCCTCATTGCCCGGCTTGAGCAGCGCGTCAAAGTCCCGACGGTCGGTGCCGCTGGCGCTGTCCGCGCGGGGGCTGGGCGAGGTGCCGCCCGCATTCTGTGCGGATGCGGCACCCCCGAGCAGGGCGGGGGGCATCACGGGGTGCCTCCGTTCTCGCTGTCTTCGCGCTGCGCCTGGCGCGAGCGCCGGGCCCCGAGGTCGTCCATCTCGCGCTGGTCGCGGCGGTCGGTAACCACCTTTTCCTGCGCGCGGTAACTGGCAGCCAACTGTTCCAGCACCTGCTTGTCGCGGCTGGCCAGCAACAGACGGGCGCGCTCCGCGTCGACCTTTTCGCGGTTGTTGTCCACGGTCTGCCGCTGCTGGGCGACCGCGCTGTCCAGGCGATCCAGGAACGCGCGGCGGTTCATGAGCTGGGCCGGGCTGGTGGCCGACATCTGTGCGCCGGCGTATTCCTCGGCGTAGCGGCGCAGCTCATCCAGGCGCGACACATGCGTGTCGAGCGCGCGCTGGCGCTCGGCCAGGTCGCGGGCGACCTCGTCTTCGTGGTCCTGGGCTCGTTTAAGCAAGGGGTCGAAGCGCTTGGATTGGATCATGGCTTAAGTCTCTGGTTCCACCAGCCGCTTGAGGGCGGCTTGACTGTGCGGCAGGTCGGCGGCTTTGCCGACGTCCTGGCCGAGGAATTCAACAATGTCCGACCAGCGCTCCAGCGCCTCGTCGGTCGCCGGGTCGTTGCCGCGCTGGTAGGCGCCGATGGCGATCAGGTCGCGGTTGGACGAGTACGCCGAGACCAGCCGCTTGAGCTTGCGGATGCGCAGGCGCCACGGTTCGTCGGCGATTTCCGTGACCACGCGGCTGACCGAGGATTCCACGTCGATGGCCGGGTACAGGCCGCTGTCGGCGACGCGGCGCGAGAGCAGGATGTGGCCGTCAAGAATCGCGCGTGCGGCATCGGCGATCGGATCCTGCGGATCGTCGCCTTCGGTCAGCACGGTGTAGAAGGCGGTGATCGAGCCGCGGCCCTTGGCGCCATTGCCGGCGCGTTCGACCAGCGCAGGCAGCTTGGCGAACACCGACGGCGGGTAGCCGCGGGTGGTCGGCGGCTCGCCGACCGACAGACCGATTTCACGCTGGGCCTGGGCGAAGCGGGTCAACGAGTCCATCAGCAGCAGGACGTTCAGGCCCTGGTCGCGGAACCACTCGGCAATCGCGGTGGCGCGGTAGGCGCCGTGGAGGCGGGCCAGCGGTGGGCGGTCGGCCGGGCTGGCCACCACTACCGCGCGGCGCAGGCCTTCTTCGCCGAGCGTGCTTTCCACGAAATCACGCACTTCGCGGCCACGTTCACCGATCAGGCCGACCACGATGACGTCGGCGGCGGTGTAGCGGGTCATCATGCCCAGCAGCGTGGATTTACCCACGCCGGACCCGGCGAACAGGCCGACACGCTGGCCACGACCGATCGGCAGCAGCGCGTTGATCGCGCGCACGCCGACGTCCAGCGGCTGGGTGATCGGCTCGCGCGCCAGCGGATTGATCGATACGCCGGCCATGCCGACCGTGCCTTCGGCGCGGATCGGGCCCTTGCCATCGAGCGGGACGCCGTCGCTGTCGATCACGCGGCCCAGCAGGCCTTCGCCGACCTCCGCGCCGCCGCGACCCAGCGAAGGCACGACCCGCGCATTCGGCAGCAGGCCATGCAGTTCCGCGCTCGGCATCAGGTAAGTGCGTTCACCGGCGAAGCCGACCACTTCGGCATCGACCCAGCCCCCATCGGCCACTTCGACTTTGCAGCTGGCGCCCATCGGCGCTTCGCAGCCGACCGCTTCCAGCGTCAGGCCGACCGCGCGGCGCAGCACGCCTTCGCGGATCAGGCCACGGCCATGGGCGGTGTCCGGACGGATGTTGTCCAGCCGCGAGGCCAGCCGCAGGTTGCGTGCGGCGGTCCAGTCGGCGGGCGGGGGCAGGGGCTCGGTATTCATGGGGTGGTTCCGGCTTTGCGGATGACCGCATCCAGGGCGCCGCGCAGGCGTGCATCCAGCGTGCCGTCGATGCGCACGGCTTCCGCATGCACGCGCAGGTCGCCGCGGCTCAGGCTCAGGTCCGGCGTCAGGCGCTGGTTCGGGGCCAGGTTGAGCACCGGGGCCAGCGCGGCGATGTCGTCGGGGTGCAGTCGGACTTCCACGTCGCGGCTTGCACCGCCCACGGCGTCCAGCGCCTCGTTGACCAGCTGTGCCAGCAGCTCCGGTTCTGCTTCGTAGGCACGGCCGACCAGGTTGCCGGCCACGCGCACCGCCAGCTCGCCGAGCGCGGCGACCACTTCATTCTCCAGCCGCACCAGTGGCCGGCTGAAGTTGTCGAGGATGCCTTCGATCTGCGCGATCAGGCGGCGCACTTCGGCCTGGCCCTGGGCCAACCCCTCGGCGTGGCCCTGGTCGAAGCCGTCTTTCTCGGCGTTGTCCTGGATTGCCTGGATTTCCTCCAGGGTCGGCAGCTGCAGCAACGGCTCCGGCTCGAACTCCAGATCCGGTTCGGTGAGGTCGAACTGTTCTTCCGGTGCCGGCTCGGGCACCGCCAGCAGGTCCGGGGCAAGCCAGCGCACGGCGTTGTTCACAGCATCGCCTCCGCGTTGCCACCAATGGTGACGGTGCCCTCATCGGCCATGCGCTTGACGATCGCCAGGATCTCGCGCTGCGCCACTTCCACGTCGGACAGGCGCACCGGGCCACGGGCTTCCATGTCTTCCAGCAGGATTTCAGCTGCACGCTGGGACATGTTGCGGGTGATCTTGTCGCGCACCTTGATGTCGGCACCGCGCAGGGCCAGGCCGAGGCGTTCGCCGCTGACTTCGCGCAGCACCAGCTGCAGTTCGCGATCGTCCAGGTCGACCAGATCGTCGAACACGAACATCAGGTCCTGGATGCGGCCGCTGAGCGGGGCATCAATGCGCGCGATCTCGCCCAGGATCGCCTGGTCCTGGCCGCTGTCCATGAAGTTCAGGATGTTGGCCGCGCACTGCACGCCACCGATATTGGACGACTTCAGGTTCTGGTTGCCGGCGAACTGGCGCTCCATGATCTCGTTGAGTTCATTGAGTGCGTTCGGCGGGATGCCATCCAGGGTCGCGATGCGCAGCAGCACGTCCACCCGGGTGCGCTCGGGCAGCAGCTTGAGCGCATCGGCGGCCTGGTCGGTTTCCAGGTGGGCCATCACGATGGCGATGATCTGCGGGTGCTCGTTGCGGACCAGGTCGGCGACGGCGCGCGGATCCATCCACTTCAGTGCATCCAGGCCGGTGGTATTGCGGCCGAGCAGGATGCGGTCGATCAGGCTGCCGGCCTTTTCGGTGCCCAGGGCCTGCACCAGCATGTTGCGGATGTAGTCGTCCGAACCGACGCCCAGCGAGGTCTTGGAGCCCAGCTCGCTGCCGAACTGGTCCATGACGCGCTCGACCTGCTCGCGGGTAATGTCGGTCATGGTCGCCATGGCGATGCCGATCTTCTGCACCTCCTTGGGTTCCATGTGGCGCAGCACTTCGGCCGCGTCCAGTTCGCCCAGCGAAAGCAGCAGCACGGCGGCGCGCTGCACGCCGGTCAGCGGGGGAGATGCATCAATCATTGGCCACCCAGCCCTTGACCACCTGGGCCACGCGCTTGGAATCGGTCTTTACAGCTTCACGCGCCATGCGCAGTCGTTCCTCGTAAGAGTCCACCGGCAACGCCAGGGGTTCATGTCCCGCCGCGTGCAGGCGTTCGCTGCCGATCGCAGGCAGGCCCTCGCCATCGTCGACCAGCTGCACATCGGCACTGTGGGGTTCAAGTTCGTCGTCTTTCGGCTTGGTCTGGCCGGTGATCGAGCGCAGCGCCGGGCGCAGCACGCCGAACACCAGGGCCAGCACCACGATCGCGCCCAGCAGCAGACGCAGTGCGTCCTGTACCTGTGGCAGCTCCCACCACTTCGGCCCTTCGACCGGGGTGACCTCACGCACGAACGGGGCATTCATCACCGAGACCGTATCGCCACGCTCGGCATCGAAACCAACCGCCTGCTTGACCAGCGCCTCGACCCGGGTCAGCTCCGCGGCCGAGAGGGCCTGGTCGGCCATCTTGCCGTTGGCGCCGGCGCGCGGCACGTTGTCCACCAGCACCGCCACGGAGACGCGCTTGATGCGGCCGGCCGGCTGGCGGGTGTGCTGCAGGGTGCGGTCGAGCTCGTAGTTGCGGGTGGCGTTCTTGGAGGTTTCGGTCGGTGCCTGGGCGGTGGCCGGGGCGGCCGCCGGGCCGGGCGGGGTATTGCTGGCCGCACCGGGCACGCCCTGTGGGCCGGGCACGTTGCTGCTGTTCTCGCTCATCTGCTCGCTGCGCAGTTTCTGCGGCTCGCCGTTGTAGAGCTCACGGGCTTCTTCGATCACCGAGAAGTCCATGTCCACGCTGACTTCCGGATTGACGCGGCCAGGGCCGGTCATCGGTTCGAGCAGCTCGCGGATGCGCTGGTTGAACGAGGTTTCCTGGCGGCGGACCTGCTCGAACTGCGCGGCATTCATGGCCGCATCGCTGTTCGGGTCGGAGACGCTGAGCATGCGCCCGCTCTGGTCGACCACGGTCACCCGCTCCGGGGCAAGGTCCGGAATGCTGGCCGCGACCATGTGCACGATCGCATCGATCTGGCCGCGTTCGAGCTGCTGCCCGCCGCGCAGTTCCAGCACCACCGAGGCACTGGCCACGTCACGCTGGCGGGTGAAGGCGCTGGGCTTGGGGATGGCCAGGTGCACGCGCGAATCGCGGACCGGACGCAGCGTGTTGATGGTGCGCGACAGCTCGGTTTCCAGCGAGTGCTGGTAGCGGGCGTTCTCCATGAACTGGCTGACGCCGAAGCCCGGGTCGCGCTCCATCAGTTCAAAGCCGAGGCGGCCGCTGTCGGTCAGCCCGGAGCCGGCCAGCTTGAGGCGGGCATCGTGCAGGTTCTTCTCCGGCACGGTGATGCCGCCGGTGGCGGGGTCGAGCTGGAACGGAATCTGCGCCGCGCGCAACAGGTCGGTGGCCTCGGCCGTGGCCTTCTGGTCCAGCCCGGTGTACAGCGGCACCATGCCCGGCTTCTGCGACCAGAAGAACACGAACAGCCCTGCCGCCACGGCCACGGCGATCATCGCCATCAGGCCGAGCCGACGGGTGATCTGCAGGCTTTGCAGCCGGTCGAACCACTGCCCAGCCTTTTCGGTGTTCAGCGATTCTTTGGAGAGCGACAGGGCCATGCGTTTCTATCCTTACAGCGGCATGTTCATCACGTCCTGGTAAGCCTGGACGAGACGGTTACGGACTTCCACGGTGGCGCGGAAGGCGATCTGGGACTGCTGCGAGGCGACCATCACTTTGGCCAGGTCCGCACCGGGTTCACCCAGTTCGAAGGACTTGGCCAGCGCGCCGGATTTCTGTTGCGCATCGTTGACGCCGGCGATGGCGCCACGCAGGGTTTCGGTGAAGCTGGGGCCCTGGATCTCCTGGGGGGCCACCAGGCCCTGGATGGCATTGCTGCGCGGCACCTCCGTCAGCGGACTGACGGCGGGTTGCCCCATCTGGGTCTGGAAGGTGCGGATCTGAGAAAGGATCGAGGTGACGGAGTGCGACATCTGGAACGTTCCGAAGCAGGGGTGGGTTACGGGTGAATACGTTGCAAGTGCCGTGCCGAAACCGATGAGCGATTCAGTTTCGTAAGGGGGGCGGGGGTTTGCGTATTCAGCCGTCCCTGTGCACAGGGCGGCGCGGTGCGACGGCATGCGCCAGCGGCAGTGTGTTGCTGTGGCGTGCCGGAGAGTCGACGCCGGAAAACCGGCGGAGGGCGGGGAACCAAAAAAAAGCCCGGGACGTGCCCGGGCTTCTGCTTTCCAGCTGCAAATCTGCTCAGCCGGCCAGTTCGGTCTGGTCGCGCTCGATGCCGTACTTGCGCAGTTTTTCCACCAGCGTGGTGCGGCGCAGGCCGAGCAGCTGGGCGGCGTGGGCGACGACGCCCTGGGTGCGTTCCAGCGCTTCGTTGATCAGGTTCAACTCGATGCTGGCCATGTGGTTGCGCAGGTCCATGCCGTCGTCCGGCAGGGCCGGCGCGCGGGCAGCCGGGCCGCTGCCGTTGTCCGCTGCGGTGGTGCCCTGGGCGCCCGGGGTGTGGAACGAAAAGCTGCGCAGGTCCAGGCGCTCGTCGGCGGCGGCCGCCGGTACGGCCGCCACGACCGGGGCCGGGACGGCGAAATCGCCGCGGTAGCGCGCCGGCAGATCCTGCACGCGTACGTTGCCGCTGGGGTGCAGCACGGCCAGGCGCTCGACCAGGTTGGTCAGCTCGCGCACATTGCCCGGCCACTCGTAGGTGGCCAGCGCCTGCAGCGCTTCGCCGGTGAAGCGCACTTCGCCGCGCCCGGTACGGGCCAGCTGGCCGGCAATGGTGGTGACCAGCGCGGGCAGGTCTTCGCTGCGCTCGCGCAGGGCCGGCACGTCGATCGGGAACACGTTGAGCCGGTAGAACAGATCTTCGCGGAACTTGCCGTCGGCGATGCGCGATTCCAGATCGCGATGGGTGGCGGCGATCACGCGAACGTTGCAGCGGATGGTCTGGTTACCGCCGACCCGCTCGAAGCTGCGTTCCTGCAGCACGCGCAGCAGCTTGACCTGCATCGGCAGGCTCATGTCGCCGATTTCATCCAGCAGCAGGGTGCCACCTTCGGCCATTTCGAAACGGCCCTTGCGGGCGCTCAGCGCGCCGGTGAAGGCGCCCTTTTCGTGGCCGAACAGTTCGCTTTCCAGCAGGTCGGCCGGGATCGCGCCGCAGTTGATCGCCACGAACGGACCGTCGCGGCGCGGCGAACGCTGGTGGATCGAGCGCGAGACCACTTCCTTGCCGGTGCCCGATTCGCCCAGCACCAGCACGGTGGTGTCGAACGCGGCGACCTGCTCGATCATGCGGCGCAGCTGGGTGACGGCCGGGCCGTCGCCGGTCGGCCCCTGTTCCTGCACGGCGCCGGCCTGGTGCTCGGCATCCAGGCGCTTGAGGCTGGCACGACGCAGCAGGCCTTCCATCTGCGCGTGGCGCAGCGGGGCTTCGAGCGGCCACACATTGGCTTCGTGCAGGCCGTACTGCCGGGCGAAAGCGGTGGTGTCGCCATCGATCAGCATCACCGGCGGCGGCAGTGCGCCCTTGCCCAGCCAGGCGAACAGCGCGTCGCTGCGCTCGGAGCCGTCCAGGCCGCCGATGATCGCGGCCATCCAGTCGTTCGGGCGATGGCGGGTGATGTCGAAATCGTTGGCGTCGGCCACCCAGCGCGGGTTGAAGTCCATGAACTCCAGCAGGGCGACGGTGCGCTCGGCGCGGACCGCGTCGTTGTCCACGACCAGAATGCGTGACTCGCTCATGATCCGTTCCCCTTCAGGCCTTCCAGGATCGGCATCACTTCCTGGATGTAGGACAGCTTGCTGACGAAGTTGTCGGCCCCGGCGCGCAGGGCGTGCTCGCGGTGTTCGGCGTCATCGAAGTGGCTGGCGATGACGATGTAGGGCGCGTCGTCCTGCGATTTGATCAGGCGGGTCGCCTGCAGGCCGCCCATCTCCGGCATGGCCAGGTCCATCAGCACCACCTTCGGGCGCAGCGACTCGGAGCGTTCGATCGCTTCCAGGCCATTGGCGGCGCTGCCGATCACATCGAGCCAGTCGACCTTGCGGAAGTGGCGCATGGCGGCGTTGATGAAACCTTCGTGGTCGTCGACCAGCAGGACGGTGAGCTTGTTCATGTCTTCCATTTCCTTCAGCCCACCCGGGCCAGGAGGTGCGGGGTGCTGGCATGGCTGCGGCGGCGTTCGCGCGCCGGGGCGATGTCCAGTTGTTCGCGGTATTTTGCAACGGTACGGCGGGCGATGTTCACCCCTTGGCGCGAGAGCAGGCCGGCGATGGCTTCATCGGCCAGCGGGCGCGCGGCCGGCTCGGACTCGATCAGGCGACGCACCATGGCCTTGACGGCCTGGCCGGAGACGCTGGCGCCTTCCAGGCGCACTGCGAAGAAATGCTTCAGTTCCAGCGTCCCGCGCGGCGTCTGCAGGTACTTGCCGGTGGTGATGCGTGAGACGGTGGACTCGTGCATGCCGATTTCGTCGGCCACTTCCTTCAGCGTGAGCGGCGCCATGGCTTCTTCGCCACGGGTCAGGAAGCCGGACTGGCGCTCGATGATCACCCGCGCGGTGCGCAGCAGGGTGTCATAGCGCATCGACAGGCCGCGGGTCAGCCAGCGCGCTTCCTGCAGCATGTCGCGCAGCGGCTGGGCCGCATCGGTGGTCTCGGCCAGGGCCTGTTCGTAGTGCGGGTTGATACTGAGGCGGCGGCTGGTGGCCGGATTGAGCGCCACGCGCCACTGGCCATCGGCGTGCCAGGCGACCACGTCCGGGATGACCACGCCGTTGCTGTCCGGCAGCAGGCTTTCGCCCGGGCGCGGCTGCAGCGACAGGATCAGGCGGACCGCTTCATGGATATCGGCGACTTCGGCATCCAGGTCCCGGGCCAGGGCCGGGTAATCGTGTGCGGCCAGCGCGGCCAGGCCGTGATCGAGCACGCGCTGGGCCAGATGGCGGGCGGCAACCCGGCCGGGCAGGGCGCGCAGCTGGACGCTCAGGCATTCATGCAGGTCCTGCGCGGCCAGGCCGACCGGGTCGCCGTGCAGGATCTGCTGGCGGACCGCTTCCACGCCTGCGGCATCGACATCGCAGCGGGCGCTGGCCAGCAGGGTCAGCTGGGCGAGCGGGGCGTCCAGATAGCCGGCGTCGTCGCAGTGCTCCAGCCAGAAACCGGCCACGGCCAGTTCGCGGGCATCCAGTTCGATGGCCAGGCGCTGCAGGGCGCGCAGCTGAGGGTCGGAGGATTCGCCCGCCGCCACGCGCTGCATGCGGTCATCGTCGCCATCCTGCCAGCCGGCGCCGGCGACGTCCCACATGGTGCTCTCGGGCAGTTCGTCGAAGGCGGCCACGTCCTGGCTGGTCGTGGCTTCGGCGGTCTCGGCCGCTACCGGCTCCGGCGCTTCCTCGAGCTCGAGCAGCGGGTTGGTATCCAGTGCGCGGCGGATTTCCAGTTCCAGCTGCATCCCGTCAAGCTGCAGCAGGCGGATGGACTGCAGAAGCTGCGGCGTGAGGTGAAGCTGCTGACCCATCTGGGTCGACATGGAGGCTTTCAAGGTGGTTCCCCGTTCGCACCGACTCCCCGGTGCGTTATGGAACACATCTTGCTTCTGTTCCCGTACGCCGGGAATCAGGGGGTTCCTGAGTCGGGTCGTCAAATGCCTGACAGCGTGTAGGGAGAACCCCTACACCAGCGCGGTATTTTGACGGTGAGGGGCGGTCGGGCCTTGTACTGTGGTCGCCAGCACCGAAGGCCTGGCTTCAATAATCCGTCACCGATGGCCCGGCTGCCCGCTGTGTGCCGGAGAACCGGCGCGCCTCACTCCAGCTCGTGCTGGTGGCGGGCGGCGAGCAGCACCAGATCATTGGCGCGGCGGCAGCCCAGCGATTCCATCATGCGGGCGCGGTGGGTCTCCACCGTCTTGACGCTGATGCCGAGGTCGGCGGCGATTTCCTTGTTGCTTTCGCCCTTGCCGATCTGGCGCAGGATCTCGCGCTGGCGCGGCGACAGGGCCGCCACGCCGACCGGCTTTTCCCTGCCCAGCATGGGCGCCAGCATCTTGGCCGAGATCTGCGGGCTCAGGAACACCTGGCCGGCATGGGCGGCACGCAGCGCCAGTTCCAGCTCCTGCGGAGCGGCATCCTTGACCACGAAGCCAACCGCACCCCGGTCGAGCGCATCGCGGACATGCACGGCATCGTCGTGCATGGTCATCATCACCACGCGCGAGCCGGGCGTACGCAGCAGGATGTCGCTCAGGGCTTCCAGGCCGGTGCGGCCGGGCAGGGACAGGTCCATCAGCACCACGTCCGGCGAATGCTGCACGCTCAGTTGCAGCGCCTGTTCGGCGTTGCTGGCCTCGGCGATGACCTCGACGTCGGCAAAGCCCTGCAGCAGGCGGCTGAGGCCGGCACGGACCAGGGTGTGATCATCGACGATGAGAACGCGCACAGGCTGCTAGGGAAGCGGGGAGGTCGTCACCTTAACGGAGTGAAGGCCTACCGCCAAGCCGATTGGGTCACAGTCGGGAGCGTATGGTCAGCGCAGACGACGTGCTTCGGCGATCTGGCGGCGGTGCAGGCGGAACAGATGACGTTCCAGCGCCATCTCCAGCGCGTCGCTGAGCCCTTCGAAGCGCAGCCAGAGATAGTGGGCGCCCGAACCGTTGGCGGCTTCGGCGACGATGACCACCGGGAGGTCGATATGGTCGGGCAGCCAGTCGCAGGGCTGCAGGCGGATCACGCCCATGCTCCCCGGGGTGGCGCCGCTGCGCGTGCCCTGTTCCAGGCGGATGCCGCGGCGCGACCAGCGCAGCGGACGCAGGGGCAAGTCCTGGGTGGTCTGGCGCACCAGCCGGCCCAGCAGCACCATGACCAGATCCAGCTTGGCTTCCAGGCGCTGTACCTGCAGCGTCGCATCGCTGCGGTCGTCATGGCCGTCGTCGCCACGTGCGTCTTCAACCAGGGCCACGCTGCGCAGCAGGGTCTCGGCGGTCCCGGGGCGGATCACCGCGCTGCCGATGCGGAACTCGGCCGGCAGCGCCAGTTCGCAGCTCAGCGTCTCATCGAACAGCTCGCTTTCGGCCGGGTGATGGATGGCGCTGGTGCGAAGGTCGGTCATGACAGGGATTCTGCGGTCAGGTACGCCTGCGCGGCGCGAAGGGACTGGTGGCCGTTGTGGATGTGGCGGCTGGCGTCTTCGCGCTGCCGCATCATGAACAGCATGATGCGCTGCTGGCGCGCCTGCAGCGAGGACAGGCCCGGCACATCGAACAGGGCCGACGGGCCGGCCAGGTAGTCCTGTTGGGCAGCATCGAGGGCATCCAGCTGCAACCCGGCCTCGTCAAAATTCTCGTCGTGCAGCGCGGTTTCCAGTGCATCGAGCCGGGCGTTCAGCGCGCCGAGCGAACTCACGGGGCGGCCTGCGCAGTCTGGCGCTGCTGCTGGGGGATGGCATTCCACGCGGCGTCGATTTCGCCGAGCAGCTCGAGGGCTTCGGTCAACGCGGCCGGATCATTGTGCAGGTTGGCTTCGGTCAGCCGGTGCATCACGTAGTCGTACAGCGAGGACAGATTGCCCGCGATCTCGCCGCCGGCCTCATGGTCCAGCGAGCCGTTGAGATGGCCGACGATCGCACAGACCTCGCCGATCGCCTTGCCTTTGCGCGCCTGGTCGCCACGTTCCATGCAGGCCAGGGCGAGACGAAGGCGTTCGCAGGCACCGGCCAGCAGCAGCGCCACCAGCTTGTGCGGGTCGGCATCGGTAACCGAACTCTGCACGCCGACCTTGCGGTACTGCTCGGTGAATTGACGGTTGGAACCGTACATCAATCATGTCTCCTTCATGCGGGGCCGCGAGGTTCGCGACATCGTCGGCACCGGGTGGAGCCTGCGGGTGTCCTGCCAGTGATATCGGCAGCGGGCCGGTTCAACTTGAGTCCGCTGCCGCGATCGATCAGCCGCTGAGCTGCGAGAGCTGCGAGGTGAGGCTGGTCATGGTCTGGCTCATCTTGCTCATCAGCGCGTCGAGCGCGAGGAACTGCTTTCTGTAACGCTCGGACACGCCTTCCATGCGCACATCCAGCGCCTTGCGGCGCTTGTCGATGTCGGTCAACGTGGTGTTGATGCTCTTGGTGCGCGAGACGAACGCGCCTTCCTTGCCCACGGTGGTGCTGACATAGCCGTCGACCATGGCAAACAGCTTGGCCGCCGCACCGTCATCGCCGGTGAAGGCTTCGCGTACCGCGCCACCCTGATTGACCAGGGCCGCGTCGAACTTGGCGGTATCCAGCACCAGGCTGCCATCCGCGTTGGGATAGGCGCGGGTCTGCAGGCCGATCTTCTTGGGGTCCAGGCCGGCGGCCGACAGATCCTTGAGGATGCCGCCCATCATGCTGCGCAGCTGGCTGGAGGCGCCGCGCATCTGGGCATCGCCGGTCAGCGAGGACGGTTCCTTGTTCTCGATGTCGTACTTGGTCGCGGTGTTGATTGCCGCGATGGCGCCGTTGTAGGCGGTGACGAAGTCCTGCATCACCTTGCGCGCGGCCGCGACGTCGGTACTGATGGTGACGGTGCTTTCGCCGGTCTTCTTCAGGTTCAGGGTCAGGCCGGGGACGACGTCGGTCACCGTGTTTTCGCTGCTGGTGACTTCCACGCCATCGATGATCAGCCTGGCGTCAGCGGCGGGCGTGCGCTCTTTCAGGCTGTCAGCCAGCGCGGCGAGCTTGGCGTTCGACGGGTCGGCGGTCAGTTTGATGGCATTGGCGGTACCGGACTTCTCCTGCGAGATAGACAGGTACTGGTTATCGCCCGAGGAGATCAGCGTCGCCTGCACACCCGAGGCGCGTCCGGCCTTCTCGATCTTGGTGCGGATCGAGCTGAGCGTGTCATCCGCTTCGACGTTGATGTTCAACGTCTTCTGCTTGTCGCCTACGCCCACGGTGAGCGTCAGGGTTCCGGCGCCGAAGGTGTCTGTCTTCGGCAGCGAGGTGTCGGCGATCCACTTGTTCGCCGTGGCGAGCTCCTTCACGTCGATGACGTGGGTGCCGGCCGCGGCTGCGTTGGTGCCGGTGGCCGTCAAGATCTCGTCGGTACCGGGCTTGCTGGCGGTGAACGTGCGGGCATCGAAGGCCGTATTGGCCTTCAGCGCCTTCAGCGCCGTGTTCAGGGTGTCGAACGCGGATTTGACCGTGCCGATCGCCGAGAGCTGCATCTTGGCCTTGGACTGCTGCAGGTTCAGTGCGTTGTCCGCCGGCTTGCGATCGGCTGCCACCAGGCTGCTGACCATGCCGGAAATATCCAGTCCTGAACCGATGCCGCCGTAACCGAAGTCCGCCACGTTGTATCTCCTGTTTGTTGCCACTGCAGTGAAGTCGCAGGGCGATGCCATCAACGAAAGTAGCGGCCGTAGCCGCCGGGTCTTTAGAGCCACGTTGATGCAGGAGTTGTGCCAGCCAGGGCGGGGGCGGGTTTGGCACGCCGGTTGCAGGAGCCCTGGGGCAGGGGCGGCGATGCGCGCCCTTGATAGGTGGTCTGTAAAAAACCCTCCTCCAATGCAGAGGAGGGGTCAGGCTACTGAAAAGCGGGGGGAGACGAAGCCACCCGGGGTGTTCAGTCAAACAAACAGCGCTGATAACAGTTCTGCCGCAGGGGCGGGCCATGGCCACGATGATGTGGCGACCGGGAGAGCGTCCGGTCCCATGGCCATGGCCCGTTCCTGCGCGTGCTTTGCGATGCCTCGGGTTGCCCGCGCCGCCGGCAGAAGCCGGCGGCGGGGACGATGCAGGCGTGGATCAGCGCAGCAGGCTGAGCACGTTCTGCGGCACCTGGTTGGCCTGGGCCAGCATGGCCGTACCGGCCTGCTGCAGGATCTGGGTGCGGGTCAGCTCTGCGGTTTCCTTGGCGAAATCCGTGTCCTTGATGCGGCTGCGCGACGCGGACAGGTTTTCGGTCGAGGTCTGCAGGTTGGCGACCACCGAGGTGAAGCGGTTCTGGATGGCGCCGAGGTCTGCACGGGTGTTGTTGATGGAGCTCAGGGCGCTGTCGACGATCTCCAGCGCCTGCTGTGCACCAACGACAGTGCCAATGTCGAGATTGGAGAGATGGGAGGCCCCGCTGCCAGCAGTCAGCTGCGTGGTGTCATCGGGATCAGCGGTGATACCGGCGACTTCCATATCTGCGATCACGATGTCAGCCTTCACTGCAGTGAGGGTGACTTTGCCCGGGTCAACCGTTCCGTCCGCCTTGGTCGCCGCTGCAGCATGTACGCCGGTCTCACCGATCTTCGCGTTGATTGCGGTGGAGATGGCCTTGACGGCATTCTGAGCCGTGCTTGCCGCTGCCGCGGCTATTGCCGCAGCATCCGCGCCAGCTGCCGGGGCAACTACTTCATACTTGATTTCGCCAAGCTCGATTGCCCCGATCTTGGCATCAGCGATCTTGCCGGAGGTGAGCGTCTCTCCTGTCAGGTCAATGCTGCCGGCGGTGGCAAACGTGGTCGCGCCAAGCGAGCTCGCCTTTGCATCGACCACCTTATCGATAGCGATTGCTTGTCCTGCGTTGGCACCGACCTGGAACAGCTGGCTGGAGAACGAGCCGTCAAGCAGTTTGGTGCCATTGAACTCCGACTGCTTGGCAACGCGGTCGATTTCACTGACCAGCTGGGTGACTTCGGCCTGCAGCGCCTTTCGGTCACTGGCGGAGTTGGTAGCATTGGAGGACTGCACGGCCAGTTCGCGGACACGCTGCAGGTTGTTGCCGATTTCGCTCAGCGAACCTTCGGCAACCTGGGCAAGCGAGATGCCGTCGTTGGCGTTGCGGATGGCCACGTCGGTACCGCGGATCTGCGTGCCGAAACGCTCGGAGATCGCCAGGCCGGCGGCGTCGTCCTTGGCGCTGTTGATGCGCGAACCCGACGACAGGCGCTGGATGGTGGTGGCCAGGGAGCTGCCGCTGGTGCTCAGGTTACGCTGAGCATTCAACGACATCGTGTTGGTGTTGATGACTTGTGCCATGGTGGTTTCCTTTGGCGGTGGATCGTGAATCGATCGTTACACCTGCGCCGAATGTCTCGGCGCAGGCGTTTGGACTCCGGCTTAGCGCAGCAGGCTGAGCACGTTCTGCGGGACCTGATTGGCCTGGGCCAACATGGCCGTACCGGCCTGCTGCAGGATCTGGGTACGGGTCAGCTCTGCGGTTTCCTTGGCGAAATCCGTGTCCTTGATGCGGCTGCGCGACGCGGACAGGTTTTCGGTCGAGGTCTGCAGGTTTGCAACTACCGAGGTAAAGCGGTTCTGGATGGCGCCGAGGTCCGCGCGGGTGCTGTTGATCGAGCCCAGTGCACTGTCAACAATCTCTAGAGCCTGCTGGGCACCGGCAACGGTGTCGATTTTGAGATCGGACAGGTGCGATGCGGCGGTCCCATCGGCGGCATCTGCATTCAGAGTCAGGCCGTCGGGAGTGGTGGCACCAGCTGTCACAGCGATGTCAGTCGCTTTGTTGTCCGCCTTGACTGAGGTGAGGGTAATCGACCCTGCGGTTACAGCTCCAGTTGCCTCATCAACTGTCGGTGCGGCATGCAAGCCGGTCTCACCGATTTTGCTATTGATAGCTGCCGTGATTGCCTTGACAGCGTTGGCTGCATTCGACGCCTGGATGGTGGCATCACCGGCCGGGTCAACAAAATCGAACTTAACTTCACCAAGGTCGATCTTTCCGACCTTCATTGATGCAATCGTTCCGCTGTCCAGCGTGGCGCCGTCCACCTCAAGGGTGCCGCCGGTAGCGAAGGTCGTTCCTCCCAACGCGTTCGCCTTAGCGTCCACCACCTTATCGATGGCAATGGCCTGACCAGCATTGGCGCCGACCTGGAACAGCTGGCTGGAGAACGAACCGTCCAGCAGCTTGGTGCCGTTGAAGTCCGACTGCTTGGCCACGCGATCGATTTCGCTGACCAGCTGCGTCACTTCGGCCTGCAGCGCCTTGCGGTCGCTGGCGGAGTTGGTGGCGTTGGAGGACTGCACGGCCAGTTCGCGGACACGCTGCAGGTTGTTGCCGATTTCGCTCAGCGAACCTTCGGCAACCTGGGCAAGCGAGATGCCGTCGTTGGCGTTGCGGATGGCCACGTCGGTACCGCGGATCTGCGTGCCGAAACGCTCGGAGATCGCCAGGCCGGCGGCGTCGTCCTTGGCGCTGTTGATGCGCGAACCCGACGACAGGCGCTGGATGGTGGTGGCCAGGGAGCTGCCGCTGGTGCTCAGGTTACGCTGAGCATTCAACGACATCGTGTTGGTGTTGATGACTTGTGCCATGAGGAAGGGTCCTTGAGCAGTTGCACGTGAGTTGGGTTAGCCGCTCCTGACGTGCTTCAGGAGCGTCGCATGTCAGCGCTGCAACAGGCTGAGCACGTTCTGGGGAACCTGGTTGGCCTGGGCCAGCATGGCGGTGCCGGCCTGCTGCAGGATCTGGGTGCGGGTCAATTCAGCCGTTTCCTTGGCGAAGTCCGTGTCGCGGATCCGGCTGCGGGAGGCCGACAGGTTCTCCGAGGAGGTCTGCAGGTTGGCCACCACCGAGGTGAAGCGGTTCTGGATCGCGCCGAGGTCGGCGCGGACGCTGTTGACCGATTCCAGTGCCTTGTCGACAATTTCCAAGGCCTGCTGGGCGCCTGCCACCGTATCGATCTTGATGTCGGCGACGTGGGATGCGGCAGCACCGTCCGCGGGGGTGTTCAGCTCAACCGGCGGGGCGCCGGCCAGGGTGACGGCGACATCCGTAGTCTTGTTATCCGCCTTCACCGAGGTCAGTGTGATGGCGCCGGGAGTTACCAAACCTGCCGGGGTCGTCTCCTGCGCAGCATGCAGACCGGTTTCGCTCAGCTTGCCGTTGATGGCGCCCATCATTGCTTTGGTGGCGTTGTCCAGGTTCTTTGCTTCGATCGCCGTGATTTCGTCCGCCGTGCCGGCCGGCGTTGTGTAGTCGAACTCCACGTTTCCGATGTTGATGCCACCCACGCTCAGACCTTCGATCTTGCCAGCGGCGGCGGTCACCCGCGCGTTGTCGAGCGTGATGCTGCCAGCGTCGACAAACGTGGTGGCCCCCAGCGACTCTGCCTTTGCATCCACCACACTGTTGATCGCAATTGCCTGACCGGCGTTAGCACCCACCTGGAACAGCTGGCTGGTGAAGCTGCCGTCCAGCAGCTTGGTGCCGTTGAAGTCGGACTGCTTGGCGACGCGGTCGATTTCGCTGACCAGCTGGGTCACTTCGGCCTGCAGGGCCTTGCGGTCGCTGGCGGAGTTGGTCGCGTTGGAGGCCTGCACGGCCAGTTCGCGGACGCGCTGCAGGTTGTTGCCGATTTCGCTCAGGGAGCCTTCGGCGACCTGGGCCAGCGAGATGCCGTCATTGGCATTGCGGATCGCGACATCGGTGCCGCGGATCTGGGTGCCGAAGCGCTCGCTGATGGCCAGGCCGGCGGCGTCGTCTTTCGCGCTGTTGATGCGCAGGCCCGACGACAGGCGCTGGATGGTGGTAGCGAGCGAGTTGCCGCTGGTGCTCAGGTTGCGCTGAGCGTTGAGCGACATCGTATTGGTGTTGATTACCTGTGCCATGGGTCGTCTCCCTTAATGGAATCCCGGTGGTGAATGGAACGAAGCGCCGCCGTTTTTTTGTTTTTGGCTGTGTGCTTCGCTGTTGCCAAATCAATAACGGCGCTTTGTCAACAACCTTTAGGCAGAGATTCAAGCGGATTTGCGGGGGAGGCGGAGGCGGGCCGATTTCACGCCCCAGAACGCAAAAAGGCCGCGATGCTCAAAGCATCGCGGCCTTCAGGCCAACCCGGGTTGTAGGGGGGGGTCAGCGGATCATGTTGAACAGCGACATCGACTGCATCTGCGAGAACAGGGTCTGGGCCGCCTGCAGGGCGGTCTTCTCCAGCTGGTACTGGCTCAGTGCGTCCGCGTAGTCCAGGTCGCGCATCTGCGAGAGCGTGGTCTTGAGCGTGACCACGTTCGATTCGCGCATGTCGGACGCGTTGTCCAGCGCCTTGAGCTGGGCACCGCCGGCGGCGCGTGAGTCGATCATGCGCTCGGAGGCACGGGCCACGTCGCGCAGGCCGCTCTGCAGCAGGTTCTGCTGGGCCGCCTGCTGGGCGGGGGTGCCGGTGTCCATCTTGAGTGCGCCGATCAGTGAATCCAGCGTGCCGAAGATGTCGCGGCTGGCGGCCGGGCTGACCTCGAAGGTGTCACCCGCCGCCGGCGCACCGTCGATATGCAGGCGCACGCCGTTGACCACCACGTCGTCGCCGGCTTTCAGGGTGCCGCTGGACACCACGTTGCCGCCGGCATCGAGCAGGTCGTAGGCATCGGCGGCGGTGAAGCGCACGCTGAAACCTTCGCCGTTCCAGCTGCCATCGCTGTCGCGGGTGACGTTGGTCAGCACGCCCTTGCCGGTATTGCCGACGCCCGCCTTGCCGTCCACATGCCCGTCGCCGGTGACGATGCGCATGAAAATCTCGCTGCCGGGCAGGGCATCCTGCACGTACGTGTCCGGACCGACTTCGACCTGGCGCTGGTTCTGGTCGCCGTTGTAGACGACGCGACCATCGACCTGGCTGAACGGCGGGCTGCCATCATCCGTACCACCGAACAGATAGCGGCCGGTGCCGTCGGTACTGTTGGCCACCGCGAGCAGATTGCCGCGGATCGCCTCGATTTCCGTGACCAGCGACTGCTTGTCGGCCGCGGCCAGCCCGGGGTTGTTGGCGTAGATGGTCAGCTCGGTGATGCGGCCCATCATGTCGCCGACCTGGGCCAGCGCGTTTTCCTGCAGGCCCAGCCGGTTCTGCACGTTGCCGGCGTTGAGCTGCATGCGGTCCAGCGAGGCCAGGGTACGGTCCAGCCCCACTGCGCTGCCGGCCGAGACCGGATCGTCCTTGGCCGACACGATCTTGCTGCCGGTGGCGATCTGGCGCTCGAGGTGGCTCATCTTCGCCTGCGAGGCGAGCATCAGGGACACCGACTGATTGAACATCATCCCGGTGGAAATGCGGTTGTTCATCGCGAGACGGCTCCGAGGATGGTCTGGAACATGTTGTCGGCCGTGGAGATCAGCTGCGAGGCGGCCTGGTAGGCCTGCTGCAGGCGGAGCATGTCCGAGGCCTCTTCATCCAGGTTCACGCCGGAGATCGAGTCGCGTGCGGCCTGGGCCTGGTCGGTGATCACCTGCTGTGCCTGCAGGGAATACTCGGCGGACCGGGCGGCCGCGCCGACCTGGGTGGTCAGGCCGCCCAGCGCGCCACTGAGTGTGACCGTGCCGTCATTGAAGGTCTTGGCCTGCTCGACCTTGGCCAGCAGCAGGGCGTTGCTGTTGTCCGAGGAGCCGGCCGGGGTCGGCCCGATGTTGAACGTGTCGCCCAGCTTGGGCGCGCCATCCAGGACGAAGCTCCAGCCGTTCGCGGTGATGGTCTGGCCGGCGGTGTAGGTGTGCGGGCCGACGCCGTCGATGGTGTATTCGGTGGCACTGGTGAACACGATCGCCGCCGGATTGCGCAGCGCGGCGTTGTCGGGGTCGGTCACCTTGACGCCGGTCAGCTTGCCGCTGCCGGTGTTGGCCATCGCGGCGGTGCCCTTGATCGGTGCGGCGGCGGCGATGCGGGAGGTGTCGGTGATCGCCACTTCCATGCCGCCGGCCACGCCTGCGGTGGGCTGCAGCAGGAATCGATCATCCTTGGCCGGGGTGCCGCTCATGACCAGCGAGACGCCGTTGAGGACCAGCGGGTCGGCCGCGGTGCCGCTGCCGGTCATCGGAATGCTGGCGCCGGTGTCGGCGCGGGTGGCCTGCCACTGGATGCCATCGAACTTCATCACGATGTTCTGGCCGTCCAGCTTGGACAGATCACCGAAGCTGGCGCTCATGCTGGCCGTGCCGGTGTTGGCGCTGTTGGCGGTGATGCGCGGGTTCCCGATGGTGAAGAAGTCACCGCCCATGTTGCCGTACAGATCCGCGCCCTGGCGGTGGACATCATTGAAGCTGCTGGCCATGCCGATCGCCAGCTTGCCCAGCTCGGCCTGGGCCGGGGTCAGCACCGTGTCGCGGAACTCCAGCAGGCCGCCGATCTGGCCGCCGAGCGTCTTGCCCTCGATGGTGATCTTCTGGCCCTGGCTTTCCAGCGCCAGCTGCAGCCGTTCGGGCTGGTAGGGGTCGGTCACGGTGGTGACCTTGGAGGCCGTGGTGCCAACCACCAGCGCCTGGCCACCGGCGGTGTAGACGTTCATCAGCCCGCCGTCCTGCATCACCGCGGTGCCGCCGGTGTAGCCGACGAGATTGGCGATCAGCTGGTCGCGGCGGTCGAGCAGGTCCGGTGCGGCGGTCGCGGCATTGCCGCCGATCGCGCCGTTGAGCTGGGCGATTTCCTGGGCCAGCCGGTTGATCTCGGTGGCACCGGCGATCAGGCCGTTGTTGACCTCACCGTTGAGGTTGTTGAGCTGGGTATTGAGCTGCTGGAAGCGGTTGGCCAGGGTCTTGCCGCTGTCCAGCATGTTCTGCCGGTCGGCGCTGCCGGAGGCATTGGAGGAGAGCCCGCTGACCGAATCGAAGAAGTTCGACCAGACCCCGGTGACGTTGGTGGCTTTGTCCGAGAACATCGCATCGACACGGTCGGCCATGGTGGAGAGCTGCTTCAGGCGCGCCAGTTCACCGCTGCCATCGAGCAGCCGCGAGATCGCCAGCTGATCGGCGACGCGGCGGACATCGGTGATGCGGGTGCCATTGCCCACGTCGCCGTACCCGTAGTTCTGCGGGTCGGCCGTGGCGAAGTCCACCTTCTGCCGGCTGTAGCCCGGCGTTTTGATGTTGGCGACGTTATGGCTGGTGGTCGCCAGCGCCCGCTGGAAGGCGAGCAGGGCGCTGGTGCCGGTGGAGAGTACGCTGGACATGGATTACCTCAACGACGGATGACACCCAGCCCGGTCGGGCTGGCGGTGCTGGCAAAAGTGCGGCCCAGGCGCTGGCCGGCGTCGCTCACCGCGGCGACGGCGCGCTCGATGGTCGGGCCGCCGGCGATCGCGGCGATCTTGGCTGCGTAGGTCGGGTCGGTGGCATAGCCGGCGCGCTGCAGCCCTTGGGCGAAGCTGCGCACGTCGCTGCCGGCCTGCAGCGCGTTCTGGTAGCGCGGGCTGGTTTTCAGCAGGCGCACGTAGTCGGCGAAGCTCTCACCCACCGAGTTGTAGGCGCGGAAGCTCGCGGTTTCGTTGCGGCGCACGCCGTTGACGTACTCATGCGTGCCACTGGTGGCGCGCTCGCCCTGCCAGCCATTGGCCTTGATCCCGAACAGGTTGTGCGAACTGTCGCCACCACTGCGGCGGACCAGCTTGCGGCCCCAGCCGGTTTCCAGTGCGGCCTGGGCGACCAGCGCCTTGGCATCCACGCCCAGTTCGCGCGCGGCCTGCTGGGCGTGTCCCCAGATGCTGGCGACGAAGCCGGCCGGGGTATGCGGACCGAGTTCGGCGGCCGCGGTGGAGGCGGCCAGGTTGTCGACCGCACTGGGACCGGCCGCCGCGGGGCGGTTGACGCCGCTCCAGCGGTCATCGGCCATCGCCCAGTCGGTCGCGGCCGGATCGGTCTCCGTGACTGCCGCGTACGGATCATTGCGGCCGATGGCCTCATGCATCTGGCTGCTTTCCCGGCCGGCAATCAGGTCCAGCGCGCGTTCCATCGGCTGCAGCACGGCGGAAGGCTCACCGCCACCCAGCTGCTGCAGCAGGTCGACCTCGCGCGGCATCGACGGTGCGGCGCTGGCCGGCAGCGGCATGGCCGCGGCCGGTGCATTGAGGCGGTAGGCGCGCAGCGCGGCGGCCGGGTTGAGCGTGGTGTTGACCGGCTTGGCCGCGTCGCCTTCGGCGCCGCCCAACTGGCGCGCGATCATGCTCGACAGGCCGAGGCCACGGCCGCGGGTCATCGCGTCGGCGATCTTCTGGTCGTACATCTCGCGGAACATGGTGTTTTCGCCGGGGAACAGCGAATCGCCGAAGCTCGCCTCGCGCATGCTCTTGATCAGCATCTGCGCGAACTGGCCCTCCAGCTGGCGGGCGACCTTGTCGACCTTGGCCGGGCTGTTGGGCTGGGCGGGATTGAGTTCCAGGGCCGGTTGGATGCGCATATCAGATCACCTCGAGTTCGGCGCTGAGCGCGCCGGCCTGCTTGAGGGCTTCCAGGATGGCGATCAGATCGCCCGGTGCGGCGCCCACGGCATTCACCGCGTGCACGATTTCATCCAGGGTGGTGCCGCCGTTGAACTTGAACATGCGGCTGCCATCGTTGGTCGCGGTGATGGTCGACTGTGGCGTGACCGCCGTCTGGCCACCGCTGAACGCACCCGGCTGGCTGACGTTGAGGTTCTCGTTGATGGTCACCGTCAGCGAGCCGTGCGAGATCGCGGCCGCGCCGACGCGCACCTGCGAACCGATGACCACGGTGCCGGTCCGCGAGTTGACCACCACCTTGGCCGGCGCGCTGCCGGGCGTGAGCTCCAGGTTTTCGATACGGGCCAGCAGACCGATGCGGGCGCCCGGATCGGATGGCGACTGCACCGACACGGTGACGCCATCGATGGCGCGCGCAGCACCGTCGCCAAAGGCATTGTTCAACGCCGCCACCATCCGCGAGACCGTGGTGAAGTCGTTCTTGTGCAGGTTCAGGGTGATGTCGCCGCCGCCGCTGAACACATCCGGCAGGGCGCGCTCCACGGTGGCGCCGTTGGGAATGCGGCCGACGCTGGGCACGTTGACCGAGACTCGCGAGCCATCCTTGCCCTGCACGCCGAAGCCGCCGACGATCAGGTTGCCTTGTGCGATGGCATAGACCTGCCCGTCGGCACCGCGCAGCGGCGCCATCAGCAGCGAGCCACCGCGCAGCGAGACCGCGTTGCCCACCGAGGAGACGGTGATGTCGATCGGCTGGCCCGGTTTGGCGAAGGGCGGCAGTTCGGCGTGGATGGCCACGGCCGCCACGTTCTTCAGCTGTGGATTGACGTTGGCCGGCACATTGACGCCCAGTTCGCCGAGCAGGTTCTTCAGGCTCTGCACGGTGAAGGGCGCCTGGCTGGTGCGGTCGCCGCTGCCATCCAGGCCGACCACCAGGCCGTACCCGACCAGCGCGTTGCCGCGCACGCCGCCGACCTGGGCGAGATCCTTGATGCGCTCGGCGGAAGCAGGCGCAGCCAGCGCGAACACGGCCAGCAGCGCCAGCACCGCCCGCGTCGTGTTGTAGCGCGACACCATGCGTCGCTGCCCGAACAGGGAGAGGAAGAAAGTCATGTCAGGCTCAGTACGGCGACAACGCCGAGTTGAAGAAGCGGCTCAACCAGCCCATCGCATTGGATTGGGCGATCGCGCCGCGGCCGCCGTAGACGATGCGGGCATCGGCAACACGGCTGGAGGGAATGGTGTTGTCCGGGAAGATGTCCGCCGCACGCACGATGCCCTGCACCTGCACCAGCTCATCGCCACGGTTCAGGCGCAGGTTCTTGGCGCCCTGCACGACGAGGTTGCCGTTGGGCAGGCGCTGGATCACGGTGACGGTCACGCTGCCCTGCAGGCGGTTGCTCTGCGCGCTGGTGCCCTTGCCGGTGAAATCGCGCGAACCGGCGGCGCTGGCGCTGAGGATGTCCTTGCCGCCCAGCGTCACCGGTGCACCGAAGATCGTCGGCGTGCCGATGCTCAGCTCCGACTCTTTCGAGGTGGAGGTGTTGGCGGTGGTCTGCGCGGTGGTGTTCTCGGTCAGGGTGATCGTGAGCAGGTCACCGACATCGCGTGCGCGACGGTCCGAGTACAGCTGCAGGCCCGGGCCGGCGGCGTAGATCGCGCCGGCCGTGGCCTGGGCCGACGGCGGCATGACCGGTTCGACCGGGGCCATGGCCGGGTAGGGACGCACATCGCCGGCGATCACGCAGCCACTCAAGGTGGCGACGATTGCGGCGGCGGCGAGCAGGCGGAGGGTAGGGGCAAGACGCGACATGGCAGGTTCCCGGGTCGACCGATCAGACGTTCTGGTTGAGATAGCCGAGCATCGCGTCGGTGGTGGAGATCGCCTTGGCGTTCATTTCGTAGGCGCGCTGGGTTTCGATCATCGAGACCAGCTCTTCCACCACGTTGACGTTGCTGCCTTCCAGCGCGCCCTGCACCACGGTGCCCAGGCCGTTGAGGCCGGGATTGCCGTTCTGCGCGGGGCCGGAGGCGGTGGTTTCCAGGAACAGGTTTTCACCACGGGCCTGCAGGCCGGCCGGATTGACGAAGTCGGTCAGGGTCAACGCGCCGATTTCCACCGAGGCGGCGTCATCGGCCATCTTCACGCTGATGGTGCCGTCGGTGCCGATGGTGAGCGACTGGGCGCCTTCGGGAATCTGGATGCCCGGCTGCACCGGGTAGCCGCTGTTGGTGACCAGCTCGCCATCCTGGTTGCGCTGGAACGAGCCATCGCGCGTGTACGCCGAGGAACCGTCCGGCATCTGTACTTCAAAGAAGCCGCGGCCATTGACCATCACATCCAGCGCGCGGCCGGTCTGCTGCTGGCTGCCCTGCTCGAAATTCTTGGAGGTGGCCACCACGCGCACACCGGTACCCAGCTGCAGGCCCGAGGGAAGCTGGGTCTGCGCCGACGAGGCACCGCCCGGCTGACGGACCTGCTGGTACAGCAGGTCTTCGAAGCTGGCACGGTCCTGCTTGAAACCGGTGGTGTTGGTGTTGGCGAGGTTGTTGGAAACCACCGACATGCGCGTCTGCTGCGCATCCAGTCCGGTCTTGGCGATCCACAATGCCTGGTTCATGGCGTCATTCCTGTGTTGTAGCGGATGGCCGCGTGGTGCGGCCCTTGCGAAGGGCAATGCATGGCGCGTGCCACAACTGCGCCGGGATTACGTCACCGGGGCGATCAGCTGCCGAGGCGCAGCAGACTGTTGGCGCTGCGGGCGTTGTCGTCGCCGTGCTTGATCACCTTCACCTGCATTTCGTACTGGCGCTGCAGCTGGATCATCTGCACCAGCGCACCGGCCGCATCGACGTTGCTGCCTTCCAGCTGGCCGCTTTCCAGCGACTTGCCCTGGGCCTGCACGAACGCCTGCTGCGGGTCGGTGTTGCGCATCAGCCCGTCCAGGCCGCGCTCCAGCCGCGCATCCTCGGCCTGCACCACGCGGATGCGGCCGATGTTGGCCATCGTCTGCGGGCCTTCGCCCAGCGGAATGATCGAGATCGTGCCGTCGTTGCCGATGTCCATCGCCTGGTGCGGCGGGATCGCGATCGGGTTGCTGTTCTCATCCAGGACCGGATGGCCGCCGGCGGTCACCAGCTGGCCATTGGGCGTGATCGAGAGGGCCGCACCGCGGGTATACGCCTCGCCGCCATTGGCGCCGGGCGCCTGCACGGCCAGCCAGTTGCCGGCCTGCAGGGACAGATCCAGCGGGTTGCCGGTGATCTGCTGGGCGCCCATGCGCCGGTTGAAGCCGGCGTCCACGTGCAGGGCATCCACGCGCGAGGCGTAGCCGGTCCCCTTGATCGGGAAGGCCTCGGTATTGGCGAGCGCCTCCTTGAAGCCGGGGGTGTCGGTGTTGGCCAGGTTGTGCGACAGCGTGCCCTGCGCCTGCAGGGACGCACGTGCACCGGTCATCGCGACGTAGAGTGCCTTGTCCATCGGTGTTTTCCCGTGTTGCGGTCAGTGGCTCATCAACGCAGGTTGATGATGGTCTGGGTGATCTGGTCCTGCGTGGAGACCATCTGCGAGTTGGCCTGGAAGTTGCGCTGGGCGGTGATCATGTTGACCAGCTGCTCGGTCAGGTCGACCGTCGAGGCTTCCAGCGAACCGGCCTGGATCTTGCCCAGGTTGGAGCTGTCCGGCGAACCGGTGCGCGGCGTGCCGGAGGCGAAGCTCTCGGTCCACAGGTTGTTGCCCTTGGCTTCCAGGCCCTGCGCGTTGTTGAAGGTGGTCAGCGCGACCTGGCCCAGCGGCTTGTCGTCGCCGTTGGAGTAGCGCGCGTAGACGATGCCTTCTTCGGAGACGGTGATCTCGTTGAGCTTGCCCGCCGCGTAGCCGTCCTGCTGGGTGTTGCGCAGCGCGAACTTCTCCCCGTACTGGGTCGAGCCACTCAGGTTCAGCGACATCGACAGCACGCCGGCGCCGGTGGTCGGGGTGAACGGATCCATCACGATCTGGCCGTTCGCCGGGCTGGTCAGTGCGCCGCCGTCGGAGAACTGCAGCGTGGTCGGGGTGCCGGCCGCCTTGCCGTCCACATAGTTGTAGACCTGCCACTCGTTCGGGTTGCCGGTCTTCACGAAGTACGAGGTCTGGGTGTGGCTCACGCCCAGCGAGTCATACACGGTGATGCCGCCGGTTGAGTGGTTGTAGCTGTTGGAATCGGTCGGGTCGAAGTTCTGGACCGTCGGTTCCTTGGCGTTGGCCGGCAGGGTGAAGCTGACATCGACCTTGCCGGTCTGCTTGGGCGGGCTGTCGGTGGTCAGCAGCTGCAGGTCGGTCAGGCGGCCGGCATCGAAGTTGGTGCCGTCGGCGTTGGGCGCGAACACCTGCAGGCGCGCACCCTGCGGGTTGGTCACATAACCGGCCTGGTCGGTCTGGAAGTTGCCGGCACGCGAGTACACGCGCGCACCGTTCATGTTCAGGGTGAAGAAGCCCTCACCGGAAATGGCCATGTCCAGGCTGCGTCCGGTCTGTTCGTTGTTGCCCTGCGAGAACTGCTGGGCGACGTTGGTCAGGCGCACGCCCGAGCCGACCGCATTCTTGGAGAGGCCGTAGCTGGTGGCCGAGAACAGATCGGCGAACTCGGCGCGCGACTGCTTGAAGCCGGTGGTGTTGACGTTGGCGATGTTGTTCGCGGTGACGTTCAGATCGGCATTGGCTGCGTTGATGCCGGACAACGAGACGTTGAAGCCCATGGGATGCTCCTGTGGATGCGGGTGGGGCGGCTCAGCTGATGCGGAGCACGTAGTCGATCGGGGCCGTGCCCAGACCCTTGAGGTTGAGGTACAGGCCGTCCGTGCCGACCGTGACGCTCTCCACCGGGGCCTGCACGTAGGTGTTGAGCTTGGTCTTGGTGCCGGCGGTATCAGTGTGCGAGGCGGCGATGGTGTAGGTGCCTTCGGCCATGCGGTTGCCGTTGGCATCCTTGCCGTCCCAGTCGAAGGTGACTTCGCCGGAGGCCTTGGCTTCCACGCTGATCTGGTTGACCTTGACGCCGTTGGCGTCGGTGATGTCCACCGTCACGAAGCCGGCGCCGGGCGCGGCGACCATGCCGGTGACATCGCCTTCCTTCTCCAGCGCGAGCTTCTCCGACGGCACCAGCACTTCGTGGCCGACCAGGGCCGCGCCGCGCAGGATCTGGTCGCTGGACATCGAATCCTGGAAGCCCTTGACCGTGTTGTTGAGGTCGGTGATGCCCTGGACCTGCGACAGCTGCGCCATCTGCGCGACCATCTGGGTGTTGTCCATCGGCTTGAGCGGATCCTGGTGGCGCAGCTGCTCGGTCATCAGGCGCATGAAATCGGCCTGGTCCAGGGTGCTCTTCTTCTTGCTGGTATCGCTGTTGGGTGCGTTCAGGCCCAGCGCGGTGTAGATGTCGCTGCTGTTCTGGCCAACGCCGTTGGTGCTGCTCATGGGAGTGGATTCCTGCGGTAAGAGGGTCAGCGACCCATGGTCAGCGTGGCCAGCGCCAGTTCCTTGGCGGTGGTCAGCATTTCCACGCCCGCCTGGTAATTGCGCGAGGTCGAGATCAGGTTGACCATCTGCGCGACCGGGTCCACGTCGGGCTGGTAGATGTAGCCGTCGGCATCGGCCAGCGGGTGGCCGGGCTCGTAGCGCTGGATCGGCGCGGCATTGCTCTGGCTGATTTCCTTGACCTGCACCGTGGTGATGTTCGGGTCGGTGCGGCTGGTCACCGACTGGAAGATCGGCTCCAGCGGCTTGTAGACGGCATCGGCCGAGCCGGCGACGGTGTCGGCGTTGGAAAGGTTGGAGGCGATGGTGCTCATGCGCACGGACTGCGCCTGCAGCGCGGAGCCGGCGATATCGAAGATGGGCAGGTTGCTCATGGCTTATTGCCCCGTGATCGCGGTGAGCATGGAGCGCACCTTGGATTCGACGAAGCTCAGCGAAGCGCGGTATTCCAGCGCGGCGCGGCCGTAGGCGGCACGTTCGGCATCCGGGTCGACGGTGTTGCCGTCGATGCTCGGCTGCACGCCGTCCTTGGCGATCTGGAACGGGTTCAACCCGCCGCCGATCTCATAGTGCTTCTCGCTGGTGGTCTTCATCAGACCATTGGCATCCAGTCCCTGGGCATTGCGCAGGGCGGCATCGAAGTCCAGGTCCTGGGCCTTGTACCCGGGGGTGTCGGCGTTGCTCAGGTTGCTGGCGATCAGCTTCATCCGCTGCTCGCGCAACGGCATGGCCTGGGCATGGACACCCAGATAGTTCGAAATCAGATTGGGCATGACGCACTCCCACGGGACGATGCCTGGGGCAGTGCAAGCGGCGTGCCAGATGGGCGGCGGGCCGGTCCGCGGCGGCGTGTTACGCCGCCATCGCCACCTTGCGCAGGCGGTCCAGCAGGAAGTCCGCCAGCTCATGCGGGGAGTACTTGGCCACGAAGGCGTTCGCACCGACCCGCTCGACCATCGCGTTGTTGAACACGCCCGACAGGGAGGTGTGCAGCAGCACGTACAGGCCGGCCAGGCCCGGGTGACGCCGGATTTCCGTCGTCAGGGTGTAGCCGTCCATCGCCGGCATCTCGATATCGGAGATCACCATGGCGTAGCGCTCGGCGGGGTTTTCGCCCGACGCGTGGATCTGCAGCAGGTGGTCCAGCGCCTGCTTGCCGTCCGAGAGCAGGGTCGCCCCGACCCCCAGCTGGTCGAGCACGCTGCGGATCTGCTGGCGGGCCACGCGCGAGTCGTCCACCACCAGCACCTGCATCGGCGGAGCATCGGCGGGCAGGGCCATCGAGGGGTCCAGCACCGCCTCGCCGCGGATCTCGGCGATGTCGGCCAGCACGCTTTCCACGTCGATCACCTGGATCAGTTCGCCCTGGAAGCGGGTGACCGCGGTCAGGTAGCTCGATTCAGCGCCCAGCTCCGGCGGCGGATGGATGTCCTCCACCGCGATGTTGACGATGCGTTCCACACCGCTGACCAGGAAACCCTGGATCGAGCGGTTGAACTCGGTCACCACCAGGTAGCCCGGCGCCTTGTCGGCATCGGGCTCACGCTCGGGGTGGCCGATCGCCAGGCCCAGGTCCAGCACCGGCACCGAACGGCCACGTACATCGGCCACACCGGCGAACTGGCTGGGCAGCCCGGGGACCTGGAACAGGCCCGGACGGCGCAGGACTTCCTGCACCTTGAAGACATTCACGCCAAAAAGCTGACGTCCACCCAGCCGGAACAGCAGCAGGGCCAGACGATTGTGGCCGGCCAGTCGCGTACGCTGGTCGATGCGGTTGAGCAGGTCATGGGACATGGGCTTGGTATCGGCGGCGGTGGCGATGACTTGAGCGCGGCGTGCACGACGGCTCGGCATAGGGCTTGCATCGTGCTGCGCATGTTCCTTGCCCTTGGAGTGCCCATGCGTTCTCTTGTCTTTGCCGCGCTGCTGCTGGCGGCACCCGCCTGGGCCGCCGGTGCCTGGCAGCCGGTGGACAGCATCCGCCAGGCGGCGCTGGGCACCTTGCCGGCCGGCAGTGAAGGCGACACCACGCTGGACTCGGCCCTGCGCCTGCCCGCCTGTGGCCAGCCGCTGGCAGCCCAGCCGACCGGCACCAGTACCGTGGAGGTCAGCTGCCCCGATGCGGGCGGCTGGCGCCTGTTCGTGCCGGTAAAGGTGCGCCGCAACCAGACCGTGCTCATTCTCAACCGGGGCGTCGCCGCTGGAGAAACCCTGTCGGCGGCCGATATCACGACAGGCCAGCGTGATGCGGCCCGGATCGCCGGTGCTGCGTTGGCCGATCCGGCCGCCGCCGTCGGCCGCGTGGCACGCAGGACCCTCAGCGCCGGCAGTCTGCTCTCGGCCAATGACCTGGTCGCGCAGCGGCTGGTGCGCCGGGGCGACAGTGTCGCGCTGGTGTCGCGGCGGGGCGGGGTGGAGGTCCGGGTTGCCGGCCGCGCCATGGCCGATGCCGGCGAGAACGAGCGGGTCTCGGTCGAGAACCTTTCCTCGCGCAAGATCGTGCAGGGCACCGTCGCGGCCAGTGGTGACGTTTTAGTGACGCGCTGAACACTATTGTGAATACGGGCCACATTTCCCGTAAAACCTGCAATATTCCCCTAAAGATGGCGCCCGACCGGCCGTTATCCCTTGTGAACCGCATTCCCAGGACAACTCCATGAGCCAGAAAATCGACGGCAACCTGCAGGCCACCGCCCATCTGCGCAGCGTCGCTCCGGGCACCAAGCCGAGCGTCAGCACCGATGCACCGGCCCGCCCGGTGGAAGCCGCTGACAGCCTGCGCCTGACCGGCGAAGCCACCAGCCTGCAGGCGATGCAGCGCGAACTGTCCACCGCCCCGGCGATCGACGCGGCCCGTGTCCAGGCTGTGCGCGATTCGCTGCAGAACGGCACCTACAAGATCAACCCCGACGCGATCGCGTCGCGCATGCTTGAGCTGGACCAGCAGCTGCAGGGATGACGCTGGCGATGAGCGAGCCGCTGCAGCGCCTCAGCGATGCCCTGGACGTCGAACGCCAGGCATTGGTCGAGCATGATGTGCAGGCCCTGATCCGCGCGACGGGCGCCAAGCTGGAGGCCCTGCGGGCCCTCGAGGCGGCCCTGCCGCTCGGCCAGGCCGAGCGCGTGCAGGAGCTGGCCGAGCGCAACCGCGCCAACGGCGTGCTGCTGTCCCGGCGCCGCCGCGAGGTCAACTGGGCGCTGCGCCAGCTCGGCCGCAGCGAAGATGCGGCGGCGTACGATGCCAAAGGCCAGTCGCATACGCTCAACACCCGGCGGCCGCTCGCGGTCGCCTGATCTCCCCCGTCTGGCGGCCCCGGGCTGCCGATGTGAACGTCACCGCGTATATTGAGCGCCTGTTTCCTGCTGCCTCGATGTGACCGTGACCGTAACTTCCGCCCTTGTCACCGCGCCGCTGCCCCCGCATCCGGTCCTGCTTGCCCTGTTTGAACGGATCAAGGAGGGCGTGCTGCTGTTCCGCGAGGATGGCAGCGTGGCCCTGGCCAACGCCGCGGTCAGCGAAATCCTCGGCCAGGACGAACGCGACGCCGAGCTGACCCCGGCGCAATGGCTGCGCCAACTGCTGCCGCCCGACGCGCTGGAACAGGCGCGCCTCAACGGCCACTGGAACGGCAGCCTGCCGGTCGGCGAGCGGATGGTCATCGCGCATGTCTACCATCACGACGATGGCGGCCAGCGGCATTATCTGGCGCTGTTCCGGCGCATCGAAGGCCAGGAAGACTACGAGCGCGAGCTGCAGCAGCGCCATGCCGAGCTTCGCCAGGCCTACCTGCGCCTCAACGGCACCCAGGAAAAGCTGCTGCAGTCAGAGAAGATGGCCTCGATCGGCCAGCTCGCCGCGGGCGTGGCGCACGAGATCAACAACCCGATCGGTTACGTGCACTCCAACCTGGGCAGCCTGCAGGAGTACCTGCGCAGCCTGTTCACCGTGATCGAAGCCTACGAGCGGGCCCTGCGTGCGCCGGACCCGAAGGCGCTGATCCCGGAGATCGACGACATCCGCCAACGCTTCGACATCGACTTCATCAGTCGCGATCTGCCGCAGCTGATGGCCGAATCGCGCGAGGGCATCGAGCGGGTGACGCGCATCGTTCGCGACCTGAAGGACTTCTCGTACTCCGGCCGCGATGAGTCGTGGAAGCTGGTCGACCTGCATGCGGGCCTGGAATCCACGATCAACATCATCTGGAACGAGCTCAAGTACAAGGTGACCCTGCACCGCGAGTTCGGCCAGTTGCCACTGGTGGAGTGCCTGCCGTCCGAGTTGAACCAGGTCTACATGAACCTGCTGCTCAACGCCGGCCACGCCATCGCCGATCGCGGCACGATCAACGTGCGCACCGGGGTGGACGGCGACACGGTCTGGGTGGAGTTCGAGGACACCGGCGGCGGCATCTCGCCGGACCTGCGCCAGCGCATCTTCGATCCGTTCTTCACCACCAAGCCGGTCGGCAGCGGCACCGGGCTGGGCCTGTCGATCTCCTACAGCATCATCAACAAGCACCACGGCCGCATCGACCTGGACAGCACGCCGGGCGTGGGTTCACGGTTCCGGCTGGTGCTGCCGATCAAGCAGCCGCGCTGATCGGACACGGGTAGTGCCGGCCGCTGGCCGGCCCCTCGCAACGATCAGACATGGGTAGTGCCGGCCGCTGGCCGGCTCCTCGCACGCATCGGAGATCCCCTGGAGC